>NZ_CP054424.1:3186979-3503677 GCF_013334205.1 Rhodoferax sp. BAB1 | reverse complement strand
TCCAGGCACATGATGACCAGGCCTTCAGGTGACTCTTCCAGCGGAATCCAGCCCTGGCCTTCGGCAAATTCACGCTTGAGTGAGCCATGCAGCATTTCGGAGCGGATACGCCCGGCATTGAAGGGTTCGTAAGGCACGCCGAAAAACCTGGCCAGCGACGGGCCGACCTGGGCCGGCGTGATCTGGTGCCGGCTCAGCAGCAGATGCTCGACCGGCTGGCCCTCGTTACGCGCCTCCTGTACGCAGTCTTGCAGCTGCGTGCCCGTCAAGAAGCCATCGGCCACGAGGCCGTCGTATTTGGTCGCCCGGATACGCTGCGGCTCATCCGCCTTCTGCAGGCGCTGACGGATGGCCGTGGCCAGTGTCTTGGAAAGCTGGATGACGCCCTTGATATCCAGTTCGCTGAACGACTGGTCGGCCTTGTTGTTGATAACCTGGAGCACCCCGTACAGGTTGCCGCCCTCGAGGATGGGCGACACCAGCATCTGCTTGGTGCGGTAGCCTGAGCGCTTGTCGACTTCCTTGAGGAAAGTCAGTGACGGATGGATCTGCTTGAGCGCCTCCTCGTCGTAGACATCGGCCAGATTCAGCAGCTTGCGGCTGAAAGCCACATACCCTGCAATGCTCTGCGGGCTGATGGGCAGCTTCAACTCGCGGCTGCTGGTCAGGCCGGTTTTGATCTTGGAAACGATCGATGTTTCATCATCGCTGATCGCATACAGCGTGAGTCGATCCGCATTGAAGAGCTTGCAGATCTCGGGGCTGACCTCCAGCATGATCTGCTCCACGTTTTCGGTCTCGTGGATACGCAGGACCACCTGCTTGAGCTGACGCACAAACAGCGCCTCGAAGGATTTGTCCTGCTTGTCCGAAGGCTGCTGCGAATCCGGAAAGGGCGGATCAGACGGGATGCCACCGCCCGGGGGTTTCATGACAGCACTCATAGGTCAAACTCCTGCCCTGCCTGCAGCCAGCGTATGTCATGCGCCGCCTGTCTGGCGCTGGGGCGATGGCCTTCCAACTTGCGGATTTCGGACATGATCAACTCGGTTTCTGCAGGTTTGGTATGTGTGATGTAGATCGGGTAGTTTTTATCGGCGGCGATGCAATCCAGCTCCTGGGCCAGCACCGCGGGTGAGAGGTGCTGGCTCATTTCGGCCAACTGGCTCTCGCGGCTGCTGAAGGCCGTTTCGATCACCAGCATGTCGACGTCCAGCTGGTTGACCCTGCGCCAGAAGGCCGGGTTGGGGCCTGTGTCACCGGAGAACACCCAACAGGCCCGCTCCGCCATCACGGCAAAACCCACGGCTGGCACCGTATGCACCGCGGGCAGCACCTCGATATGCTTGTTGCCGATGTCCAGCACCTGCCCCTGCCGGATTTCCTCGAAGCGGATGAACGGCATATCCACGGTGGGCAGGCGTGTGAAATCCGGCCAGATGACATCATTGAAAATATGCGCCTTCAAGGCTTCGATGGTGCCGGCCAGTGCATGCACCCGGACCGGGTGGCTGCGGCGCGTTGCGATCGCGTCGAGCATGAGGGGCAGGGCGGCCACATGGTCCAGATGGGCATGGGTGAGCAGCACATGGTCGATGGCCAGCATTTCGTCCAGGGTCAGGTCACCGACTCCGGTTCCCGCATCCACGAGCACATCGCCATCGATCAGAAAGGACGTGGTGCGGCATTCCCTGGCAATTGCGCCTGAGCAGCCCAACACACGCACCTTCATGCCCACTCCTTAGTCTGCCTGCGCCAGACGCAGGCCTGCAGGTTCGCACGGGGCCCAACAGCCCCGCGGCAGACTCAATTCTGGATGAATTGCATTTTCGTGCCCGCCAGTTCGATCATGTCACCACTCTTGAGCGCCACGGGTTCGTTCCCTATCGGTGCGCCATTGAGTAGCGGAATGCCCGAGCCCTCGACATGGGCCACGACATAACCCTGGGATCGACGTGAAATCGACGCCACGGCCACCCCCGGCTTGCCCACCGTCGTGACCGCCTTGGTCAGGGGAACTTCGCGACCGGAGGCCGTCCCCGAGAGTACTCGCAATGCGCCATTCAGGTTGCCGCCTTCCGCGGCCGGTGACGCCCCCGGGGTTTCTCCCGGCTTGAACAGCATGGTCTTGTCAAAGTCCGGTGCCTCGACCTCGTTGACGAACTTGATCTTGTACTTGCCGACCTCGATGGTGTCGCCGTTTTGCAGCGCCTGCTTCTTGACGGCCTTGCCATTGACATATGTGCCATTGGTGCTGTTGAGGTCTTCCAGCATGACCTCATTACCCGTCATCTGAAGTGCAGCATGTTCGCCACTGACTGCCAGATTGTCGATCACCACGTCGTTGTATGGTCGCCTCCCCAGGGTCGTGCGCTCTTTGGTCAACTGCACTTCCTTGATGACAACACCGTCGATCGATACGATCATTTTCGGCATGCCCGACTCCTATTCCTGTTGCTTGTTATCAATATACCTTCGTTATTTTCCCAGCAATCTGGCCATTAGACCGCGCTTTTCAGCGCCCGCCTCGGCCTGGATAAGCAGGACCGTGATATTGTCCCGGCCGCCATGCGCGTTGGCCGTGTCGACCAGTGTTTTCGCTCGCAACTCCGGGGACAGGGGCATTTGCAGGATTTTCGCAATGTCCTGGTCTCTGACCATATCGGAAAGGCCGTCGGAACACATCAGGTAAACGTCGCCGGGCTCGACAACGTGTTCGTGCACTTCCAGCAGCACGGCGTCGTCCACCCCGAGGGCACGTGTCACCAGATTCTTGTTCATCGACAGGGCCGCCTGCTCGGGCGTCAGCAGGCCCGCGTCGATCTGCTCCTGCAGCAGCGAATGGTCCCGGGTGATCTGGACCAGTTCACCTTGGCGCAACCGGTAGCAACGTGAATCGCCGATATGCCCGACCACCAGGTCGGCACCACGGAACACGCCGGCCACCAGGGTGGTCCCCATGCCCGAGTAGTGCGCATTCGCATGGGCGGCCCGAAAAACAGCCGCATTGGCATTGCCCACGCAGATTTCGAGCGCCCGGCGGATATCCTGCACCGTCGCGACCTCGGCGGATTCGGCGAGCCAACGGCTCATCTCGGAATTGATGCTGGAAGTCGCCATGCTGCTGGCAACTTCGCCTGCGTTGTAGCCCCCCATGCCATCGGCCAGGACAGCCACCCCGGAGCCTTCGTCAAAGCCGACCGCGTCTTCGTTGTTTTCCCGCGTCAACCCGGAATCGGTCTGGGCAAAAAACCTGTAAATCATGGCATCTGTCGTCATGGCTCAATGATTTACCGCCGGGCTGACCCAACAGGCAAAGGCAAACCGGACGGCGACAGCACCATCGGCCGGAAGGGAATGCATGTGCAGGGGCACGGCAAACGTCGACCTCGCTTGCGATGGAGGCCGTCTGCTGGAGAGTAAAGTTGCCAATTCGTGCCTGTTCAAATCCGGGGTTACTCGTCAGGAGCCCCAACGAAAACAGCGTACCACGTACGCCATGCTAATTTTCAACGTTAGCAGAGCAGGCTTCAGCTAGCAAGGCAGTAATGCGCAGGGCCTTGTCGTTTTTATGCAAAACAACAAGGCCCGCTGACCGCCCGGAGTCAGCCGGGTATGAAACCTGACGGCAACTCAGGCATCAGCCGGAGCTTGCTTCTTCTGGGCGACCTTACCCGCGATCAGCACCAGCAGGGCACCGGCTATGCCGAAGGCATAGTTCCATACCTTTTCCTGGGGCAGGTAGTCCACCACAGCCGGATCGGTATGCGCCATGGTTCCGGCAATCCAGCCTAGCAGCATGCCGCCCAGGGTGATGATCATGGGGAAGCGATCCATCAGCTTGAGCACCAGCTGGCTGCCCCAGACGATGATGGGAATGCTGACCAGCAGGCCGAAGATCACCAGCGCCAGCTGGTGTTCTTCGCCAGCACCCTGGGCCGCACCGGCGATGGCGATCACGTTGTCCACGCTCATGACCAGGTCGGCCACGATCACGGTCTTGACGGCTCCCCAGAGCTTGTCACTGGCCTGGATGTTGCTGTGCTCGTCCTCGTCTTCGGGGATCAGCAGCTTGACACCGATCCAGATCAGCAGGGCGGCACCCACCAGCTTCAGATAAGGCACCTGCAGCAAGGTCAGGGCAAAGGCGATCAGGATCACCCGCAGGATGATGGCGCCCGCCGTACCCCACAAGATACCTTTGGTGCGCTGCTGCGGGGGCAGGGAGCGGCAAGCCAGGGCAATCACCACGGCATTGTCACCACCAAGCAGGATGTCGATCAGGATGATCTGCCCTACGGCAACCCAGAAATGGGCGGTCAGAAATGCTTCCACGGCTGTCTCTCTTTTTGATGGGCAGCGCAAGAGCGCGCCTGGGTTTAAATGAACAAGCCCGATTGTCCAAGTGGACCACCGGGCTTGATATTGTGGAAAACCGCAATTCTTGACCGCGCTCAATGAAACGTGGTCGGCGGAGTTCCCCGGATCAGAGCAGGGCTTTCAGCAGCCTGGCCATCTCGGAAGGGTTGCGCGTGATCTTGAAGCCACACTCTTCCATCACGGCGAGCTTGGCGTCAGCCGTGTCGGCACCGCCGGAAATCAGGGCACCGGCGTGGCCCATGCGCTTGCCGGGTGGCGCCGTGACACCGGCAATGAAGCCGACCACGGGTTTTTTCATGTTGGCCTTGCACCAGCGCGCGGCTTCCGCCTCATCCGGGCCGCCGATCTCGCCGATCATGATGACGGCATCCGTATCCGGATCGTCGTTGAAGGCCTGCATCACGTCGATGTGCTTCAGACCGTTGATCGGGTCGCCGCCGATGCCCACGGCGCTGGACTGGCCCAGGCCGATTTCGGTCAGCTGCGCCACGGCTTCATAGGTCAGGGTGCCGGAACGCGAGACCACGCCGATGCGGCCCTTGCGGTGGATGTGGCCGGGCATGATGCCGATCTTGATCTCCTCGGGCGTGATCAGGCCGGGGCAGTTGGGACCCAGCAGCAGGGTCTTCTTGCCGCCTGCAGCTTCCTTGGCCTTCATCTTGTTGCGCACCATCAGCATGTCGCGCACCGGGATGCCTTCGGTGATACAGATGGCCAGGTCCAGGTCGGCCTCGACAGCTTCCCAGATGGCATCGGCAGCGCCAGCCGGCGGCACGTAGATCACGGAGACGGTGGCACCGGTCTGCTTGGCGGCTTCCTTGACGGAGGCGTAGATCGGGATGTTGAAGATGGACTCGCCCGCCTTCTTGGGGTTCACGCCCGCCACGAAGCAGTTCTTGCCGTTGGCGTACTCCTGGCACTTTTCCGTGTGGAACTGGCCGGTCTTGCCGGTGATGCCCTGGGTGATGACTTTTGTGTCTTTGTTGATGTA
This sequence comes from Rhodoferax sp. BAB1, assembly GCF_013334205.1. Taxonomy (NCBI): domain Bacteria; kingdom Pseudomonadati; phylum Pseudomonadota; class Betaproteobacteria; order Burkholderiales; family Comamonadaceae; genus Rhodoferax; species Rhodoferax sp. BAB1. The sequence goes on along the minus strand of NZ_CP054424.1, from coordinate 3,498,306 downwards.
GATCGACATGACGGTTCCTTTTACTTGGCGGCCTGGACGGCAGCGACCACCTTCTGGGCGGCTTCGGCCATGGTGTCGGCGCTGATGATGGGCAGGCCGGACTCGGCCAGCATCTTCTTGCCCAGCTCTTCGTTGGTGCCCTTCATGCGCACGACCAGCGGCACGCTGAGGTTCACGGCACGGCAGGCCGTGATCACGCCGGTGGCGATGGTGTCGCACTTCATGATGCCGCCGAAGATGTTGACCAGGATGGCCTTGACCTTGTCGTTCTTGAGCATGATCTTGAAGGCTTCGGTCACCTTCTCGGGGGTGGCGCCGCCACCCACGTCCAGGAAGTTGGCCGGCTCGGCGCCGAACAGCTTGATGGTGTCCATGGTGGCCATGGCCAGGCCGGCACCGTTCACCAGGCAGCCGATATTGCCGTCCAGGGAGATGTAGGCCAGGTCGAACTTGGAAGCTTCGATTTCAGCCGGGTCTTCCTCGTCCAGATCACGGAAGGCCACGATCTCGGGGTGGCGGAACAGGGCATTGGCGTCGAAGTTGAACTTGGCGTCCAGGGCGATGACATTGCCCTTGCCGTCACGGTTGAGCGGGTTGATCTCGACCAGAGAGGCATCGGTGTCCATGTAGCACTTGTAGAGCTTCTGGCAGATGTCGATGAACTGGGCTTGCGAGTCGGCCGGCATGCCCACGCCCTTGGCCAATTCCTGGCCTTGCGCCTGGCTCAGGCCGGTGAGCGGGTCGACGAAGACCTTGACGATCTTCTCGGGCGTGGCATGCGCCACTTCCTCGATGTCCATGCCACCCTCGCTGGACGCGATGAAGGCCACCTTCTGCGTGCCGCGGTCGGTCACCACGGACAGGTAATATTCCTTCTGGATGTCGGCCCCGTCCTCGATATAAAGGCGGCGCACCTTCTGGCCCTCGGGGCCGGTCTGGTGGGTCTTGAGCTGCATGCCCAGGATCTCGCCAGCCAGGCGCTTGACGTCGTCGATGGACTTGGCCACCTTGACGCCACCGCCCTTGCCACGGCCACCGGCATGGATCTGTGCCTTGACGACCCAGACCGGGCCGCCGAGCTTCTGGGCAGCCTCGACCGCCTCCTGGACTGTGAAGGCCGGAATGCCGCGCGGCACAGGCACACCAAACTGACGCAAGATTTCCTTGCCTTGGTACTCGTGGATCTTCATGAGGGCTCTCTCAGGAAATGGATTTCTGTCCGACCACGGAACCGGTGTGTCCCGTAGCTGGTGCTGGATTTAGCACAGCCTTGGAATGTATCATGTTGCTCTGCACAAAATCGGTGCGATCCGACCCGGCCCCAGAAAATCAGTCCAGCAAGGCATACGCCATGTCCGCCAAGAAAATCTTCATCGACGGGGAGGCCGGCACCACCGGTCTGCAGATCCGTGAGCGCCTGCTGGCCATGCCGCAGATCGAATTGCTGAGCATCGCCCCCGAGCGCCGCAAGGATCCGGCGGCCAAACGCGATCTGCTGGCGGGTGCCGACCTCGTCATCCTCTGCCTGCACGACGAGGCGGCCGTCGAGACCGTGGCCCTGGTCGACGCACTTGAAAAAGCCTCGGGCCGTCCCGGCCCCAAGATCATTGACGCGTCCACGGCGCACCGTGTGGCGCCGGGCTGGGTCTACGGCTTCCCCGAACTCACACGCACCCAGGCGGCGTCGGTGGCCCAGGCCCGGCGGGTGGCCAACCCGGGCTGTTATCCCACGGGGGGTATTGCCCTGCTGCGCCCCCTGGTCGACGCCGGCCTGCTGCCCGCCGACTATCCGGTCGTGCTGTCCGGCTACTCCGGCTACTCCGGGGGCGGCCGTCAGATGATCGAAGCCTACGAGGTGACCAAGACCGCGCCCCCGCTGGAGGTCTATGGCCTGGGTCTGACGCACAAACACCTGCCTGAACTGCAGCTGTACAGCGGACTGACTCGCCGGCCCATCTTCGTGCCGGCGGTCGGCAATTTCTACGCCGGCATGATCGACCAGATCGGCTTGCAGTTCGACCTGATGAAGGGTGTCACGCGTACCCAGCAGCTGGAAGACGTACTGCGCGCACATTACGCCGGCAGCGAGTGGGTGAGCGTGGTGCCGCCAGCCGCGGGGGGCCGCCTGGAGCCGACCGCGCTCAACGGCACGAACAAGATGGAACTCAGTGTCTACGGCAACGACAGCCTGGGCCAGGCTGTGCTGATCGCGCGCCTGGACAACCTGGGCAAGGGTGCCAGCGGCGCTGCGGTGCAGAACCTCCAGTTGATGCTGGGTCTGTAATCAGGCTTCTTTGTCGGCCGGATCACCGCCCAGCACACGGCGCACCACCTCACCGCTGAATCCGCGTGCCAGCAAGAACCGTGTCTGGCGCGCCCGCTCCTGCGGCGTCTGCGGCAGGGTCTCGAACTTTCTCTGCCAGACGGCACGCGCACGCGCCAGTTCGCTGTCCTTGAGCCCGGACAGGGCCTGCGCGATCAATTCGCTGTCCAGTCCCTTGTCCTGCAACTCCTGACGAATGCGCGTCGCCCCCAGCCGGCTGGCGCGCCGGTTCAGCACCGACTCGGCGACCCGCTCCTCGCTGATGAAACCCCGGGCCTGCAGCTCGTCCAGGGCCAAGGCCAGCGTGCCAGGCTCCTCCTCATGGGGCTGGAGCTTGCGCTCGAGCTCGCGGCGCGAATGCTCGCGCTGGCTCAGCAGGCGCAAGGCCCGCCCCTTGAGCGTAGGCTGGAACGACAGCCGGGCGGTGGCCATGGCCCGCTTACCCGCCCTCGGCCTTACTCGGCGACGGCCTCCGCGGCCTCGTTGAGCAGCGGAATGCCCAGGGACTCGCGCACCTTGTTCTCGATCTCGTGCGCCAGCTCTGCGTTCTCGCGCAGGAACTCGCGCGCGTTGTCGCGGCCCTGCCCGATTTTCTCGCCGTTGTAGGCATACCAGGCGCCGGACTTCTCGATGATCTTGGCGTTGACGCCCATGTCGATGATCTCGCCCTCGCGGCTGATGCCCTCGCCGAACAGGATGTCGAACTCGGCCGTCTTGAAGGGGGGCGCCACCTTGTTCTTGACGATCTTGACCTTGGTCTCGTTGCCAATGGCGTCATCGCCCTTCTTGATGGTGCCGGTGCGGCGGATGTCGATGCGCACCGAGGCGTAGAACTTGAGCGCATTGCCGCCGGTGGTGGTCTCGGGGCTGCCGAACATCACGCCGATCTTCATGCGGATCTGGTTGATGAAGATCACCATGCAATTGGTCTTCTTGATGGTAGCGGTCAGCTTGCGCAGGGCCTGGCTCATCAGGCGCGCCTGCAGGCCGGGCAGGGAATCGCCCATCTCGCCTTCGATTTCGGCCTTGGGCGTCAGCGCCGCCACCGAGTCGATCACGATCAAGTCCACGGCACCGGAGCGCACCAGGCTGTCGACGATCTCGAGCGCCTGCTCGCCGGTGTCCGGCTGGGAGATCAGCAGGTCGGGCAGGTTGACGCCCAGTTTCTGCGCGTACTGCACATCCAGGGCGTGCTCGGCGTCAACGAAGGCGCAGGTGCCGCCGATCTTCTGCATCTCGGCGATGACCTGCAAGGTCAGCGTGGTCTTGCCCGACGATTCAGGGCCGTAGATCTCGACCACCCGGCCGCGCGGCAGGCCGCCCACGCCCAGGGCAATGTCCAGCCCCAAGGAGCCGGTGGAGACGACCTGGATGTCCTCGATCGCCTCGCCCTCGCCCAGACGCATGATGGTGCCCTTGCCGAACTGCTTCTCGATCTGGGCCAGCGCGGCCGCCAGGGCCTTGGCTTTTTCACTGTTGGCGACGCTGATGGATTTGCCGGATACGTCCATGATGACTCCTTGAGGGGGTTGATTTGTTATCCAGTGTTTTTAACCACAGGCTGGATGCTTGATCAGTAATTTATCTGTCTTGTACTTTCGAGTAAAGCCATAAATTAGTCATTTTGGTTTACTATTTAGCCATGACGGATGCCGCCACCTTTCCGGTCGACGACGGCTGGCGCCAGACCCATCTGGGGCGCCTGCTGGGCCACGCCATGCGCCGCTTCGACCAGCGCGTGCTGCAGCTGATGGCGCACGATGCCGAGGTGCCGCTGGCCCTGTCCAACCTGGCCGCACGCGGCCAGGTCAGCGCAGCCCACATCCACATCACGCGCCACCTGGCCGTGCAGGGTGCGCGACTCCAGGAACTCGCGGAATCGGCAGGCATGAGCAAGCAGGCCATGGGCAAACTGGTCGACCAGTGCGAGGCCTGGGGCCTGGTCACGCGCGAAGCCGATGGGCGTGATGGCCGCGCCAAGCTGGTGCGCTTCACGCCCACCGGACTGGCCTGGTTGCGCGGCTTCCAGCGGGCCGTGATCCAGGCCGAAGCCGAACTCAAGCAGGCCGTGAGCCCCGAAGTGGCCACCGTGATTGCCCTTGGGCTGGAGGCCTATGCGAGCGCCTAAAATTGCGACACAACAACACGCAAGCCGTTGACTGCGACTGACAGCCGGCTGCCCAGGAGACCAAGATGCGGATTCTGATCGCCGAAGATGACCAGGTGCTGGCCGATGGCCTGCTACGCACCCTGCGCAGCTCCGGCGCCGCCGTGAACCACGTGGCCAGCGGCACCGAGGCCGATGCGGCCCTGATGACCAACAGCGAGTTCGACCTGCTGATCCTGGACCTGGGCCTGCCCAAGCTGCACGGCCTGGAGGTGCTCAAGAAACTGCGCGCGCGCGGCTCCAGCCTGCCCGTGCTGATCCTCACGGCGGCCGACAGCGTGGACGAACGCGTCAAGGGCCTGGACTACGGCGCCGACGACTACATGGCCAAACCCTTCTCGCTGCAGGAACTGGAAGCGCGGGTGCGCGCCCTGGTGCGTCGCGGCATGGGCGGCACCAGCAGCCACATCAAGCACGGCCCGCTGGTCTACGACCAGACCGGCCGTGTGGCCACCATCGACGGCCGCATGGTCGAACTCTCGGCGCGTGAACTCGGCCTGCTGGAGGTGCTGCTGCAGCGCACCGGCCGCCTCGTCAGCAAGGACCAGCTGGTCGAGCGCCTGTGCGAATGGGGCGAAGAGGTGAGCAACAACGCCATCGAGGTCTACATCCACCGCCTGCGCAAGAAGATCGAGAAGGGGCCGATCCGAATCGCTACCGTGCGCGGGCTGGGTTACTGCCTGGAAAAGATCCAGTGACCATGGGTCCTGCGCGCGGCACCGGCCGGCATCGGCACCCGGCAGACAGGCCATGCCGATGAAGCTGTTCCAGCGCGAGCAGCGCTCGCTCTTCGGTGAGATCCTGGACTGGATGCTCACGCCGCTGCTGCTGCTGTGGCCGATCAGCCTGGTACTGACCTGGCTGGTGGCCCAGAGCATCGCCGGCAAGCCTTTCGATCGCACGCTCGAATACAACGTCAACGCCCTGGCCCAGCTGGTCACGGTCAACCAGCAGCACGTGCAGTTCAACCTGCCGCTGCCGGCACGGGAGCTGCTACGTGCCGACGACATCGACACGGTCTACTACCAGGTCCTGGGCCTGCACGGCGTTTATCTCAGCGGCGAACGGGACTTTCCCCTGCCGCCCGAGGACGAACCCGTGCTGGCCGGCACCGTGCGCCTGCGCGACGACGTGCTGCACGGCCAGGACATCCGTGTGGCCTATATGTGGGTGGCCCTGGATACACAGGCCACCAAAACAGCGCTGGTCCAGGTGGCCGAGACCCTGGACAAACGCTCGGTGCTGGCCGCCGAGATCATCAAGGGCGTGATGCTGCCGCAGTTCGTGACGCTGCCGCTGGCCGTGCTGCTGGTCTGGCTGGCGCTGGTGCAGGCCATCAAGCCGCTCAACCGCCTGGAAGAACGCATCCGGGCCCGGCGCCCGGATGACCTCAGCCCGCTGGACGCGCAGGCCGTGCCGCTGGAAGTGGCACCCCTGGTGTCCTCGGTCAACGACCTGCTGCTGCGCCTGAAGGACTCGATCGGCGCACAAAAGCGCTTCCTGGCCGATGCCGCGCACCAGCTCAAGACACCGCTGGCCGGCCTGCGCATGCAGGCCGACCTGGCCCAGCGCGAAGGCACCAGCACCGAGGAGCTCAAGCAGTCGCTGCGCCAGATCGGACGTGCCAGCATCCGCGCCACCCACACCGTCAACCAGCTGCTGGCGCTGGCCCGCGCCGAAGCCGGCACCACCGCCATGAGCCGCCAGCCCTGCGACCTGGCACGCATCACCATGGAAGTCGTGCAGGACAGCGTGCCGCGCGCCATGGACAAGCACATCGACCTGGGTTACGAAGGCGCCCAGCCGGGCATGCCCGGCGTGATGTTCGAAGGCAATCCGACCCTGCTCAAGGAACTCGTGCGCAACCTGCTGGACAACGCCATCAACTACACGCCGTCGACCATCGACAAGCCAGGGGTCATCACCGCACGGGTGCTGGCCGACCCTTTCGGCAAGATCATCGTGCTGCAGGTGGAAGACTCGGGGCCGGGCATCACCCTGGCGGAACGTGAGCTGGTGTTCCAGCCCTTTTACCGGGCCCTGGGCAATGACGTCGACGGCTCGGGCCTGGGCCTGCCGATCGCCCAGGAAATCGCCCAGCAGCACCACGCGCGCATCAGCGTGGAAGACACGCACCCCGGACAGACACCGCCCGGGGCGCGGTTCACGGTGCGCTTCGACCTGACGCCGGACTGAAGACCCGTCCGCGCGCCCGGATCAGCGGCAGCTGCGCAGCGTCTTGTCGCCCAATACCGGCTTGAGTTCTTCCAGCCTGGGCCGCAGGGCCTCGTCGGCGGCCGGGATGCGCAGCAGGCTTTGCCGGGTCTCGGGCCGCTCCTCGACCACACGCGCCGTGCGCACACCCCGACGCTGCAGCGTATTCAGCGAGGCCTGGGCCTGGGCCTGGGTCTCGAAACGCCCCAGCGACAGACCCAACTGCAGTTCGGGGTTGTCCAGAGGCTGTAGCTTCAACTTCATCTTGTCCAGTTCAGCGCGCTTTTTCTCCAGCGCCGCGGCATTGGGAAACTTGCCCATGTAAACGATCCAGCGAGCCGGCTCCACCGTCGTCTCCAGGGCCCAGGCTCCGACCGGCAAGGCGGTTTCCAGCACCTTGCGCACGGCCTCGGTCTGGGCCTCGTCGAACAGGCCGGCCTGCAGGCACTCCGGCGGCTTGGGCGGCGTCAGTGCCACCTGCTCGGCCCGGCGCGCCTCTTCGGTCGGCAGGATGCGGATGGCCTCGGGCCGGATCTGTTGCTGCAGACGCTGCGGCTCGCTCTGCTCGGCCGGGGCCCAGCCGTAGGCGCGCAGCATGCCATGCGACCAGGCGAAATAGCCCGCATTCAGGAGGACCAGCAGCAGGACGAGGAAGCGCAGCATGGTGAGGGGGGTCTTCAGTTCAGGGGGCGGACACTGACTTCGGCACTGGAGATTTTCTTCAGCCCGGCAGCAGTATGCACGAGCAGCGCGCCGCTGCCATCCACGCCCCGGGCCTGGCCGATGGTCCCGTCGCTCAAGGTCACCTCGCGGCCGGCCAGCACATCCCTGGCTGCATAAGCGGACTGGAAGGGTGCCCAGCCCTGGACCTCGAAACGCTGCACGGCCTGAACCAGGGGCGCGGCCACCTGCAGCAGGGCCTGCGGCGCGTCGGTGCCGGGCACCAGCTCCTGCAGCCAGGCCGGTGCCGTGGCCAACCCGGTCGCGTCCCGCGGCGTGATGTTGATCCCCACGCCAATGACCGCGTAGCGCGCCGTGTCGATCTGGGTGGTCTCGATCAGGATGCCGGCCAGCTTGCGGTCGGCCAGCCAGACATCGTTGGGCCACTTGAGCCGCAGGTCCGGGTGCAGGCTCTGCACCACACTCAGGCCCACGGCCAGCGACAGGCCGGACCAGTCAGCCATCTGCAGGGGCAGGCCCAGGGAGAAGGTCAGCACGTCCCCGGGCTGTGCGCCGCTGCTCCAGGGCCGCCCGAGGCGGCCGCGGCCGGCGGTCTGCGCTTCGGCCACCAGCAGCACCGGCTCCAGCCGGCCGGCACGGGCGCGGCGCATCAGCTCGGTGCTGGTGGAATCCACCTGCGGCAGCACCTCGACCGTGAAACCGGGCAGGGTGGGCGCCACCGCTTCCCAGATCGCTTCGGCCGGCCAACGCAGCATGGCGAACTCCTTCAGCGCTTGTCGCTCTTGGACTTGTTTTTCTTCTTGGACTTCTTCGATTTCTTGGGCTTGTCGTCGTCCTTCGGTGCCAGCAGCGTGCCGCGGCAGAGCTTGCTGCCGCACCAGCAGGGGTATTCCGCCTTGAGCTTCTTGGTGTAGGGCTCGTCGATGATGAGGCCGTAATCGTAGTTGAGCTCCTCCCCCGCCTTGATCTTGCGCAGCGACTTGATGAAGACGCGGCCCTCTTCCTCGTCGGCCTCGCAGTTGGGCTCACAGGAGTGGTTGATCCAGCGCGAGGAGTTGCCGCCCACCTTGGCGTCGATGACGTGATCTTCATCGACGTGGAAGTAGAAGGTGTGGTTGGGATCCTTGGGGTCGTGGGGGTGGCGGCGCAGCGCCTCCTTCCAGTTGATGATCTCGCCCACGTACTCGATGAGGGTTTCGCCCTTGGGGATGTCCTGGACGGCAAAGACCCCCTTGCCATGGACGCCGGAGCGGCGGGTCTGGATACGGCGGCCGGACTCGGAAACGGAATTCTTGGACACTGCTGAAAAATTTGGTAAGGTGAACTCGTATGGGCGCGCGTGGGCGCGCCCGTGTATGCGTGCGCGTACGCGCGCGCGAGAAACTGGATTGTAGTCAGATGAAAACCCTGGTCATTGCTGAGAAGCCTTCGGTCGCCCAAGACATCGTGCGCGCCCTCACGCCCACTGCCGGCAAATTCGAGAAACATGACGAGCATTTCGAGAGCGATACCTACGTCGTCACGAGTGCCGTCGGCCACCTGGTGGAGATCCAGGCGCCCGAGCAGTACGACGTGAAACGCGGCAAGTGGAGCTTTGCCCACCTGCCGGTGATTCCGCCGCATTTCGACCTCAAGCCGGTCGACAAGACCAAGACCCGCCTGAACGCCGTGGTCAAGCTGGCCAAGCGCAAGGACGTGGGCCAGCTGATCAACGCCTGCGACGCGGGCCGCGAGGGCGAGTTGATCTTCCGTCTGATCGAGCAGTACGCCTTCGGCAACGAAGATGCCGCTCCAGCTCGCGCCAAGACCCAACGCAAACCGGTCTCGCGCCTGTGGCTGCAGAGCATGACGCCCCAGGCCATACGCGACGGCTTCGACAAGCTGCGCAGCGACAAACAGATGCTGCCCCTGGCCGATGCGGCGCGCAGCCGCTCCGAGGCCGACTGGCTGGTCGGCATCAACGGCACCCGTGCCATGACCGCCTTCAATTCGCGCGATGGTGGCTTCTTCCTGACCACCGTGGGCAGGGTGCAGACGCCCACGCTGGCCGTGGTGGTGGAACGCGAGGAGCAGATCCGCAAGTTCATCAGCCGCAATTACTGGGAGGTGCACGCCAGCTTCGGCGCCCAGGCCGGCGACTACGCGGGCAAATGGTTCGACCCGAAGTGGAAGAAGACCGAAGACGACGCCGAGAAGCGGGCTGACCGCGTCTGGAGCGAGCAGGAAGCCACCGCCATAGCCGATGCCGTGCGCGGCCAGACCGCCACCGTCAGCGAGGAAAGCAAGCCCAGCACCCAGGCCTCCCCCATGCTGTTCGACCTGACCAGCCTGCAGCGCGAAGCCAACGGCAAGTTCGGCTTCTCGGCCAAGACCACGCTGTCCATCGCGCAAAGCCTGTACGAGCGCCACAAGGCCCTGACCTACCCGCGGACCGACTCACGCCACCTGCCCGAGGACTATCTGGCCGTGGCCAAGGAGACCTTCGGCATGCTGGCCGACTCCGGCATGAAGCACCTGGCACCGCACGCGGCCACCGCGCTCAAGGGTGGTTACATCAAGCCCAACAAACGCATCTTCGACAACGCCAAGGTCAGCGACCACTTTGCCATCATCCCCACGCTGCAGGCGCCCAGCGGCCTCTCGGACGCCGAGCAGAAGCTGTACGACCTGGTGGCACGCCGTTTCATGGCGATCTTTTTCCCCAGCGCCGAGTACCAGGTGACCACCCGCATCACCACGGCCGCCGGCCACAACTTCAAGAGCGAAGGCAAGGTGCTGGTCAAGCCGGGCTGGCTGGCCATCTACGGCAAGGAGGCCGAGGACGAGCTGGCGCCGGGCGAAGGCAGCAGCAAGACCCTGGTGCCGGTGCAGACCGGCGAGAAGGTCAAGACCAACAGCGTCGAGCCCAAGGGGCTGAAGACCCGGCCCCCGGCCCGTTATTCGGAAGCCACGCTGCTCTCCGCCATGGAAGGCGCCGGCAAGCTGATCGAGGACGACGAGCTGCGTGAGGCCATGCACGAGAAAGGCCTGGGCACACCCGCCACGCGCGCGGCCATCATCGAAGGCCTGCTGAACGAAAAGTACATGCTGCGCGAAGGGCGCGAGCTGATTCCCACCGCCAAGGCCTCCCAGCTCATGACCCTGCTGCGCGGCCTGGGCGTAGAAGAGCTCTCCAAGCCCGAGCTGACCGGCGAGTGGGAATACAAGCTCTCCGAGATGGAGCATGGCCGCCTGTCGCGTGCCGAATTCATGCGCGAGATCGCCGCCATGACCGAGCACATCGTCAAGAAGGCCAAGGAGTACGACCGCGACACCGTGCCCGGCGACTACGCCACGCTCACCACACCCTGCCCGAACTGCGGCGGCGTGGTCAAGGAAAACTACCGTCGCTACACCTGCACCGGCAAGAAGGGGGATGGCGAGGGTTGCGGCTTCTCCTTTGGCAAGACCCCGGCCGGCCGCACCTTCGAGGTGGCCGAAGTGGAGCAATTCCTGCGCGACAAGCGCATCGGCCCGCTGGACGGTTTCCGCTCCAAGGCCGGCTGGCCCTTCACCGCCGAAATGGTGATCAAGTTCGACGAGGAGACGAAGAACTACAAGCTCGAATTCGACTTCGGCGACGATAAGGCGGAGGAAACCGGCGAGCTGGTGGACTTCTCGGCCAAGGAGTCGCTGGGCGCCTGCCCCAAATGCGGTGGCGCGGTCTACGAGCACGGCAAGAACTACGTCTGCGAGAGAACCGTGCCCACCCTGGCCCAGCCCACGCCGAGCTGCGATTTCAAGAGCGGCCAGATCATCCTGCAGCAGCCCATCGAGCGCGAGCAGATGGCCAAGCTGCTGAGCACGGGCAAGACCGACCTACTCGACAAGTTCGTCTCCATGCGCACGCGCCGTCCCTTCAAGGCCTTCCTGGCCTGGAGTGCGGAGGCCAACAAGGTCGCCTTCGAGTTCGCGCCGTCCAAGTTCCCGCCGCGCAAGACGGCGGCCAAATCCGCTGCAGGCGCGGCGGCCAAGACGAGCGGCCCGGCCGCCAAGAAAACCGCTGCGAAAAAGGTCGTCGCCAAAAAGGCGCCGGCCAAGAAAGGCGCCGCCAAAACCACGACCGCCAAGGCGCCGCGCAAGGCAGCCGCCGGCCTGACCCCCAGCGCCGAACTGGCCGCCGTGATCGGCAGCGAACCGGTGGCGCGCACCGCGGTGATCAAGAAGCTGTGGGACTACATCAAGGCCCAGGGCCTGCAGGACGCCCAGAACAAGCGGGCCATCAATGCCGACGCCAAGCTCAAGCCGGTGTTCGGCAAGGCCCAGGTCACCATGTTCGAGCTGGCCGGCATCGTTGGCAAGCACCTGAGCTGAAGCACGCCATCAGACGCGTGCCTGACAAAGCATGCGTCTGATGCCTCAGCGCACAAAGCGGCCATCGCGGCCGATGATGGTCAGGTCGGTGTACTTCGAGCCCGAGTGGTCGCGCGGCGAGTAATTGATTTCGAAGCCGCCGAGGTTCACATCCTTCATGGACTCCAGGGCCGTGATGAGGGCGTCCCGCGTCAGGTTCTTGCCGGCCCTGCGCACACCTTCCACAAAGACCTTGCCGATCAGGAAACCCTCCATGCTGGAGAAGTCGAACTCGGTCTGGCCGGACTCCTTCATGCGCTGCTGGTACTCGCGCACCACGGGGGACGAGGGAATGTAGGGAAAGGGCACCACCTGCGAGATCACCACGCCCATGCCAGCCGGCCCGAGCTCGTCGGCCAGGGCCTTGGAGCCCACGAAGCTGACGTTGAAGAACTGGCCGCCATAACCCCTGGCGCGTGCCTGCTTGATGAACTCGGCACAGGCCTTGTAGGCACCGATCTGTACCACGGCTTCGGGCTGCGCCGGCAGCAGGGTGTTGAGCGCCGCCGCCACGTCCACGGTGTTGCGCTCCACCGTCGCCGTGCCAGCCGGCTTGAGCTGGCGCTTGGTCAGCGCACGCATCATGCCCTCCAGGCCGGCCTTGCCATAGGCATCGTTCTGATAAAACACTGCTATTTTTTTCACGCCCAGCGTGGTCAGGTGCTGCACGATGCGCTCGGTCTCGTCAAAGTAGCTGGACCGCACATGGAAGACATAGCGGTTGAAGGGCTCGCGCAATCCCTGGGCGCCGGTGAACATGCCCACCATGGGCACCTTCGCCGCCGTGAAGACTGGCAGTGCCGCCAGTCCGGTGGGTGTGCCCACTGAACCGACCAGGGCAAACACCTGGTCCTGCTCGATCAGGCCCTTGACTGCCGCCACGGCCTTGTCGGGCTCATAGCCGTCGTCCCGCGTGAGCAGGCGCAGGGTACGTCCATTGACGCCGCCCTGTTCATTGACCGATTTGAAATAAGCCTGGATGCCGACGTTCAGGCGCTGGCCCAGCTGGGCAGCGGGGCCAGACATGGCCGCAAACTGCCCGACGATGATTTCCTTGTCGCTGACACCCGTTTCCGCCCGGCTGCCGGCGCCTGCCAGCAGCACCAGCGTCATCAACAGCAGCTGTGCGAGTCTCATCGCTTACCCCCTGGATCCGTAGTGCATGCAGGCGGATGCCTGTGCTGTCTGGATCATAGGTAGAAGGCGTACGCCGTCAAGCCCCCCCTGGTATGCCTGACATCGCGTGCTTGAACCGGCCAGCACAGAAAACCAAGGGCCCATGCCTTGCGGTCATGAGCCCTTGTGTCGTCATCGCCCTCGACGGGCCGACGCGTGAACTTATTTGGCCACCACGCGTGCCATCTCCAGGCACTTGTTGGAGTAGCCCCACTCGTTGTCGTACCAGGCCACGACCTTGATGAAGGTCTTGTCCAGCGCGATGCCGGCCTCGGCATCGAACACCGAGGTGCAGACTTCGCCGCGGAAGTCGGTGGCCACCACCTTGTCCTCGGTGTAGCCCAGCACACCCTTCAAGGCCCCCTGGCTCTGGGCCTTCATCTCGGCGCAGATTTCCTTGTAGTCGGCTTCCTTGTTCAGCTCGACGGTCAGGTCGACCACGGAAACGTCGGAGGTCGGCACGCGGAAGCTCATGCCGGTGAGTTTCTTGTTGAGCTCGGGGATGACCACGCCCACGGCCTTGGCCGCACCGGTGGAGCTGGGGATGATGTTTTCCAGGATGCCACGGCCGCCGCGCCAGTCCTTGTTGGAAGGGCCATCCACGGTCTTCTGGGTGGCGGTGGCAGCGTGCACGGTGGTCATGAGGCCGCGCTTGATGCCCCATTTGTCGTTCAGCACCTTGGCCACGGGGGCCAGGCAGTTGGTGGTGCAGCTGGCGTTGCTGATGATGGCCTGGCCGGCGTAGCTCTTGTCGTTGACGCCGAAGACGAACATGGGGGTGTCGTCCTTGCTGGGGGCGGAGATGATGACTTTCTTCGCACCGGCGGCCAGGTGTTTCTCGGCGCCGGCCTTGTCCAGGAACAGGCCGGTGGATTCGATGACGACGTCAGCGCCGACTTCGTTCCATTTCAGGTTGGCGGGGTCGCGTTCCTGGGTCAGGCGGATCTTCTTGCCGTTGACGATGAGGGTGCCGCCTTCGACGCTGACTTCACCCTTGAAACGGCCGTGCACGCTGTCGTACTTGAGCATGTAGGCCAGGTAGTCGGGTTCGAGCAGGTCGTTGATGGCGACGATCTCGATGTCCTTGAAGTTCGCCACGGCGGAGCGCAGCACGTTGCGCCCGATGCGGCCGAAGCCGTTGATGCCTACCTTGATCGTCATGATTTGCTCTTTCGCTAAAAGTTAAAACACAAGGAAATCAGTTCCGGGCCAGCACGGCCTGCACCGTGTCGGCCACGTTCTCCGGCGTGAAGCCGAAGTGCTTGAACAGCACCGGGGCCGGGGCCGACTCGCCGTAGGTGTCGATGCCCACCACAGCAGCGCAGCCGTATTTCCACCAGCCGTCGCTCACACCCATCTCCACGGCGATGCGCGGCAGACCGGCGGGCAGCACGGCCTGCTTGTAGGCGGGTTTCTGCTGGTCGAAGGTGGTGGTGCTGGGCATGGAGACCACACGCACGGCGATCTTCTTCGCGGCCAGCAATTCCTGTGCCTTGAGCGCGAGCTGCACTTCGGAGCCGGTGGCGATGATGACGGCACGAGCCTTCTGCTTCAGGCCCAGGTCGGCCGGCTCGGACAGCACATAGGCGCCGCGGCTGATATCACCCAGGTCCTTCTTGGGCGCGTAGGGCAGGTTCTGGCGGCTCAGCAGCAGGGCCGTGGGCTTGTTCTTGTTCTGCAGGGCCACAGCCCAGGCCACGGCGGTCTCGGCCGTGTCGGCGGGACGCCAGACGTCCAGATTGGGGATCAGGCGCAGGCTGGCGGCATGCTCCACGGACTGGTGGGTGGGGCCATCCTCACCCAGGCCGATGGAGTCGTGTGTGAACACGTGCACTACCCGCTGTTTCATCAGCGCGGCCATGCGGATGGCGTTGCGCGAGTAGTCGCTGAAGGTCAGGAAGGTGCCACCGTAGGGGATAAAACCGCCATGCAGGCCCACGCCATTCATGATGGCGGCCATGCCGAACTCACGCACGCCGTAGTTGATGTGGCGCCCGCCGTTGCCATGGCCCTCGGCATCGAAACGCAGATTGGGCGTGTGACTGGTGTTGGTGAGGTTGGAGCCGGTCAGGTCGGCCGAACCACCCAGCAGCTCGGGCAGGGCGGCCGTGAAGGCTTCGAGCGCGATCTGGCTGGCCTTGCGCGTGGCCACGGTCTCGGCCTTGGTATGGGCTGCTACAGCGGCGTCCACCGCCACCTGGGCGAAGTTCTTCGGCAGTTCGCCCTTCATGCGGCGTTCGAACTCGGCCGCCAGGGCCGGATGGGCGGTACGGTAGGCGGCAAACGTCTGCTCCCACTGCTGCTGCGCGCTCATGCCGCGGCTGGTGGCGTTCCAGTCGCTGGCCACCTCCTGCGGGATCACAAAGGGTTCGTGCGACCAGCCCAGGGCCTCGCGGGTGAGCTTGATTTCCTCGGCGCCCAGCGGCTCGCCGTGGGCCTTGGCGGTGTTGGCGCGATTGGGCGAACCCTGGCCGATGGCGGTCTTGCAGATGATCAGCGTGGGCTGGCTGCCCGACTGCTTGGCGCGGCTGATGGCTTCGGACACGGCGGCCGTGTCGTGGCCGTTGATCGGGCCGATCACGTTCCAGCCGTAGGACACGAAGCGCAGCGCGGTGTTGTCGGCATACCAGGGCTGCACCTGGCCGTCGATGGAAATGCCGTTGTCGTCGTACAGGGCAATCAGCTTGTTGAGTTTCCAGGCGCCGGCCAGGGAGGCCGCCTCGTGGCTGATGCCTTCCATCATGCAGCCGTCGCCCAGGAAAACGTAGGTGTGGTGGTCGACGATGCTGTGGCCTTCGCGGTTGAACTCGCGGGCCAGCAGTTTCTCGGCCAGCGCCATGCCCACGGCATTGCTCACGCCCTGGCCCAGCGGACCGGTGGTGGTTTCCACGCCGGGGGTGTGGCCCACTTCGGGGTGGCCAGCCGTCTTGCTGCCCAGCTGGCGGAAGTTCTTGAGTTCCTGCATCGGCAGCTTGTAGCCCGTCAGGTGCAGCAGCGCGTACAGCAGCATGGAGGCATGGCCGTTGGACAGCACGAAGCGGTCGCGGTTGGCCCACTGCGGGTTGGTCGGGTTGTGCTTGAGATGGTCGCCCCAGAGCGCCACGGCCATGTCGGCCATGCCCATGGGCGCACCCGGGTGTCCGGAATTGGCTTGTTGCACTGCGTCCATTGCCAGCGCGCGGATCGCGTTGGCCATCTGTCGGGTATTTGCCATGTAGGGCCGCTCCGGAAGGGGGTGTCAGGGGGAACCCGCTATTTTACCGGCCCCTAGCTGCGGGACGGGATGGGCGGGCGACGCCTGTGCCATGGTCTACAGTGCGGGCTGTGCAAGATCCGATTTCCATCAAGGCCATGGTGCTGGCGGCCGGACGCGGCGAGCGCATGCGCCCGCTGACCGATGCCATCCCCAAACCCCTGCTCGCGGTGCAGGGCAAAACGCTGCTGCAGTGGCATGTCGACGCCCTGGCCGATGCCGGTTTCGCCGACATCGTGATCAACACCGCCTGGTTGGGCGAACAGATTCCGGCGTATTTCGGCCCGTTGCCGCACAGCAGCTGCGGGCGCGCCCTGGCCCTCGAATACTCCTGGGAAAGCCTGGATTTCGGCGCTGCGCTGGAAACGGCTGGCGGCATCTCACGTGCGCTGCCCTTGCTGGGCGACATCTTCTGGGTGCTCGCGGGTGATGTCTATGCGCCCGGTTTCGAGTTCTCGCGCCAGGCCGTGCAACGTTTTGCCCGTAGCGACAAGCTGGCCCATCTCTGGCTGGTGCCCAACCCGCCGCACAACCCGGACGGCGACTTCGGCCTGGCGCCCGATCCGCAGGCCCCCGGCCGCCAGCTGGCCCTGAACCAGTCGGCCGTGCAATACACCTACAGCACCATCGGCCTGTACCGCCGCGAATTTTTCGCCCGGCCCTGGTGCGAGATCCCGGCCGGCAACCCGCAGGGCGTCAAGACCCCGCTGGCACCTTTGCTGCGCAAGGCCATGGACAATCAGCGCATCAGCGCCGAGCTCTATACCGGGGCCTGGACCGATGTCGGCACCCCGGAGCGCCTGGCACAACTCAACGCATCACCCGCAAGACCATGAGCACTGTTCCCAACGCCGCCCTCTACGCCCAGCGTCGCGCGCGCCTGGCCGCCCAGCTTGGCCCGGATGCCGTGGCCATCGTGCCCACCGCCGCCGAGCACCTGCGCAACCGCGACAGCGAATTCCTGTTCCGCTTCGACAGTTATTTCCACTACCTGAGCGGCTTTGGCGAACCCAACGCCTGGCTCGTCATCACCAGCGAGGGTCACACCACCCTGTTCTGCAATCCCAAGGACCTAGAACGCGAGATCTGGGACGGCATCCGCCTCGGTCCCGAGGCGGCACCGGCCACGCTGGGCGTAGACGCTGCCGTTCCCGTGACCGAACTGGAGCAACGCCTGCCCAAACTGCTGGAAAACAAGGCCACGGTCTGGTACCCCTTTGCCACACATCCTGGCCTGGAAGGCCGCATCGAAGGCTGGCTCAAGGCCGTGCGCTCGCGCGTGCGCTATGGGGCACTGTGCCCGGAATCCCAGCGCGATCTGTGCGCCCTGCTGGACGAGATGCGCCTGGTCAAGGACGCCCACGAGCAGGAGGTGATGCGGCGTGCTGCGCAGATCAGCGCTGGCGCCCACATCCGCGCCATGCAGCTGTCGGCCCGCATGCTGCGCGCGGGCCAGGACGTGCGCGAATACCACCTCGACGCCGAACTGCTGCACGAATTCCGCCGCCACGGCTCGCAATACCCGGCCTACGGCTCCATCGTGGCTGCGGGCGCCAACGCCTGCGTACTGCACTACCGTGCCGACAATGCGGCCATCCGCGACGGCGAACTGGTGCTGATCGATGCCGGCTGCGAGCTCGACGGCTACGCCAGCGACATCACCCGCACCTTCCCGGCCAACGGCCGCTACACCGGCCCGCAGCGCGCGCTCTACGAGCTGGTCCTGGCTGCGCAGGAAGCCTCGGTCGAGGCTACCCGTGCCGGCGCGCGCTTTGTCGAGCCGCACGAGGCAACGGTGCGCGTGCTCTCGCAGGGCCTGCTGGACCTGGGCCTGCTCGACAAGCACAAAGTGGGGAGCGTGGACGACGTGATCGCCAGCCGCGCCTATTTCCGTTATTACATGCACCGCACCGGCCATTGGCTGGGCATGGACGTGCATGACTGCGGCAGTTATGTGGAACCGAGCGAACGGGGCCAGCTCAGCGAACGCAAGGATCCGCTGTCCGGCGAAGTCATCAAGGACCGGCCCAGCCGCCTCCTGCAAACGGGCATGTGCCTGACCATCGAGCCCGGTCTTTATGTGCGCCCGGCCGAGGACGTGCCGCGCGAATACTGGAACATCGGCATCCGCATCGAGGACGACGCCTTCGTCACCGCCAACGGCTGCGAACTGATCTCGCGCGGCGTACCGGTGAACGCCGACGAAATCGAAGCCCTGATGCGCCCCTGAAGCTGCCGCGCGGGTTAACCCCTAGCAAATACCCGGATTTGCCGGGAATAGACGCGCTGTTTCCGCGCTCTCTTGCATATGTTCCTGAACTCTGAGGCCCGCTACAACCAGTGGGTTCGTGATCACTACCGTTTCCTGATGCGCAGCGCCTGGGCGCTGACGGGATCGCGTGCGATTGCAGAAGACGTGGTGCAGGACTGCTACACCAATGCCTGGAAGCACCGCGACCAGTTGCGCGATGCCACTCTGGTACGCCCTTGGCTGTTCCAGATCATGCGGCGCAGCATCTTCCGCCACCTGCCGCCTTGCACCATTTCCCTGGACGACAGCGAGGAAGACCAGTGGGGCGAGGCCGCCGATGCAGGCATCGACAACAAGCTTGATGTGGTCAAGGCCCTGAGCCGTATCGCCCCCATCCATCGCGAAGTCCTGGTGCTGCACTATTTCGACGACATGCCAACGGCACAGATCGCCGAGGCGCTGGAGATCGCGCCCGGCACCGTGCTCTCCCGGCTGGCGCGCGCGCGCGATGCGCTCAAGAACGCCCTGGTCACGCCAGCACCAAAGAACCTTGACAACGGGCAAAGCCCGGTTCCCGCCGGCAGCCGGGTCACCCCGCTACGCAAGAGCTGAGGCGGGAAGGACAGAACCATGCACCCCAAACTTGACGACGATTTTGACCTGCGGGCCCGGGCTGAGCTTTCCCTGGCTTATGAAACGGGCGAGGCCCCTGTATCGCTGTTCCGCCATACACCCTGGTTCTCGCGCCGCTGGGTCCAGAGCTGTTGCGTGCTGGCCTTCGTCGCCGGCGCCCTGCTGGGCGGTGTGCTGGCGGTGCGCCCGCATGAGCTGGTGCGCGGCGCCATCGAACACGAGTACTACGAGCGCACGCTGCGCGGCAGCTTCATGGACGCGCCTACCCTGCTGGCGCAACTGGGCCTGGAAAAGAACAAGCCCGTCCCCGGCTACCCACAGCTCATGCGCCCCTGCGACATCGACGGCAAGCTGGCCTACCACCTGACCACCTTCTTCGAAAAGGGCGGCATCGTCACCGTCTTTGCCTTCGAGCAGCCGGTCCACCTGAAGGAAGACCAGGGCTGGTGGGGCAATGTCCATTGGCAGGTGGTGACCGGCCGTGACGGCCGGCCGCTGATTCTCGTGGCGGAAAAGAAAAAGGCGCTGGCCGTGGCCAACCGCGTCTTCTCGTTGCCACCGGCCTGATTTCCTTGTAGTTCGTTCCCCATCCCACCATCACAAACCCAGGAGACAACAAGCATGAGGGATATCACCGGCAAGCGCAGTTTCATCGCGGCAGCCAGCACCTTGCTGGCAGGCGCCTTCGTATCCACCCCGGCCCTGGCCAGCGACAAGAGCAGCAGGCCCAACAAGCTCGTCATCCAGGTCAGCGACAACGATCCTGGCAAATGGAACCTGGCCCTGAACAATGCGCAAAACGTGATCCAGGACCTGGGTGCCAGCACCGTGGCGCTGGAGATCGTGGTCTACGGCCCCGGCATCGGCATGCTGAAACTCGACTCACCGGTGGCCGCTCGCATTGCTGCGGCGCTCAAGGGCGGTATGCAGGTCGTTGCCTGCGAGAACACCCTGAAGGCGCAGAAGCTCAGCCGGGCCGACATGTTGCCCGACATCGCCTACGTACCGGCAGGCGTCGTGGAGCTGATGCAGAAGCAGCAGCAGGGCTACGCCTATATCCGCCCCTGATTTTTCTCTCGCCTTTCATTTCAACAAGGAGACATCGATGCAAACTCGTCGCGAGACACTGAAACAAAGCGCCGTGGTGGCGGGCCTGCTGGCCTCCGCCGGCCTGATCCCGCAGCAGGCTGCGGCTTACGAGAAGGCTGCCTTTGACGCCAAGACCGCGGCCGAAGTGGCCAAGGCCCTGGGCGCGGGCGCTCCGGTGGAGAGCAAGGACGTGACCATTGGTGGTCCGGACATTGCCGAGAACGGTGCGGTGGTGCCGCTGACGGCCAGCACCACGCTGGCAGGCGTCAAGCGCATGCTGATCCTGGTGGAGAAGAACCCGGCGGCCATGGTGGCCATGTTCAACGTGAGCGATGCGGTGGAAGCCAACTTTGCCACGCGCGCCAAGATGGGCCAGTCCTCGGACGTGTACGCCGTGGCCATCATGGCTGATGGCAAGGCCTTCTTTGCGAAGAAGGAAGTCAAGGTCACGCTGGGCGGCTGCGGCGGTTAAGCGCTGACGCACAGAACCACCACAGTATTCACACAGATTTAGGAGTATCAAAATGGCAGATCCGATGCGCATTCGCGCGCAAGCCGCTGGCGACAAGGCCACCGTGCGCGTACTCATGAGCCACGAAATGGAATCCGGACAACGCAAGGACTCGGCAGGCAAGCTGGTGCCGGCGTGGTTCATCCAGGACGTCAGCGCCTCCCTGAACGGCAAGGTTGTGATGACCGCCGAGTGGGGCCCGGCCGTCTCCAAGAACCCCTTCATGCAGTTTGTGGTCAAGGGTGCCAAGGCCGGTGACAAGATTGCCGTGACCTGGAAGGACAACAAGGGCGACAGCCGTACCGACGAAACAACGGTGTCCTGAGCAAGATTCCTGCAAACAAGAAAGAGGTGACTATGAAATACGCCAAGTCTTGGGCTCTGCTTTTCGCCAGCGCAATGCTCGCGGCAAGTGCGCTGGCCCAGAAGTCCGCCAGCGACGGCATTGCGGAATACCGCGCCATGCTGGCCGACGGTAACCCGGCCGAGCTGTTCGAAGCCAAGGGTGAAGACCTGTGGAAGCAAAAGCGCGGCCCCAAGAACGCCTCGCTGGAGAAGTGTGATCTGGGCAAGGGCCCGGGCGTGGTCAAGGGTGCTTTCGTCGAGCTGCCGCGCCACTTTGCCGACACCAACAAGGTGCAGGACCTGGAGTCCCGCCTGGTGAGCTGCATGGAGACCCTGCAGGGCTTCAACGGCGCGGAGATCGCCAAGACGGCCTTTGGCCGCGGCGAGCAGGCCAACGTCACGGCCCTGGCCACCTGGATCGCTGCCGAGTCGCGCGGCATGAAATTCAACCTGCCCCAGAGCCACAGCCAGGAGCAGGTCATGTACGAAGTGGGCAAGCGCCTGTTCTTCATGCGCAGCGGCTCGCACGACTTCTCCTGTGCCAGCTGCCACGGCGAGGACGGCAAGCGCATCCGCCTGCAGGACCTGCCCAACCTGACCAAGAATCCGGGTGACGGCATCGGCTTTGCCGCCTGGCCGGCCTACCGCGTCTCCAACGGCCAGATGTGGAGCATGCAGCTGCGCCTGAACGACTGCTACCGCCAGCAGCGTTTCCCCTACCCGCTGTTTGGCAGTGACGCCACCGTCGCCCTGGGCACCTATATGGGTGTCAACGCCAAGGGCGCCGAGAACATCGCCCCGGCCATCAAGCGCTAAGAGGAGACCGATACCATGAAAAAACAGACTCTCTACATTGCAGGCTTTGCTGCCCTGGCTGCTGCACTGGTGGCTGGCTGCTCCAGCCTGCCCAGCAGCGCCGAGCTGGACAAGATGGCGACCGACATCGCCAAGGCCTCCTTCCGTGACCAGGGCCAGGCCAAGGTCGACCGCCTGGTGCTGGACGATGCCAACCTCGAATGCATGAAGGCCGACGTGGCGGGCAAGCCCATCGAGGAGAAGACGGCCAAGGCCATCGAGGCGGCCAACTTCGCCAGCATCAAGTGGCCCGCGGGCGGCCAGTACATCGGTGACTGGAAGGAAGGCGAGAAGATTGCCCAGAGCGGTCGCGGCATGACCTGGAGCGATGCGGCCGGCAGCGAGAACGGCGGCAACTGCTACAACTGCCACCAGATCAGCAAGCAGGAGATCTCCTTTGGCACGCTGGGCCCGAGCCTGTACAACTACGGCAAGATCCGTGGTGTGAGCAACCTGTATGCGCCCGAGTCTGCGGCCATCATCCAGTACACCTGGGGCAAGATCTGGAACGCACGTGCCTACAACGCCTGCTCGCAGATGCCGCGCGCCGGTCACAAGGGCGTGCTGACCGAACAGCAGGTCAAGCACATCATGGCCCTGCTGCTCGACCCCAAGTCGCCGGTCAACCAGTAAACTCCTGCTGACCAAGCCCTCTCGCCCTGCGAGAGGGTTTTTTCGGCCAGCAGATTCAGTGTTCTGAATGTTGTTCTTCTTTTGATGGGGATCGCTGATGAAGTTTGTGCATAGGCTCTGTGTTTTGTGTCTGGTCGCCCTGTTGTTGCCAGGTGGGCCGGCGCGGGCCCAGTCCCAATTGGTGCTGGCCATCAGTGAAGGCACCTCCGGCGGCCTCGACCATGGCCGCGTCATTGCCAAATACCAGGACCTGGCCAACGTGATCGGCGGTGTTCTGCGGACCAAGGTCAGCGTCGTGTTCGCTCGCGAGTTCGCGACGCTGGAAAGCGGCATGAAAGACGGCAAGTTCGACTTCGTCATGGCCCGCCCCAGCGACTATCCGGCCCGCGGCATGCGTGACAACGGCTACCACTACCTGGCCAGTGCACAGCCCGATGGGCAATGCCTCATCGTCGTGCCCAAGGATGCGCCCATCCAGAAACTGGAGCAGGCCCGGGGCAAACGCTTTGTCATGCCCGAGCAGGTGTCCTACATGTCGCGCTTCTGCCGCGCCGAGCTGCGCGACCGCGGCATCGACCTGGCGAAGGAAAACGTGCAGTACGTGCGCGAACAGGCGGCCGTGACCTTTTACCTGGACAACAAATTCGCCGACATCGGGGCCATTGCCTCCTATTCCGGTCCGGCACGCAAACTGGACAAGGACGGCTTTCGTGTCCTGCACCGTAGCGTGGCCCAGCCCTATTTCCCGCTGGTGGCGCACGCCCGGTTCAAACCCGAGCAGATCAAGGCGATCCAGATGGCGCTGGTCTCTTTGCCGGACAAGGCCGGGGGCCCAGAGATCCTGCAACGCATCGGTATCGCGGCCTTTGATACTAGCGGTGAAGATCGCATGAACGTCCTGCTCGATTGGCTGGAGAAATAAGCGGGCCTATGTCGGTCTTTGGCAAAAGCAATTGGGCTGCTGGATAGATAAAAACTACCATTGCGGCCAATCC
Source organism: Rhodoferax sp. BAB1 (assembly GCF_013334205.1). Classification (NCBI taxonomy): domain Bacteria; kingdom Pseudomonadati; phylum Pseudomonadota; class Betaproteobacteria; order Burkholderiales; family Comamonadaceae; genus Rhodoferax; species Rhodoferax sp. BAB1. Next base: position 3,474,788 of record NZ_CP054424.1, on the reverse strand, counting down.
ATTTGTTTTTGGAGATGCTGTCATGGCCAATTTCGCCCGCGCCAATCTGCCCACGCTCAAGAAGACCGCGAGTTATTACCTGGTGCACATCATGGTGGCCGCCGCGGTCGCTTATGCGGTGACGGGTGATCTGTTCATGGCCTTCACGTTGAGCCTGCTGGAGCCCACGGTGCAGGCCGTGGCCTTCTTCCTCCACGAGAAAGCCTGGGAACGCAAGTCACTTCCGAATTTCGCCCAACCCGGTGTGACTGCGGAATCCGCCCCTGGCTGAAGACGGAGCGGTCGCGCCAGTTTTGCGTATAAGTAAAAACCGAGGCCTCTTTCCCCTGTGGCCTTGGGCAAAACCGTGGCTTTCGAGGTCTACAATCCGTTTCCCCACAGAAGCAGACCGTTGGGACGGGCCGTGCGAATGACCGCGCTGTCCGGCCCCATCACAAATCAGGCCTGCAGCAGGAGTTGATTGATGTCCAGCACACCGTCGTCCAACGACAAACGCGAACAACTGCGTCGCGCCGCCCTCGAGTACCACGAGTTTCCCACCCCCGGCAAGATCGCCATCGCGCCCACCAAGCAGCTGATCAACCAGCACGATCTGGCATTGGCCTACACCCCCGGTGTCGCTGCGCCGTGCGAGGAAATCGTCAAGGATCCGGCCGCGGCCTACAAGTACACCAGCCGCGGCAACCTGGTCGGCGTGATCACCAACGGCACGGCCGTGCTGGGCCTGGGTGACATCGGCCCGCTGGCCTCCAAGCCGGTGATGGAAGGCAAGGGCGTGCTGTTCAAAAAATTCGCCGGCATCGACGTCTTCGACATCGAGATCGACGAGAAGACGGACCTGGACAAGCTGGTCGACATCATCGCTGCGCTGGAGCCCACCTTCGGCGGCATCAACCTGGAAGACATCAAGGCCCCGGACTGTTTCTACGTCGAACGCAAGCTGCGCGAACGCATGAAGATCCCGGTCTTCCACGACGACCAGCATGGCACCGCCATCACGGTGGCAGCCGGCCTGCTCAACGGCATGAAGGTCGCCGGCAAGGACATCAAGGAGGTCAAGCTCGTCACCTCGGGCGCCGGCGCCGCCGCGCTGGCCTGCCTGGGCCTGCTGCTCAAGATGGGCATGCCGCGCAAGAACATCTGGGTGACCGACCTGGCCGGTGTGGTCTACGAAGGCCGCACCGAGCTGATGGACGACGACAAGCGCCAATTTGCGCAGAAAACCGACGCGCGCAAGCTGGCCGACGTCATCGCCGGCGCGGACATCTTCCTGGGCCTGTCCGCCGGCGGCGTGCTCAAGGCCGACATGGTCAAGAAGATGGCGGCCCGGCCCATCATCTTCGCCCTGGCCAACCCGAATCCGGAAATCGATCCCGCAGAAGCCAAGGCCGCGCGCGACGACGTCATCATGGCCACGGGTCGCACGGACTACCCGAACCAGATCAACAACGTCCTGTGCTTCCCCTACATCTTCCGTGGTGCGCTGGATGCGCGAGCCTCGACCATCACCGACGAGATGGAAGTCGCCGCCGTGCGCGCCATGGCCGAACTGGCCCAGGCCGAGCAGAGCGAGGTGGTGGCCGCGGCCTACGCTGGCGAGCAGCTGTCCTTCGGCCCGGACTACCTGATCCCCAAGCCCTTCGACCCGCGCCTGATGATCATGATCGCGCCGGCCGTGGCCCAGGCGGCCATGGACAGCGGCGTGGCGCGCAACCCCATCACCGACATGGAGGCCTACCGCGAGCGCCTGCAGGCCTTCGTCTACGCCTCGGGCACCACCATGAAGCCCATCTTCATGGCCGCCAAGAAGGCGACCAAGAAGCGCGTGGCCTACGCCGAGGGTGAAGAGGAACGCATCCTGCGCGCCGCCCAGATCGTGGTCGACGAGGGCCTGGCCCGCCCGACCCTGATCGGACGCCCGGCCATCATCGCCCAGCGGGTCGAGAAGTTCGGTCTGCGCCTGAAGGAGGGCCAGGACTACGACGTGGTCAACGTCGAGCACGACGAGCGTTATCGCGATTTCTGGCAGACCTACCACCGCATGACCGAGCGCAAGGGCGTGACGGCGCCGATCGCCAAGATCGAGATGCGCCGGCGCCTGACACTGATCGGCGCCATGATGCTGCACAAGGGTTATGTGGACGGTCTGATCTGCGGCACCTGGGGCACCAATTCGATGCACCTGCAGTACATCGACCAGGTTATCGGCAAACGCCCGGGTGTGAACACCTATGCCTGCATGAACGGCCTGATCCTGCCGGACCGCCAGATCTTTGTGGTGGACACCCACGTCAATTACGACCCGACGGCCGAACAGCTGGCCGAGATCACCATCATGGCCGCCGAGGAAATGATGCGTTTCGGCCTGCACCCCAAGGCGGCATTGCTGAGCCATTCGAATTTCGGCAGCAGCAACCAGCCCAGCGCCATCAAGATGCGCCAGACCCTGGATCTGCTGCGCGTGCAGGCCCCCTGGCTGGAAGTGGACGGCGAGATGCATGGCGATGTGGCCCTGGACGCTGCCGCCCGCGCCGTGCTGATGCCCAACAGCAGCCTGAGCGGCTCGGCCAACCTGCTGGTCATGCCCAACCTCGACGCTGCCAACATCGCCTACAACCTGCTGAAGACGGCCGCCGGCGGCAACATCGCCATCGGCCCGGTGCTGCTGGGCGAGGCCAAGCCGGTCAACATCCTGACCGCCAGCACCACGGTGCGCCGCATCGTCAACATGACCGCCCTTACCGTGGCGGATGCCAATATCCGCTAGGCCTGGCAAAACAAGGGCAGTACGCACTCACGGCCTATCCTGTCACCAAGCAAGGGCTTGCCTAAGAATTAGGCAAGCCCTTGCTTTTTTGGACCAGATCGGCGACACTCTCGGGCTTGAATCTTCCGGGTTTACCCGGAGAGTAATAACAAGTTTGACTCATGGGACGCAGCTCAGGCATCAAGTTGGTACTTACTGGCTTTTTGCTGGCGCTAGCTTGTGTGTCCACTGGGGTCGGGGCCCGAGGCCCGGCATCAGGGGACGCCGCCATGACGGTGTCGGTGGCGGAACTGCCACGCCAGGGTGCGGAAACCTATCGCCGGATTCTCCAGGGCGGGCCGTTTCCGTATGAGAAGGATGGCACGGTGTTTGGCAACCGCGAGCGTTTGCTCCCGGCCCACAAGCGCGGCTACTACCGCGAATACACCGTCCCCACCCCTGGGGCGCGCACCCGGGGCACGCGCAGGATTGTCTGCGGTGGCCCGCCGACGACGCCGGATGCCTGTTATTACACGGCCGATCACTACGCGAGCTTTCGCCGGATCGTGCCCTGAATCGGATCAGTGTTTTAGCCAAGAAAGAGACGCGGGGATGGATACACCACTTCGTACTGTAAGAACCAATATCGTTCAGTCGATCCGGGCCTTCCGGGTATCGGACCTGCAGGAGGCCGCCCAGGGTCTGGGTCACCACTTCCTGTATGCCAACCTGGCCGAGGCCCAGTCACGGCAGGATGTGCTGGACCTGATTGCCCAGCAGTTCATGCTGCCGGCCAATGTGGGCAAGAACTTTGACGCCCTGTATGACTGCTTGACGGATCCGCTGCACAAGTCGGGCCCGCAGCCTGGCTTCATTGCCGTGCTCGAGCACATCCCGGCCAACGCCAAGTTCGACAAGGAAGCACGCGAGCAGCTGCTCGACATCTTCCGCGATGCCGCCGATTACTGGAATGACCGCAAGGTACCATTCCGGTGCTTCTATTCTTTTCTGTAGCCCGTTCTGCACAAACCAGCCAAGCAGAACGGGCGAATGAGGCTAAAGCGGAAGGCGCCCCCGGCGAAACTGCTCCGACCGGAATAGAACTGGGCGAGGACGGCGGCGAGAAGATGCCGACCGACAAATTGCTCGACGTATCACCGCTGGCGCTGCGCATGAGCAGCCCGTTTAATGCTGGTTATTGGCTCGCTGCCGCGTAGCCAATAGTCAGCCGAAGCACCCCGTCGCTTCGCGCCGTCCCCCTCTGAAGAGGGGGCCGCGCCCAGCGGCCTGGCAAAGCCAGTTCCGCGAGTGCCCACGAACAAAAGCCACCGCTCGCCGGTGGCTTTTTCACTTCATAGAGCCGGGGCTTGGGCCAAGGCCACGTATTCCGCCACCGGTACCTCTTCGGCGCGTCGCTGCAGATCGAAGGCGGCCGTGATGCCTTTTTCTTCCAGCCAGCGCCCCAGCGTGTGGCGCAGGATCTTGCGGCGCTGGCTGAAAGCCACCTGCACCAGTTGCTCCAGCCGCTTCTGATCCAGCACGGCCGGCTGGGCATGCGGCACCATACGCACCACGGCGCTGTCCACGCGCGGCGGCGGGTCGAAGCTCTCGGGCGGGACAAACAGCACGTTTTCCATGGCGTAGCGCCACTGCAGCATGACACTCAGGCGGCCGTAGTCAGACGTTGCGGGCTCGGCCACCATGCGGTCGATGACTTCCTTCTGCAGCATGAAGTGCTGGTCCTCGACCACCGCCACATGCTCAAGCAGATGGAACAGGATGGGCGTGGAGATGTTGTAGGGCAGGTTGCCCACCACCCGCAGCTTCTGCACGTTCTGCGCCAGGGCCAGCTGCGTGAAATCGACCTTGAGCACATCGGACTCGATCACCACCAGTTGCGCATGGGCACGCAGGCGCGTGGCCAGATCCCGGTCCAGCTCGATGACCATGAGGCGCCCCAGGCGCTCGACCAAGGGCTGTGTCAGCGCTGCCAGCCCGGGGCCGATCTCGACCATGGCCTGACCCGGCCGCGGATCGATCGCGCGCACAATGCCGTCGATGATGCCGGCGTCGGTCAGGAAATGCTGGCCGAAACGCTTGCGCGGAATGTGTCTCATCGTGATGAGGCCTTGAGTGCCGCCGGGCCGCCCCAAGGCGCGAGGGCCCCCTTGGGGGGCAGCGCAGTACACAGAGTGACAAGCGTGGGGGCCAACATTTTATTGTGGCGCTTCGCGCAACTCCACATAGGCGCGTGCGCGCACATCACGTGCCCAGTTGTTGTAGACCTCGTCGTATTTCTTGTCGCGCAGCATGTTGCGCACCAGTTCTCGCTGCTCGCGCGCACTCAGACTGGCATTGCGTCGCTCCATCAACTGGATCAGGTGCACACCAAAACGCGAGATCAGGGGCTGGCCGATCTGGCCGGGCGCCAGCTGGTTCATGACCCGCTCGAACTCGGGCACGAACATGCCGGGGTTGGCCCAGCCCAGATCGCCGCCCTGGGCTGCACTGGCGTCCTGCGAGTGCTGGCGCGCCAGTGTGGCGAAGTCGGTTTCGCCCGCCACGATGCGGCGGCGGAAATCGTTGAGCTTGTCGCGCGCCTGGGCCTCATCGAGCTGGGTGCTGGGCACCAGCAGGATGTGGCGTGCACGGCTTTGCGTCACGGTCGTCGGCGGCAGCCCGGGCTGGCGCCGCTCGATCAGCTGGATGACATGGAAACCGGCCCCTGAGCGCACGGGCCCGGTGACATCACCCGGGGCCAGCGTGCGGGTAGCCTCCAGGAACAGGGGCGGATAGCGGTCAGCTGTGCGCAGGCCCAGCTGGCCGCCGTTGGCGCGGTCGGCCGCATCGGAAAATTCACGCGCCAACACCGCAAAATCTTCACCGGCGCGCGCGCGCTGCAAAACGCGCTGCGCCTTGGCCTGCAGTTCGGCCTGCTGCTGTTCGTTGGCCCCTTCGGGCACGGCCACCAGGATGTGGGCCATGTTGAGGATCAGGGTGGCGGGATCGGCGCTGCGCTCCTGCTGCTCGGCGAGGTACTGGTCCACCTCCGCATCGCTGACGCGCACACGGGCCTCCACTTCGCGTTCGCGCAGACGGGTCAGCAGCAGCTGGTCGCGCAATTGCTCGCGGAAACGCTCCCGGTCCATGCCTTCGCGCTCCAGTTGCTGGCGCAGCTGCGCAACCGTCAGCTGGTTCTGGCTGGCGACGGACTGCTCGGCCTGGTCTATCGAAGGCTCGTCGATCTTGAGGCCCTGTTCACGCGCCAGTTGCAGCTGGGTACGCTCGCTGATCAGCTGATCCAGCACCCGGCGCGCCAGCTCCCTCGCATCCGGCACCGGCTGGCGCTGGGCAGCCAGCTGGCGGCGCACGCGCTCGACCTCGGCGCTGACCTGCAGATTGGTGATGGGCTCGGCATTGACCACAGCGACGATGAAGTCGGCGGAACGCACGCCCGACGCCAGCACCGCGACCGCCGGGGGCGCGGCGGATGGCCCCGTTGCCGGGGTACCCGGGGGGCGCAGGCCCTGGGACCCGGCCGGCAGGCAAGTGATGGCCGCCAGGATCAGGGCAGGGAATTGGTAACGCTTCATGGGGTCAATCGTAATTGCTGAACCGGCTGGGGGGGTCCACCTGCTCACGCAGGATCTGGTAGCGCGGTATGTTTCTTCGCAAGGTCTGGAGGGGATCGATGCCCAAACGCGAGAGGCCCACGAACTCCAGCTGGAACATGATGCGCTGGGTGCTCGTCACCAGGCCCGTCTGCAGCCGTTCGAGGACGATACGGCCCAACCAGCAGCCCCCATCGTACTCGAGTCCGAGTACGGAATCGACCAGCTTGCGGTCCTGCAGGCTGTAGTTCAGCCGCCCCACGCTGTACCAGCGCCCCGTGCCCTCGCCGCGGCCGCGGCCCAGGTCCTGCCCGCGATCGCCCCAGAGATCATTCAGCGGCCATTGCCAGCCCACATCCACCAGTTCGCTGAGGTTGCGCTGGTAACGGTAGGCCAGGTTGACGACCCGGTAGTTGCTGGGGTTGTAGCGCGTGCTGACCGTGGCGCGCTCAGACTCGCCGGTTTCCTGGTTGTACTGCACCGTCGTATCGACGTACCAGCGCGGATCGATCGTCAGACCCGCCCCGAGCAGGATGTCGCTGATGCCCTTGGGCGAGACCGTGCCTCCGGGCAGGGTCACACGCTGGTCCTCGAAACGCACGCGCTGGGCGATGCCCAGGCGCACGATCTCGGCTCCGCTATCGGGATCCAGCAGGCGACTGGACAGGCCCACCGTCAGCAGATCGTTGTCGGCAATCCGGTCATTGCCGACAAAGGCGTTTTCTGCATAGATGCTGGCAAAGTTGAAGTCCAGCGCACCCGAGTCGTAATTGGGCAGGTGGTTCTGCGCGACATAGGGTGTGTAGGTGTAGAAGAGGCGAGGCTCCAGGGTCTGGCGGAAGCTGTTGCCAAAGTAACTGGTTTCCCGCTCGAAAACCAGGCCGCTGTCCAGGCTGTAGCTCGGCACGCTGCGCCCGGCCTGTTGCTGGCCGGTGGCCAGCGCCGTATCGAAGTTGTAATTGACCGAGTGCATGGACACCTTGGGCACGATGAAACCCGCCGCGCCCAGCATGGGATAACTGAGCTGCCCGCGCAGGACGCTGCGCTGGGCATTGGGCTGGCCCGTGAGCTGGCGATCGGCCTGGAAGTCGGTGTAGTCGGCCTCCAGCCCCACATCGAAGCCACCGGCATCGGGCTGCTGGTAGCGCGCCACCAGCTGGGGCATGCGGTCATAGGGGGGAACGATCGGCGCCAGCGGGTCCTGCAGCGTCTGCCACTGGAGGGTACGCAAGGTCGCCGAATAGGCGTCACGACGCCAGTTCAAGGACATGTCGTTGGCCAGCAGGCGCTGCGTCAGTGACGTCGTTCCACGCGGAAAGTCGCGCCAGAAATTGTCATCACTGACGCGGTTCAGGTTCAGGTTCAGGCCCAGCTGGCCGGCTGGCCCGCTGCCGAGGGTGCCGAGGTGCTGGTAGGACTGGCCCCAGCGGTCCAGCTTACGCAGTTGGTCATCGGGCAGGTAGTCGACCCGTAGGCGCCCCTGGTAAGCCTCTTCGAGATAGCGGAACTCCCCGCCGTAATTCACACCCCGCTTGCTCATCACCGTGGGGTAGAAGGTGGCGTCGCGATTGGGCGCGATGTTCCAGTAGTAGGGGACGGTCACTTCCGTGCCGCTGATATTGTCGGCGCCCAGGGTCGGCGGCAGAAAACCGGACCTGCGGTTTTCCGTCAGCGGGAAGGTCAGGGAGGACAGGCCCAGCAGGCGGACTTCCTTGAAGGTGAGCGTGACATCCTCGGCCTCGGCCGTCTCTTCCTCGCTGTCAAAGCGCATGGTGGCCGCCCGTAGCAACCAATCCGGCATCCAGTCCGCCCCGGGGAGGCGCTGACAGGTCGTGAAAGTGGCGTTGCGCACCACGGAACGCTTGTCGTCGAGAAAATCGATACGATCCGCCTCACCATGCGCCTCGTTGGAGCGCAGTTGGTAATTCGCCTGGTCGACGAAACCTTCGAAAGCGTCGATCTTGAGATCCAGGGCCGAACCTTCGAACACATTGCCCGCCTGGTTGATGCGCACGTGGCCACGCGCACGCGCCAGATCACGGGCCTGGTCATACTCCAGGCGGTCGGCCCGGATCACCAGGTCGGCGCGCCGCAGCTCAACCTGGCCTTCCAGGACCAGTTCGCTATCGGTCTGGGCCGCGAGTTGCTGGCCCGTCACGAACGTGGGGGACGCGTTGCGCTGCTCCGGCAGGATGCGTTCCTGCAACTGTGGGCTCATGCGCAGCTGCAAGGGCTCCGGCAGGGCCGATGCCTGCTGGGCATGCGCCCCACCGCCCTGCCACAGCACACAGGCCAGCAGTGCCAGTGGTTTCAGCACGGGACGCAAAGGAATGGACAAAACGCAGGGGCTCAGGGGTAGCAGGGTTTGTAGAATGGATTATCCATGAGCCTGTCCACTTCCCACTCCGCCACCCACGCCACCGCGGGAGGCTCCGCGCCTGCCGTGTCCTGGTCCCATCCACAGCGTGCGGCCGCTTTTGACCGCTGGCTGCTCAGCCTGGCCGATGCCCAGGGCCTCCACCCCGCCAGCCTGCGCCCGGCCTCGGCGGACGCCAGCTTCCGGCGCTACCTGCGCATCGACAGCGAGCAGGGCAGCCGCATCATCATGGACGCCCCGCCAGACAAGGAAAACTGCCGGCCCTTCGTGCAACTGGCCGGCCTGATGGCGCAGGCCGGGCTCCACGTCCCGCAGATCCTGGCCTGGGACGAGACCCAGGGTTTCATGCTGCTGTCCGACCTGGGCAGCCAGACCATGATGCAGCTCATCGACCCGCAAAACGCCGGCGCCAACCTGCCGCTGTACCTGAAGGCCGTCGATGCTTTGGTCCAGTGGCAAAAGGCCTCACGCCCGGACGTGCTGCCTCCCTACGACACGGCCCTGCTGCGGCGCGAACTCGAGCTCTTCCCCGAGTGGTACCTGGGCCGCCACCGCGGCGTGGCGGTCGAGGGCAAGCTGCGCGAGACGCTGGACCGGATGTTCAGCCTGATCATCGAGCGCAATCTGGCCTGGCCCAGCGTCTACGTGCACCGCGACTTCATGCCGCGCAACCTGATGATCCCGGGCGATGCGGCAGAGCCGCGACTCGGGGTGCTGGACTTCCAGGATGCCGTCTACGGCCCCATCACCTACGACATCGCCAGCCTCATGCGCGACGCCTTCCTCAGCTGGGAAGAGGACTTCGTGCTCGACGTCACCATCCGCTACTGGCAACAGGCGCGGGCCGCCGGCCTGCCGGTGGGCGACGACTTCGGCGAGTTTTACCGCGGGGTCGAGTGGATGGGCCTGCAGCGCCATCTCAAGGTGGCCGGCATCTTCGCCCGTCTGACCCTGCGCGACGGCAAGCCGCAGTACCTGGCCGATGCACCGCGTTTCATCGCCTACATCCGCGCCACCTGCTCGCGCTACATCGAGCTCAAGCCCCTGCTGCGTCTGGTCGACGAGGTCGAGGGCATCCACGAGGTCAGCGGCTACGCTTACGGCCGCGTCTGAATGCCACGTTTTCACTGTCCCACGCCGCTGCCCGTCGGCGCCACGCTGGAACTGCCCGACGGGGCCGCGCGCCACGTGCAGGTGCTGCGCCTGCAGCCTGGCGACGCGATCACCCTGTTCAACGGCGTAGGGGGCGAATGCGAAGCCCGCATCACCCGCATGGGCCGCAGCGAGGTGCTGGTGGAAGTTGCCGCGCACACCGCCATCGAACGCGAAGCCCCGCGCGAAGTGCACCTGGCCCTGGGCATGCCGGCCAATGAGCGCATGGACTGGCTGGTCGAGAAGGCCACCGAGCTTGGCGCGGCCAGCCTGCAGCCGCTGCAGGCCGAACGCAGCGTGCTGCGCCTGAGCGGCGAGCGCGCCGAGAAGAAACGCAGCCACTGGCAGGGCGTGGCCATCGCGGCCTGCGAGCAGAGTGGCCGCAACCGCGTGCCCACCGTGCATGCCGTGTCATCGGTCGCTGCCTGGCTCGCCTCCGGCCTGCCGGTGCAGCGCCTGCTGCTGTCGCTGCAGCCCGACAGCATTCCGCTGTCGCTGCAGATGGCACGCTTGTCGTCGCAGCCCGTGGTCTTCCTCTCCGGCCCGGAGGGCGGCTTGAGCCCCGCCGAAGAGCAGGCGGCGCGTGCCCAGGGTTTTGTGCCCGTCAGCCTGGGCGCGCGCACGCTGCGTGCCGAAACGGCCCCGCTGGCCGCCCTCGCAAGCCTTACACTGGGCCCATGAACCGTCCCCTGCTGCTGCTGGCGATCTGCCAGGGCCTCTTCCTCACCAACAACGTCGTATTCATCGCCATCAACGGCCTGGTGGGCCTGAGTCTGGCCCCGCTGGGCTGGATGGCCACGCTGCCGGTCATGGGCTACGTGGTCGGCGGCGCCTTGAGCACCGGGATGGTAGCGCGCTCGCAGGTGCGCTACGGTCGTCAGACCTCGTTCCAGATCGGCCTGGGGGTGGCGCTGCTGTCGGCCCTGCTGTGCGCCTATGCGGCCTGGAGCAACAATTTCTGGCTGCTGGTGGCGGCCACCGTGGTGGCCGGCTACTACAGCGCCAACGGCCAGCTCTACCGTTTTGCCGCTGCCGAACTGGCAGCGCCCAGCTACCGCGAAAAAGCCGTCTCGCTGGTGCTGGCCGGCGGCCTGATCGGCGCCATCATCGGCCCGAACCTGGCCAAGTACACCAAGAATGTGCTGGCCACGCCTTTTGCCGGCGCTTACCTGGCGCTGGCGGTGGTCGCCGTGCTCGGCATGGCGCTGATGGCCTTCGTGCGCTTCCCGGCCGTGCCCAAGGCGGCGCCGGGCGCTTCGGGCGGCCGGCCGATCTGGGAGATCGCGCGCCAGCCCCTGTTTTTCGTGGCCGCCGTGGGCGCTGCGCTCGGTTATGGCGTCATGAACCTGCTGATGGCCGCCACGCCGCTGGCCATGCAGGTCTGCGGTTATCCCTTCGACGATGCGGCGCTGGTGCTGCAATGGCACGTGATCGGCATGTTTGCGCCCGGTTTCTTCACCGGCCACCTGATCAAGCGCTTCGGCACGCTGACCATCATGGGCGTCGGCGTGCTGCTCAACTTCCTGTGCATCGCGATCGCCCTCACGGGCGTGGACCTGCACCAGTTCCTCATCGCCCTGTTCCTGCTCGGTGTGGGCTGGAACTTCCTGTTCACCGGCAGCACCACACTGGCGCTGCAGGCCTACCGGCCGGAAGAGAAGGACCGCGCCCAGGCCGCCATCAATTTCGCCGTGTTTGCCGTCATGGCCCTGACCTCGTTTGCCTCCGGCGCGCTGGTCACCACACAGGGCTGGTGGCTGCTCAACGTCGGCTCACTGGTGCCGGTGGCGCTGACCGGCTTCGCGCTGATGTGGCTGGCCTTGCGCCGCCAGGCGGCCACGGGGGCCTGAGCCGCCTCAGAACCACTGGTCCAGCCACTGCTGCAAGCGGGCGTAGACCGGTTCGCGCTCCAGTTCGTTGAAGATCTCGTGGTAGAGGTCCTTGAAGCAGTGGGTCGTCACGGCCCGGGCCGGCGCCGCCTGCGCAAAGGCCGCGCTGCCGCGCGGGCTGACCAGCCGGTCGCTGCCCGCATACAGCAGCAGCGTGGGCACCTGCCATAACGGCGCCGCAGCCAGCACCGCGGCGCCCCCATCGGCAATGAAACGTGCCAGCCGCCCGGAAATCCGGTCATGAACCAGCTTGTCCTGCCGGTAAGCCTGTACCACCTGCGGGTCATGCGAGATCCATTTCGGATCGAGACCGTTGCCGACGCGCAAATTGGGGGCGATGGCCGGCAGCACCGCCAGCAGCAATTGCTGGATGGCGTTGAGTCCTGGGTCGAAGGCGGGTGAGGACAGTACCAGGCCATCCACCGGCGCCAGGCCCAGGGCCACCAGTCGCGCCGCGACCAGGCCCCCCATGCTGTGTCCCAGCAGGATCAGCGGCAAACCGGCGTCCATGCGCTTGCGCGTGCTGCCCAGCACGTCGGCCAGGTCCTCCACCAGGCGGTTGTCCGAAGGCAGGCCCCCGCGCGCGCCACCGGACTCGCCGTGGCCGTACTGGTCATAACCACGCACGGCAAAACCCCAGCTGTTGAGGCGCTGCGCCAGCTCGTCGTAACGCCCGGCGTGTTCGCCCAGGCCGTGCACCAGCAGCACCACACCGCGCAGCGGGGTGCTGGGATCGAGCGGCCAGTCCTGGATGGCGAGGTTGTCGCCGTCGGCGGCGACAAAAGTGGTCAGGGTGGATTCCGGCATGCGCTCGTCCTCAGAGGCTGAGAGTGAATTGACCGTGGTCGAGCAGGCCACGCAAACACTCCCAATCCAGGCGCAAAGCACAGCCGTAGCTCGGGCTACGGCGCGCATTTGCAACGCCGAGTGGGGGGGTTTGAGGGGGATGAGCGGCCATGGGCAATTTGCTCGCAGCCTCTCAGGCCATCCGGGCGATGACCTGCGCCACGGCTGCGGTCAGCTTGCGGGCATAGGGCACGTGCAGGAACTCGTTGGGGCCGTGGGCATTGCTCTTGGGGCCGAGCACACCGCAGACCATCATCTGGGCTTTCGGGAAACCGCGCGACAGCATGTTCATGAGCGGGATGGTGCCGCCCTGGCCGATGTAGCCGCAAGGTGCGCCGTAGAAGTTGCGCGAGGCCTCGTCCAGCGCCTGCGCGACCCAGGACGCCGTCGCTGGCGCGTTCCAGCCGGTGGCCGAACTCAGGCCCTCGAAGGTCACGCGCGCCTGGTAAGGCGCGTTGTCTTCCAGCAGGGTCTTGAGTTCCTGCACCGCCGTGGCGGCCTCCACCAGGGGCGGCAGGCGCAGCGAGAGCTTGAAAGCGGTGTGGGGGCGCAGCACATTGCCGGCGTTCTGCAGGTCCGGCAGGCCTTCGGCGCCGGTGACACTCAGCGTCGGCACCCAGGTGCGGTTGAGCAGGGCCTGCAGCGGGTCCGTTGTCATGGGCAAGGCCACGCGGCTGTCGCCCTCGCAGTCGTAATGCACCCAGGGAAAGCGTTTGTACAGTTCCTCGCCCAGGATAGCGGCCGTGGCGCGTGCCTGCGCCAGGCGCTCGGCGGGTACCTCGCAATGAAAACTCTGCGGCAACAGGCGACCAGTCTTGCTGTCTTCCAGCCTGTCCAGCACCTGGCGCAGGATGCGAAAGCTCGAAGGCACGACGCCGCTGGCGTCGCCCGAATGCACGCCTTCGGTCAGGATCTCCACCTTGAGCACACCGCTGGCCATGCCGCGCAGGCTGGTGGTGAGCCAGAGCTGGTCGTAATTGCCGGCGCCGGAGTCCAGGCAGACCACCAGGCCCACATCGCCCAGGCGCGTGCGCAGGGCATCGACATAAGGCAGCAGATCGTAGGAGCCGCTTTCCTCGCAGGTCTCGATCAGGCCGACGATGCGCGGATGCGCGAGTTTCTGGCTTTTCAGCGCGGCGATGGCCGCGATGCTGGCGTAGACGGCGTAGCCGTCGTCGGCCCCGCCGCGGCCGTAGAGCCTGCCGTCTTCGTATTTGGGCGTCCAGGGGCCCAGGTCATGGCGCCAGCCGCTGAACTCGGGCTGCTTGTCCAGGTGGCCGTACATGAGCACGGTCTGGGCTGACACCGGGGCCTCGCCCTCACCGCGACTGGCCGGCAGTTCGAAGAAGATCACGGGCGTGCGGCCTTCCAGGCGGATCACCTCCAGCTTCAGGCCCTCGACCTTCTGTGCCTCGACCCAGGTGGCCGCATGGCGCACCACGGTATCGATATAACCGTGCTGGGCCCATAAGGGGTCGAACATGGGCGACTTGGCCGGGATGGCGATGTAATCGCTGAGCTGGCGCAGGATATCCCCGTCCCAGGCGCGGCTGATCTCCTCCAGCGCCTGGGCGGTATCGAGCACGGTTAGTGGAGCACGGGTATTCATGCGCATCCTTGTCGAAATGCTGGGCCGCTGCCAGTATATTCATCCCCGGCCTGCTTACACTCTCAAAACTATCAGGAGACCCCCGTGACTACAGCCTCCCCCCTGCGCCGCGGCCTGCTGCTCGCCTGCGCCACGGCTCTTTGCGGCCTGGCCCAGCCGGCCCTGGCCCAGGCCAAGATTCCCCTGCGCATCTCCTCCCCCGCCGTGCCCGACGACTGGCACGCAAAAATGTGGACCGTGTTCAAGGACTCGCTGGAGAAATCCGCCCCGAACCAGTTCGATGTGCAGATCAACCTCAACGCCGCGCTGTTCAAGCAGGGTACCGAGCCGGCCGCCATGGCGCGCGGCAACCTGGAGCTGGCCTCGATCTCGGCTTTCGACATCGCCAAGCTGGTGCCCGCCTTCTCGATCTTCACCGCCGGTTATGTGGTGCGGGACCCGCAGCATCAGCAGAAGGTCTTCAACGGCCCGATCGGCACCGAGCTGTTCAAGACCGTGTCCGACAAGATGGACCTGACCGTGCTGTCCACGGTCTATCTGGGCACACGCCAGCTCAACCTGCGCGAAGTGCGCACGGTGCGCACGCCGGCCGACCTCAAGGGTGTGAAACTGCGCATGCCCGGCACCAAGGAATGGCTGTTCCTGGGCGAAGCGCTCGGCGCCACCGCCACGCCGCTGGCCTTCGGCGAGGTCTATCTGGGCCTGAAGACCGGCACCATCGACGGCCAGGACAACCCGCTGCCCACGGCGCGGGCCGCCAAGTTCTACGAGGTGACCAAACAGCTGGTGCTGACCCAGCATCTGGTCGACAGCCTCTTCATCACCATCTCCAACAAGAGTTGGAACGCTCTGACGCCGGCGCAGAAACAGAACGTGATGGCCGCGGCACAGGCTGCCTCGAAGTTCAACAACGAAAACCGGATCAAGGAAGAAGGACAGCTGGTCGACTTCTTCCGGCAACAGGGCCTGCAAGTGAGCACACCCGATGTCGAGGCCTTCCGCAAGTCGGTCCAGGACAGCTACGCCCGCTCGGACTACGCCAAGGTCTGGCCGGCCGGCCTGCTCGAACGCATCAACGCCACGCGCTGATCCATGGGCCTGCTGCGCAAGGCTGCCCAGACCCTGGGCGGACTGATGTTCCTGTGCCTGTTCGGGGTCTTCCTGGTGCAGATCACGGCCCGCTTCGGCTTTGACCGCCCCCTGCCCTGGACCGACGAGCTGGCGGTGGTGCTCTACCTGTGGGTCATCCTCTGGGCTTCGGCTTTCATGGTGCCCGAGCGCGAGCACGTGGTGTTCGACCTGCTGTGGAACAGCGCCAGCCGGCCCGTGCGCCGCATCATGCGTTTCGCCGGCCATCTGCTGATCGGCGGCCTGGCGGCGGTGGCCATCCCGGCCAGCTGGGACTATGTGCATTTCATGGGGCGCGAAGGCACACCCGTGCTCGGCCTGTCCTTTGAGTGGGTCTTCCTGCCCTTCGTGTTTTTGCTGCTGGCCCTGGTGTGGCGCAGCCTCCATGGCCTCTGGTTGACCTGGCGGGGCCAGGAGTTGGAAGACCTGGAGCACTCCTCATGAGCCTGGCCCTGTGGGCCCTGGTGGGCGTGGTGCTGGCCGGCATGCTCTTGCGCATGCCCATCGGTTTTTCCATGCTGATGGCCGGGGTGGCCTACCTGCTGGTCAAGGGCCAGGACCTGGGCCTGGTGGCCGAGCAGGTCAGCAACGGCCTATACAACAGCTACGTGCTGCTGGCGGTGCCTCTGTTCGTCTTCGCCGCCAACATCATGAACGCGGGCACGGTCAGCGAACGCATCTTCGACTTCTGCCGCATCCTGGTCGGTCGTATGCGTGGCGGCCTGGCCCAGGTAGACATCCTGGTCAGCGTGATCTTCTCGGGCATGAGCGGCAGCGCCATAGCCGACGCCGCCGGGCCGGGCCTGGTCACGATCAAGCAGATGCTGAAAAAGCCCGGATACAGCCGCGGCTTCGCCGGCGCCGTGGTCGTGGCCAGCGCCACCCTGGGGCCCATCATCCCGCCCTCCATTCCCATGGTGATCTACGCGCTGGTGTCGGGCGCCTCGGTCGGCGCGTTGTTTCTCGGTGGCGTGGTGCCGGGGGTGTGCATGACGCTGCTCATGATGGGGGTGGTGCACTACATCGCCCACAAACGCCAGATGCCGCGCGAGGCCCCGGTGCCGCTCAAGGAATGGCCGGGCATCCTGTTTCGCGGGGCGTTGCCGCTGTCCATGCCCATCGTGCTGCTGAGCGGCATCTACTCCGGTGCCTTCACGCCCACCGAGGCCGCGGCCGTCGCGGCCCTGCATGCGCTGGTCCTGGCGGCCGTGGTGTTCCGCGCGCTGAGCTGGCGTTCCTTCTGGGGCGTGGTGCTGGAGTCCACGCGCTCCAGCGCGGTGATCACCATCATCCTGGCCGGCTCCTTCATGCTGAACTATGCGTTCACGGCCGAAGGGGTGCCCCAGGCGATGGCGGCCTGGGTCGAGAGCCTGCAGCTGAGCCGCCTGCAGTTCCTGTTCATGGTGAACGCGCTGTTCCTGGTCCTGGGCTGTTTCCTGGACGTCTCGGTGCTACTGCTGGTCTTCGTGCCCATGCTGCTGCCCGCGGCCAGGATGCTGGGTGTGGACCTGGTGCACTTCGGCGTGCTGGTGGTGCTCAATATGATGATCGGCCTGATCCATCCGCCTTTCGGCATGCTGCTCTTCGTCACCAAGGCCCTGACCGGTATTCCCATCGGCGAGATGATGCGCGAAGGCTGGCTTTTCCTGGTGATGCTGCTGGGGCTGCTGGTAGCGATCACCCTGTTCCCCGAAATCGTGCTCTGGCTGCCCCGGACCATGGGCTACGGGACTTGAAGCGCTGCGCCCTGCTAGGCGCATCAACTCAGATGTCGAGCGCCCAGATACCGGGCAGGTTACGCCAGTAGCCGTAAGCGTCCATACCTACACCGACCACGAATTTGTTGGGCAGCACGAGACCCACATAATCCGGCCGCGCGGGTTTGGCCTTGCCGATGTCCTTGTCGGCAAACACCGCCAGCAGCACCTCGGCCGCGCCCATGTCCAGCAGGCGTTCTTTCACATGGGCCAGGGTCTCTCCCTCGTCCAGGATGTCGTCCAGGACGATCACGGTCCGTCCGCGCACCTCGGCACGCGGCTCCACTTTCCACTCGACCCGACCGCCCTGGTCCTTGGCGCCATAGCGGGTGACGTGGATGTAATCAAACTCCAGGGGGAAGGTGAAGCGCGTCAGGATCTGGCCGGCAAAGACCACCGCCCCACCCATCACCCCCAGCACCAGCGGGAAGGCGGGGGCACCGTCGGTATCAAAACGGGCGTTGATCTGCGCGGCCACACGGTCCATCGCGGTTTGCACGGCGGCGGCATCAAACACCTCGGTGGCTCCGGCCAGCAAACTGCGGGCGCGGGCGGCGTGGTCCTGGCTACTCATCTCCGGGTTCACGGCCATTGGACAAGACTCCGTTCTACGTCGGGCTTCAACGCGAAAACTTCAGCACCGCAGTGCTAGCCAGCAGATTGGGCATGAAGCGCCGCAGACGGCCATTGTGCAGGCCGAAGCTGTCCAGGATCTGCAGGCCGTTGCGCTGGGCCAGCACTTCCAGGTCGGCATGCGTGCCGACACGGATATTGGGTGTGTCATACCACTGGTAGGGCAGGCGGCGCGTCACGGGCATGCGCCCGCCCAGCACGCTGAGGCGATTCGGCCAGTGGGCGAAATTGGGAAAGGCCACGATGCCGGTCTTGCCCACGCGCGCGGTCTCGCGCAGCACGGTTTCGGCATTGCGCAGGTGCTGCAGGGTGTCGATCTGCAGGACCACGTCGAAGCTCTGGTCTTCGAACAGGGACAGGCCCTCGTCCAGGTTCAGCTGGATGACGTTGACGCCGCGCCGCACGCAGGCCAGCACGTTGTCGTCGGCGATCTCGATGCCGTAGCCGCTGCAGCCGCGCGTGGCCTGCAGATGGGCCAGCAAGGCGCCGTCGCCACAGCCCAGGTCCAGCACACGGGCGCCCTGCGGCACCAGGCTGGCGATGGTTTCCAGGGTCCGGCGATCGCTCATGACCTGAGCTCTCCCTCGATATTCTCGAAATAGGAGCGCACCAGCTTCATGTAGCGCGCATCGTCCAGCAGGAAGGCGTCGTGTCCATGCGGCGCATCGATCTCGGCGTAGCTGAGTTCGCGCCGGTTGTCGAGCAGGGCCTTGACGATCTCGCGGCTGCGTTTGGGTGAAAAGCGCCAGTCGGTGCTGAAGCTCACCAGCAGGAACTTGCAGCGTGCGGCCGCCAGCGCGCGGCTCAGATTGCCATCGTGCCGGCGCGCCGGGTCGAAATAGTCCAACGCCCGGGTGATCAGCAGGTAGGTGTTGGCGTCGAAGTACTCGCTGAACTTGTCGCCCTGGTAACGCAGGTAGCTCTCGATCTGGAATTCGATGTCCTGCGTGGTGTACTGGTAGCCCTCGCGCACCGTGCCGGCCACGGCACTGCGCAGTTCGCGCCCGAACTTTTCGTTCATGACGTCGTCGCTCAGGTAGGTGATGTGGCCGATCATGCGGGCGATGCGCAGACCGCGCTTGGGGATCACGCCGTGTTCGTAGAAATGGCCGCCATGGAAATCCGGGTCGGTCACGATGGCGCGGCGCGCCACCTCGTTGAAAGCAATGTTCTCGGCATTGAGGTTGGGCGCGCTGGCCACCACCACGGCGTGGCGCACGCGCCCCGGGTACTGCAGCGTCCAGCTCAAGGCCTGCATGCCGCCCAGGCTGCCACCCATCACGGCCGCCAGGGTCTGGATGCCCAGGGCATCGAGCAGGCGCGCCTGGGCGCTGACCCAGTCTTCCACCGTCACCACCGGGAAATCGGCGCCGTAAACCTTGCCCGTGTCCGGGTTGACGTGCATGGGACCGGTGGAGCCGAAGCAGGAACCCAGGTTGTTGACGCCGATCACGAAGAACTTGTCGGTGTCCACCGGCTTGCCCGGGCCGATCATGTTGTCCCACCAGCCCTCGCTTTTCGGCTGGCCTTCGTAGACGCCGGCCACATGGTGCGAGGCATTGAGCGCGTGACAGATCAGCACGGCGTTGGACTTGTCGGCATTGAGCGTGCCGTAGGTCTCGTAGGCCAGCGTGTAGCCGCGGATGCTCGCGCCGCTCTGCAGGGGCAGGGCGGCGTCGAAGGTCATGGCCTGAGGCTGGGCAATCAACATCTGTGGCTCAAAAAACAAAACCCGGCATAGCGTTCAGCTGGGCCGGGTCTCAGATGACGGAAACACCTTGCCTGTTTAGCTGAACTTCGGAACTCCAGGGTTCCGGCGCCCGCAATCGGGTTCAAATCGGCGCTGAGGATTAGTATAAGTCCAAGTCTTCACCACCCGATACCGGAGTAACCATGTCCGAGCTGTACGGATCCGACGCCTACGCCCCGAGTGAAATCGCCCAGCGCATCGAATCGGTCGGGGTGAGCAAGGCGCGCCTGCCGACCCTGCCTCTGTTGATGCTGGGTGTGCTCGCGGGCGCTTTCATCGGGCTGGGGGCCATGCTTTTTGTGCTGGTCAAGTCGGATGCCACGCTGGGTTTTGCCGCCAGCGCCATCGGGGGTGGCCTGGTGTTCTCGCTGGGCCTGCTGCTGGTCGTGGTGGCCGGCGCCGAACTCTTCACCGGCAACAACCTGCTGGCCATGGCCTGGGCCGATGGCCGCATCAGCAGCTTCGAGGTGCTGCGCAACTGGGTTCTGGTGTGCGGGGCCAACTTCATCGGCGCGGCCGGCCTGGCCGTGCTGGTGTTTGCCAGCGGGCACACCGATCTGAATGGCGGTGCCATCGGGCAGCAGGTGGTGAAGATCGCCCTGGCCAAGCAGGACCTGCCGCCACTGCAGGCATTCTTCCGCGGCGTACTGTGCAATGTGCTGGTCTGCATGGCTGTGTGGATGGCCATGGCCGGGCGCAGCGTGGTGGACAAGGCGGTGGCCGTGGTGCCTCCCATCATGGCCTTTGTCGCTGCCGGCTTCGAGCACAGCATCGCCAATATGTACCTGATGCCGCTGGCCATGCTCTTGCAGCATTTCGGCCCACTGGGCGCCACGACCCCGGTCAGCTGGGGCGGCATGCTGGGCAACCTGCTGCCGGTGATTGCGGGCAATCTGGTCGGGGGCAGTGTGCTGGTGGGTCTGGCCTACTACGTGATCTACCGGCGCAAGCCGGATCAAGGCTGACAGGCTCTAAGCGCCCCAGCCGAACAGCACCACCAGGCCCAGCACCACGAAGATCCCCGCCGAGACGAGGTGCACCAGGCGGATCGGGATGCGGCGTGTCATGCGTTCACCCAGCCAGACCACAGGCGCATTGGCCAGCATCATGCCCAGCGTGGTGCCGGCGACCACCCAGGCCCAGGCCTGGTATTGCGCGGCCAGCATCACGGTGGCGATCTGGGTCTTGTCACCCATCTCGGCCAGGAAGAAGGCGATCACGGTGGTGCCGAACACCCCCCAGCGCGGCGCGCGGTCGGTGCCCTCGTCGTCGATCTTGTCGGGAATCAGCATCCAGACCGCCATGGCCAGGAAGGACAGGCCCAGGATCCAGCGCAGCCAGACCGGTCCCAGCACCGTGGTGACCCAGGCGCCAACGGCGCCGGCCAAAGCATGGTTGACCACGGTGGCCACCAGGATGCCGGCCACGATGGGCCAGGGTTTGCGGAAACGAAGCGCCAGGATGAGGGCCAGGAGCTGCGTCTTGTCGCCCATTTCGGCCAGCGCGACCAGGCCGGTCGAAATCAGAAAGGCTTCCATCGGTCGATTCTACCGAGCCCCTTGGGCCCCCTCTTGGAGGGTACCAAAGAAGATGCCCTAAATCCTTCTGAAAAATCAATGACTTAGGCAACAACTTCAGAAACGATCCCCTGCGTTCTGTCTATAGAAATCGCCTTTTCCCCTGTCTTTTTCAAGATAATTGCCCAGCTCCAAAATCGGCAGAAATGGCACATAAGCGCCTTGATCCCGGAGCGCTTGAAATGAGCCTTTCTCATAAAATCATGAGACAATCTCAAAATCATGATGCCGTACTCGGAATTTCGTCGACACCTGGGCAAGGCTGGACTGACTATCAATCAGTTCGCAGCTTATTTGGGTGTTCGGCCAAGCTCGGTGTCGAACTATGCGAAGTCTGGCACCGTGCCGCGGACATACACCATGCTGGTGATCTTGCTTGGTGAATGCGCGGATCGCGGCCTTGATCCCGCCACCATTTTTGCGCGCTTCAACGTCTTCCCAATTGGTGAAAGCGGTTCGAATGCGAGCAATGTTCGAACTCTTCATAAGCCAGGCAGCCGCCCAGGCCCAAAGACTGCCGCCTAGTTGGGATAGATTGCCGTGACTCGCACCTTCGACCAAATTGTCGACCGCCTTGGCTTCCGCACTTCGGACGCGTGGGTTGAGGCATCGCGTTTCGATGCAATTTGTGGCCCCGTTGGGGCACTGCGCCAAGCACGTGACACCATGGGCGTCCAAGGTGCATTTGGTACTTGGCAGACCGGTACCGGAACTGAAAAACGCCGATTCGTACCTCTTCTGTATATCGCCACGGCGACAGACGCGCAATCTGCCAGACTTAATGTGCATCGCAAAGTCTGGAGCCAGGGACTAGTACCTCTCCTAATCATTTGTACGCCTGAGACGGTCTTTTTGAGCGAAGGATTTGATTTCGCGTTCACAGAATCCGACTGGCTATCCAAGATCTCGGCCATTCCTTCAGAGGAACTTACGCTTGGCAATTCTTTTGGGCCGAAGCTTACTTCTCTTGATCAGTTCAACGCGACTAGATTGCTGTCCTCCCTTTCATGGAAAGACTTCAGCATCAATCCAAGTGCGCGTGTAGACCAACGCCTCTTGTCCACCTTAGGGGCACTCAGCGCACGCTTGGTTCGGCAAAGCAACGTCACAGCGCGAGCGGCCAATGCGCTCATTGGTCGCTTCCTCTATTTTTATATTCTTCGTGATCGCGGATTGATTTCGAACGAATGGCTACAGCAGTTCCAGGCCACGAGCTGCTTTGAGGACCGTGGAGCAAAGCTGTCAACCACGTTGGTTTGGAGCGTATTTGATGCCTTGGACAAAGTTCTAAACGGGACTATTTTCCCTTTGAACAAAGCCGAGCGACAAGGATTCTCTGATGCTGATGTTCAATTGCTTCGGGATTGCATCAAACTCGGCGACGACCTTCAGGCCGATGGGATTCAGCTCAGCTTTTTCGAGTTTGCTCTTTCTAGTCTCCAGACCGAAACGCTCTCGGCCATCTATGAGCAATTCCTTGAATCAGAAGACAGCGACGGCAAGAGGCTCCAAGGTGTCTTTTATACGCCTCCATTCTTGGTCGACTTCGTCTTAGATCGTCTCGAAGATGAGATTCCCCTTACGTCCGAGCTGCGGGTTATTGATTGCACAGCAGGATCGGGAGTCTTTGTAGTCGGCGCGTTCCGTCGCATCATTGAGCACGAGCTGGCCACCAAGAAGCGCTCTGCACTAAGCGCCTCCAAACTCCGGGAGCTTCTTCTCAATTCTATTTTTGCGATTGAGAAGAGTCGCTCTGCACACTCTGTTACGGCCTTTTCCTTGTACGTCACGATGCTTGAGTACGTCGAGCAGGAAGACATTTACTCATGTCTTGCAGGAAAGGCTTCTGAGACGCTTTTCCCGCCACTTGCCAAGACCAACGTTATTTGCTCTGACGTCTTCGATATTCAGACTACTGACGTTCGCGCGCATAAATTTGACGTTGTTATCGGGAATCCGCCTTGGCAACAAATCCAGGACATTACGCGACATGCGGACAGACTTGAGGTCATTCAGGGCGACAGAGTTGACTCTAACGAGGCGGCCGAACACACTCTTTGGTGGGCCGCACATAACCTTCTAAAACAAGGTGGTATCGCAGCCCTGGTACTGCCAACGAAGTCGTTGGTGGGTCCGAGTGCATCAAAGTTTCCGACATCGCTTGCACGTGACATCGAATTGATCGGCGTGGTCAATCTCTCACACTTACGATACACGTTGTTCTCGCATGCCCGACAAGCAGCATGTGCGGTGCTGCTACGGAATCGTCCACCAAGCTCTTCGACCAAGGTTTGGAGCTATTCACCAACTCGCGCCCAACTACCTGCTGCGGTAAATGACGATCCCTGGTTGATTACCCTAGACAGGGCCCAGGTGCAGACCGTTATCCAGCGAGACTTGCAGCGCAGTGAGGAGAGCTGGTTCGAGCTACTGATGCTTCGTCCAGTCGATAGGCACATTAAGCGATTCATCTCGGACAGCACCGCTGTTGGACGCCTGCTTCCTTTGAATCAATTGCTAAAGACGTTGGGTCTTGAGCTTCGCAAAGGTGGGTCGCCCTCGCAGACCGGCCTTAACCCAGAATTTCTTCACGGTGCGGACAAAAACAAAGCCAATGACATCCGCGTTGCCCCAGGTGTCAAAACTATTGGCCGTGGTTTTCAGTTCTCCTTGCTCCCAGACGGCGAAGAGGTCGCCCTTGATCCCGCAGTGATCGGTGATATTGCGCCCAATTTCGTGAGGCGATTTTCAGGAGATGTGCTTCTGGTCCCACGAAGCATGACGAACCTCGCATATTCATGGCGACCTGTCGCATTTAACTCTTCAATTAATGCGATTTTCTTTACGACGCCCACCTCTAATGCTGCTGTTCGAAGCTTGCGCCAGCGCTTTTTGTTTGCCTTGGGCGTCTTCTTTGAGTCCAGCATCGCAAACTATCTCTATGCGCTTTATGGGCGCCTTTGGATCTTAGATCGGACTCGGCTTGAGAAGAACGACTTGCTGACATTGCCAGTTCCGTTTCAGGGGTTAGATGATCCATTTATCGAAACGTTTCTGGCGGCAGACGATCAAGGTCGGACTAAGCTGTTTTGTGAACGCGCCGAACTCGTCGACTGGAGTGCTCAAGCTGCAATCGAGTACACCGAGTTTCGTCATGAGTTTGAGGATGGCGGAACCCCAACTACGCTCAACAGTACGCCAACAGCTGACGAAATTGCCCTCTACTCCCAGGCTTTGGATTTCTCGGTTCGGCCTATTTGTCTTGAAGGCGGACCAGAGATCTGGACTGAAGTGCCTAAGACATCATCGAATAAATACAACTTGTATATATCTCTGTCAAAGCACTCCGGCTCAAAACCAGTCGACCAACTTGAGCGTAGCGACGTCAATATCAAGATGCCTGGAGTTGCGGAGTTTTCTGACAGCCTTCAAATCACATACAGCGCTCCTATTGCGAGACTTTCCAAACCTGCAGGGCGACAACACTGGACTATTGAAGCAGCGTTTGCTGACGGCGCAACTGTGATGCAACAACTCATGCAAACAAGCCGTGGCTAAATTGCATCCACTCTCAACAACTGAGCTGCCCGCACAAGCGGGCTATGTCGATACCAAAGCGGCGTTCATGCGCCATCTTTTGACCTGCACGATCTTGACGCTCAAGCACGCTGAAGAACGTCTTACTCGTGATTGGCAAGATTTTTGCGGCAAGAAAGGCGCCATTCGTAAACCGAAGAAAGGCCAAAAGGGTAAAACCGCACGCCCCGATGAAAATGCACTGACCTATGAGATCGGTGACTACGTCGAAGATTATCTCCGCCATCTCCCATCCACTCATGAATTTCGGCAGATCCATTTCACTTATGAGAAGCCCGCCCGCTCAAGTCAATTGGCTGGCAGCCATCGAAAACGAGTGGACCTACGCTACGAGACGTATATCCCGAATGGGCCAGAGCTCGTGATTGAGGCCAAGCCGCTTAGAGAGCGCTCTGACATAGAACACCGATACCTTGGTGAAGAAGGCCTTGGCCGGTTTCTTCGTGAGGAAGAACCGTACACCGATGAGCTGATCGGCGGTCTACTTGGCTATGTCGCCGACTCTGCAATAGCTGAGTATCAGTCAGAAGCGCGATTGCAAACCGAGAGGCTCGTTGGGCACGACCTCGTAGTAGACGTAAATCTAGCACCTTGGAACTCTTCCTACTCTTCTCAGCACTCACGCAGTAATAGTCGACCCGCGCTATGGATGCTTCATCTCTTTCTTAGACATCCAAACACAGCGCCCACTTAATCGATTTATCCGCTGCGGCGACTCCTTCTAATTGCTAGCCTTAAGGAGCTTCATATTGCTCGATCACTGCACACAGCGTCTTATGAGGAAAGGGTTCGACCGTTACCATCTTGGCGTTCGCCCTATTCCTCGCCACAACCTCGGACTCACCATACTTCATACTAAGCGCGTAATCCCAGGCGACATTGGCAGCAACGCGCTGCCAATCATTTAGTCCGGCAAAGTTAGCCTGCGCTCGCAAACACACCTGCTCGAGCTCAAGAGCTACTGCCTCCCAGGATTCGCCAACTAGTACGAGTCTCTCAAGGCCATGCTTTTCTGTCGAATCCCCGCATACTAGTAATGGCCCTCCCTTCAGGAATGAGCAGAAGCCGAGAGGAGCGGCTAACTGGTTCTGCTGGCAACCTGGACTACTAATGGGCCATTCACTCATTCGAACAAGCTTTTCCACGCGTTCCCCAATCTCTCGCCAGGACAAACCAAGCCAGTCGGCCGGTGCGACATCAGCACTAAAGATCTGAAGAAAATTCACCGCGTAGATATCGCTCTTCTCTTTCCGCTGCAGATCTGGGAATGACCTACCGGAAACCGGTCGAAATGCCCGTTCAACGTCACTCTGGAGCACATGCCAGTTCTCTATCTGAACGGGTGCCCACGGTTGAAGCGACCCGGCCGCAACGAAAGCAAACAGATTGGCCTTCTCGTCAATCCGAAAACGCTTCAGCCACTCTGTTTCATGAACCGACCTGAGCTCCTGGACCAGACTGATCAAATCAGCAATTCGCTGCGTCTCCCATTCAGGGTTGTCTCCGCGTTGTCGCTTCAGTTTGCCTAACTGTGATCGCATCTCACTGCGAAGGGGAGGCGAGATGTGATTATTGGTTTCTAATTGAACGGCAAGTACGTCTTGGGGCTCAAGACCATGCATCTCTGCGATCCAACCGATGTCGATTGTCTGTTCTAGATTTATCACGCGCTGGTGAGAATTCATCGCAAGATTACGAAGATGAGCCCAGGAAATCGCCTCACGTATTTGCGCGGGTCTTGAAACTGCTCGCCCAGGGTCTGTCTGGGTGTAGACCAGTTGCATCTCAATATCCATCACGACATCGATCAATCGCAACGGGTTTGCTTCAACACGCATGCCGATGCTGTCCCATTGATACGCCGCGTTGGATAACATTGACTTTTGACGAGCCCTTTGAGGGCTTTCATCCGCAGGACATCTAGTCGACAGATAGTCCAGGGCACTTCTCAGGCGCTCCATCCTGGTAGCTGGCGTATCAACCGACAATGCCGTCTGCAAGTCTGCCAGCGGTCGATCCTCAAGGCAGGCACGGAATAGCTCTAGGGTGTCCGCTGATACTTTGACGCGCTCACCGTTACGGAGGTCAAAACCGCACAAGCATGCGTGCCGCTTCCCTAAACCCCACAGCAACTGCCTGTGACACGCTGGGCACTTCACAAGGTGTGCCAAGCCGTGTATAGGGCAGATGGCGTACGCGGGCTCCGCTAGCAGCGCAGTCTGCGTCGCCTCCTGGGAAAGACATTCTGGGCAGACTTGTCTTCTAGAGGACTTATTACCCTGGCGGAGCAAGTAGCCCGGCAGAGTCAGCGACTCCACTTGATCCGATGGATGACCCAACTTTTCGGCGATGCGTTCCGCAAGTTGACGGCGCTCGATCTCGGTCGTTGGAAGCGTTTTTCCCGCCAGCATTTGACTCAAATGGCCAAGGCTGATGTGATTGGCGTCCGCAATCCGTCTCAGATGGGACTGGATAAGCTCCCCCTCTTTGTACGGAGGCACATGAGGAAGGCCTGGGATTAAGTCAGGAGAAATTTGCATGGTTATCCCCATCGAACGAGCTGGGATAGAAAGGTTCTTCATATCCCATAAGCCGCTCGAAGTTGAAGTCCCTGTGGAAGGGGCGTCGGTGTGTCGGCAGCCTGGCTGTGCCATGGAAATTCCAGGCCTTATCTAACACTGTCATGTCCAGCTCACCCAAACCCGTCATCACCTTCTTCAAACTCCGCAGGAACTTCACCACAACCGCTGGAACGCCGTCTGTTGCATATTGAATTCGAGAGATCGTGTCCGACTGGAGCAGAAATTGTTGGCAATTTTCCGACACACCTTCCTGTATCAAAGTAAAAACAAAACCTGCAAGTGCCTCTTGACCATCGTCATATGAGAAAGGGCGCAACACAAAACTAGAGGACCAGCGGTTCCGCAGCTGGTTATTCGTTTCGAAAAGCAGCCTCAACCGGGGAGCGCCACACATCCCGATGCAGCACCCAACTTGATCACTGAATTCTTTCCAACAATCTCCGAGATGCGCATGTGTCTTCATACGCCCACGATCAATCAGATGGTGTGCTTCATCCATGAACAGCATCTCAACCTTGAAGTGATTGATGTACTGAACAGCGCGTTGCATTAGTTCAGCACTTGTTCCGGTCTCTGGCCCGCGAAGGGCCCTATTGATTGCCTGCATCAGGGCTTTTGGCGTGGGCGCCGCAGGCGCACTGAACGTTACGACAGGTACGCGGCCTGCGCCTTTGCTCTCCTCATCGTTATGTTTCTCCTTATATTTGCTGAGTAAAGTACTCTTTCCGACACCTGAGACCCCGAGGATCATGAAGTTCTTCGGATCTGAAAGAGTTTTCTGCTCCACATGCAGCGCGCCAACTTCGTTCCAGCATTTCTCAAATGCAGGCGTGAATACGGCTTGAATATTTTTGCTGTGTTTGAACATAGTGCTTTTTCTGAATCACATGACCGGCAGCGCTTTGACTGCGAAGTACCCGCCTGATGTCGGCAATTTGTTTTGATAGGAAGGCGCTGGAGGTTCTGCACGCTTTTCCCGAACCAGCTCGGGCTTGACTACGTTTGGAGCCGGACGGGACGCCGTTGTTTTGGCTTTCTTGGGTTGCTCCGGCTTTGGTGCCTCGACTGGTTCGTCAATCAAATTGACCTCTGGCAGGAGCCCCAGCATCTTCAATGCCCGTCGGCGTTGAGCCATCGGTTTTGCGCTCTGAAGGTTTCTTCCAATCGACCGTAGTTTCTCTAGGGCCTCGGCGAGTGACAGCACCATGTCATGCGCTTTCATCTCGTCTCTGATAATTTTTTGCGCTTGCTCCTGCTGCCATTCTGTGGTGTTGCGCGTTTCCAAGTCGTAGTTCTCGACAATGAACCACTCATTTGTGCCTGGATCTTTCACCCAGACCCGGTCTAGCTTGTAGGGTTTGTATCGAACCTCGACCGTGATGGACTTGCCGTACCGCCTCAACAGACGCTCGAGTTCTTCGTTGCAGAAGGTGCGCAGGTAGCAAACTTCCACACCATAGGCTTGGAGTTTTCGAGTGGTCGGAATAGTGCAAGCGAGATCCAGGTGCTCTTGGCTAGCCGGTAGCCGTACCGGCATCAGGGACGTCAACTCTTTCCACATCTTGTAAGGACTCGTTCCCAACTTCTTTTGAATCTTCGGGTGATAGAAGTCGCAGATCCAGATATGCATCATCTTGTGGAGGCTGTCCAGCGTATGAACTGCATACTCTTCCGGCGGCCGCTCTTTGTTGCGTTGCTCATGATGTGACATCGTTGCGCCTGGCTGGCCCGCAGAGATACTGCTGTTCAAATACTTCTGTATCCACTCCACTAGTCCCTTGTAGTAGGGCAGTTTTCTAGGCATATAGGCCAACTCTTGTGTAATGCCCATATCGAATACAGTCGTCTTGAATGGAACAGCATGGAACTCAGAACCATTGTCCATAGCCAGTAGGTCAATCAGTCCAAACATGGGCCAATCGTTTTTGACCTCAGGAAATTTTTCCTGCAAGTACGTTTTTGGTTTAACAGCGTGCTTGATCGCTCGTAAGACAGAGATCGTTGACGGTCCTGCGAATCCCAAGTTGTAGCCGAGGATGGCCCTTGTGCGCTTGTCAATGATGATGGTCAGATTAGCCCGCCCAAGGACTTCTCCGTCGTCATCGACAACAAAAATATCTAGCGGCGTATGGTCAACTTCGACGCGCTCCAGAGCTCGCCGTACACGGTTTGTGTTGCTCCGGGAGACGCGAAACTTTTTTCCCGCGCTTTCTCTGCCGAATCTAGTTGCGTGGATTTCGTACGCATCGATGCCTTGAACATAGCGCCGAAGTTGCCCGTAGCTAACTGGCTTGAGTTTGTTCTGCTTGTAGCGAAATTCGTTTTCCGTTGCAATTCGCTTCACCAGCTCGGTATGACAGTCTGTAAGCGGCGTGTTCTCACTTGAGAGATAGATGTCCTGGACGCAAGTCTCGACAATCTGCTCCACATCCGATGTCAGCCGGATCTTGCCTCGACCGCCTTTGAGTTCATTCTTGGGGGCAAGAATGATTTGCAACGGAATGTCTGTCGCTCCTTGCGCTTTCCGCAACCAACGCTGAACCGTTGACCTATCTGGTGCTCTTTTGAAGCCATGCTCTTTACAGAGCACAGCGTAGCGCCCCTTCCAGAAGTCAGCGTTACCCCGATGAAATCCGCCTTCCTCGTTGATTGCATTCAGTAGGCTGGCATTTCTTTCTCCCTCCTTGCGTTCGCTCTCCCCAAGGTCACTCAAGAGCTTAAGAAGAGGGTTTCTCGTCTGGCTTAGGCGCTCAACCTCTTCCTGGATGAAATCTGCCGCCCGCAGGTTTCGTTTCGAGTACTGATCCAGCAGAAAATCCTGCGTGTAAACATGGGCGACGCCGTCTTCATCCATGACCTCGAGTTGTGTCTGCTCTTCCTTTTTTTTCATCCCCAGGATCGTCAGCAAACGCCCAAGGAGCCTGAATCTCGCTTTAGGCACGAAGGAAATCGGGCTCATAAAGCTCTCCTTTCTTAGGGGTCCACAACAACGACTTCTGCGACAGTTCAATGCCAAAGTCCAGCACCATGTCGCCACGGGCGACTGCGCGATTAACGGCATGGACGCCGTATTGACTTGTCAAAGCAGCATAGGTCTGCGGCTCACTCACCAGGGGCACGATGTCCATCGGCTGCCCGTACCAGGCAGAAAACAGCCTGGCGTTAGCCACCGTAGGTAGGTTTTCATCCAGGCAAGACTCGTCAACAATGACGAAGCGGTCGCCAGCAGCCATAAAAGTCAGTGCGGCTTCGGTCAACTTAGCCCGCACCTCGTCATCAAGATGGCGCCGCGGCTTGCACTCGATCCACACACGTTTGCCAGTCACTAGGAACACCAGGGCGTCCGGCGTGTACTCACCTGAATTGAGATTGATAACGAGTGGCTGGCTAAAGACCCGGCTGACCGAGCCCGCCATGGACAAAAGCGTGTACAGGCTACGCTCCAAACTGGACTCCCACTCACACCGCCCAGTACGTGGATGCTGATGGATCCCTCGCACCCTCGCACCCGATCGAGTGATAAGGCGTCGCGTCTTGCGGTTCGCGAAGGGCAAGTTGGGCAACATATCCCAGCTCAGCCCACGTGGCAGCTCTACATCCTTAGGTAGATTCCTGCTTGCAGGCGTAAAGTCGCTGCGGAGCAACGAGTCATAGATGTCATAGTCAGATCGTTTCACTTCACTTGCCTTTCAAAATGGCCAAAGGCCCTTTCACATGCGCTGCAGGCAAAGCTCCGCCAGGCCAGTTGAGTTTGTTCGTCGCAAAAACGCGACGACAAACAACAACTAGCAGTAACTGGAGAATGGAAAAGGTGAGAAAGGTCGCCCGAACGTACCAGGTGTTGATCCTGGAGGCGCTAAGGGTTACAGTGAGGGCATCCCTTCCAAGGATGCGGACTCAAAGGCCTGGTTTCAGACTGCAATCTGAGCCGGGCCTTCCGCTTTCTGCACTCTGTTTCGCTTTTTCTGCTCACGCTCCTTTCTCAATCCGAGTCCTTTTTGGCGACTCAGTTTGGGAATCTTCCGATTCGTCTTGCTCGTTCTCACTTGCTCGCACCAGATACTGGGCCAGCTCCTGTGCGTGCACGAAAACCCCCCGCCGGTTCGGCAACTTGAGGGTATTCAGCCTCAAATGCCCACGCTGCATCGATCGCTCGAGTGCGCTTAACGAGGGGTAGCGCAGCACCTCAACCAACGCATGCCCATCTAGAACCAGCCCATACCGCGCGACGAGGTGTGCGATCGAGACACGCAGTAGCGAGTCCGATTGGTTCGCCAATTTGGCGGGGATTTGACTTTGGCTGTCTTCGAGTTCAGCTAGGGTTTCCGACGTCATAAGCTCAATTTACCGGCCAAATGAAGTACGGTCCAGGGCTTGCTCGCTACTTCAATAGCTGATACTCAATGCGCGACAAATTGCACTACGCACTGCATTTCGCAAGGCAACCGGGGTGGCAGAATAGTTATTCAAAAATTTGAATAAGGTGCTTGTTTTTTAAACAGCTTCGTTTTCTTTTTCTTGTTGCTGGGTTGCGACAAGTCGCAACATGACGGTTACGGTTTTCCAAAATGGATCTTGGCCACTTACTTGGTTTCATCCGCATGGGTGATTACGTCGCATCGCTTCTGAAGGATGCGCTTGAAGCTTCTGGTCTGAATTTGACGCAGGCAATGGTCTGCTGGCATCTCGAGAACCCTGACAAGCCAGGAGGGTTGAACTTGACGGAACTGGCGCGGCTAGCAAGCGCATCTCCGGCCCGAGTTCAGGCTCAGCTGAAACAGCTGTGCTCGGATGGCCTAGTTCACAAGGTCCAACCGCCAGCAAAAGCGGATCGCCGTGTGACACGTTACGCATTGAGCAGAAAGGGGCGGCGTCAGACTCAGATTTTTGTTGATCGTGCTGGTCACGCTCGTGGAGTTCTATGGGCTGAGGTCTTTTCTGGGCCAAAAGAACAGTCTGATCTCAGCAGCTGGTCGCGAATCAGTTACCGCCTCGCAACTTCACTCAACGACTTGGAAGGCAAAGCGGAGCGTCACCGATACCGTTAATTCACTGCCGCGATGGTCCTGCTATGAACCTTCCGAGAATTTTCAGTCGCAAGCAGGGGTCGGCTACCACATCCGCCTCGAAATCACTAACCGATATCGGAAATTTTTTACTCGGAATTGATCGACCCACTTTTGCGTAAACCCAGCTACTCCGGTAATCTTTGGCTCATCCACTGGAGCAATCAAATGTTCGTCCCCGCACACCAGTCACTCCTCCAGCCGCATGCCGGCCGGGTGTCTGCGCGTGCCCTGACATCTTCCATCAAGCGCTCCGTCCTGGCCATGTCCATGCGCTTCTCCTACGACGCACGAATTCGCGCAGCGGTAAGCACCCGTCGGTCCATTCATCACAAATGGACCGGTAGTTGCACCACCTCCACCTCGAATTCCGTCCAGGAGTTCCGGCTCACGCGAAACACCCCAATTCACGCGTAGACGCCAGGGCTCCTGACTCACCAGTCACAGGAGCCCAACATGAGACAGAACACCAAGAAAGACGAAGCAGCCCTTCCGGGCTACGGCGACTACTCCTTCAAAGAAGACGACACTTACCGCTGCGTCACGCTCGTCCTGCCTAACCGTCTGCTGCAGGCCCTGACAGAGGAGCGGCTTGCTGCTGAAGCCCTCAAAGCCCAGGAAGAACAAAACCTCCGGCAGAGCAAGGCAGCCGACGAGTCGTCCCCGTCCGCGTTTTTCAAGCCCCGTTCAGCCCTGGGCGCCAACGAGCTCGACCCTGACCGTGAGTCAAAGGATCTGGAGCAAGCGGCCGTCGAATCCACCAGGTCAGCCGAGACCGGAGAGTTCGTCGTCGTCCATGAGGTGCTAGAACCCCTCAAGCTCATCAAGGACCTCAAGTCCCGTACGCCTGACCGGGAGATCCACAAGCGCAATGAACTGCTCTACAAGCAGATCAAGGCCCGGGGACACTTGCGCGCTCTGGCCCAGCCGGTCGTTGACCTGCAGGGGTTCGAGCACCTGCGCAAGGCCTTCCCGCACTTCTCGCCCGTGCTCGACCTGGTCAGGGATCAGTACGCCTTCGCTGAGCTGACGGGCAAGGCCTTCCACATCCCGCCCATCCTGCTGGCTGGTGACCCAGGCATCGGCAAGACCCGCTTCTCCCAGGAGTTGGCCCAGGCCCTCGGCACAGTCATGCGCCGCCTACCTTTTGACAACGGCCAATCCGGCGTCTCCTTGCTCGGCTCCGACAAGAACTGGGCCAACACCACCTACGGCTCCGTCTTCGAGCTGGTGGTGCTGGGCGAGTACGCCAACCCGGTCATCCTGCTGGACGAGATCGACAAGGCAAGCAAGCGGCCCGAGGGTGACCCCCTGGCCTCCTTGCACTCCCTGTTGGAGCCGGTGACCTCGCACCGCGTGCGCGACATCAGCGTGGACTTCGAGTTCAACGCCAGCCGGGTGATCTGGATCGCCACGGCCAACGAGCTGGAGCGGATTCCGCAGTCCTTGCGATCGCGGTTCCAGGAGTTCTGGATCGAGCAGCCCTCAGGCGCCCAGGCTCTTCAGATGGCCGAGGTGGTTGCCCAGGAAGTGCACCAGGAGATGAACCTGCCCGGCTTTCAGCCGCCGGCCCTGCCGCTCGTGCGCTACATCGCCCATCTCAGCGCCCGGGAGCAGATCCAGGCGCTCAAGCGGGCCTATGCCGCGGCTCGGGTGGATGGGCGTCACCAGATAGCCCTGGCCGATCTGCCGGAACAGGTGCGTCGGGACGCCAGCGAGTTCGCCGGCGAAGACGTTCCGCCTGCCGGCTTGTTGCACTGATCTCACCCTGAAAGGAGCCCAAATGAATACCCAAGAACCCCTGTCGCTCAAAGACCTGCAATCACGTTACCCCTACCAGTTTCAGGACCCGGAACTGGGCATTGCCATGGCCAAGGGCTGGGTGGTGGTCTTTACCCAACTGTGTGCGGATGTGGACCAGGTCCTGGGCCAGGACAAGCGTGGCTTCCACTGGAGCCAGGTCAAGGAGAAGTTCGGCTCGGCGCGCTTTTACTTCCAGTTCAAGGGCCGCAAGCCGGACCTGCGCCTGGACATCCAGATGCCCGGTGGCGTCCTGAGCCAGGTGGTGCCCTTCGAGCGGCGGATCCGTACCGACCAGGATCGCAGTTTCGAGCAGGTCAATACCGAGATCCGACGGCTGGCCATGCAGGCAGAGATGGCAACCCGGCTTGTCTGCCTGGTCTGCGGCAAGGAGGGAAGCCAGGACGTCGATGTCGGTTATTCCCTGGTGCTCTGTCCCGAGCACCGGGCGCAACGTCAGCAGCCCAGCGGCTTACCGGACTTCTGGGACAACCTCCTCGATGAGAAGGACAAGGCAGCCAGAGAGCAGCAGCGCCTGAAATCCGTAGCGGAACTTGAACGCATCCTTGCCAAACACAAGAAAGACGATGAGGTGTGACATGACCATCGAACAGAAGGTCGGCGAGTTCGACCAGCAGAAAGCCGAGGCTCTGCGCCGGATCTGGTTCGTGGGCGATGTCCACGGTGAGTTCAAGTACGTGGCCAGGAGCCTGATGGCTGCCGAGGTGCAACCGAGCTGGATCGTGTTCGCCGGTGACATCGACATCAGCCACAAGCCGTTTCGGCAACTTCTGGAGCCCATCAAACGTTGGGATCCGGCGATCCATATCGCCTTCATTCCCGGCAATCACGACGCCGATTCTTACGAGCATTGGGAAATGCTCCACGACTCAGGGGATGCCATCTCGATCCATGGTCAGGTGATGGAAATGGAGGGCATCCGGGTGGCTGGGCTTGGCGGGCACTTTGTGGGACGGGTCTGGATGCCGCCTTCGGAGCCTCTGTTCCGCAGCCGTGAGGAGGCTTTGAGGGGAGGCACCTTCCGGTACCGGGATGGTCAAAGGCCGTCGCCGACCTATCTGTCTGCGATCTATGCCGCGGAGGTCGGCCGGCTGAGTCAGCGGCGAGCCGACATCCTGGTCACGCATGAAGCGCCATCCTGCCATCCCCATGGCCACACGGAGTTGGACATGCTTGCCAGGTCACTCCAGGCTCAGAGGATGTTCCACGGGCACCACCACGATGATAGGACGGCTGCCTATTCCCTGCAGCGTGAGCAGCTGGGATTTGATGCCATCGGCCTACGGGTCTGTTCCATCAAGAACGGCCTGGGCGAGGTGATCTTTGTAGGAGAGAAAAATTGGTGAAGCTGCTCGTGCTGAGTGACCTGCACAACGACATCTCGGCGATGGATCCCGTGGTCGACGGTCGGCGCATCGACGCTGATGCGGATGTGGTCGTGCTTGCCGGGGACATCCACGAGGGGGTTCAGGCGCCGATGTGGGCCCGCCAGGCCTTCCCGAACAAGGAGATCGTCCTGGTAGCTGGCAACCACGAGTTCTACGGCCGTTACTGGAACCGCAACCTGCGCAAGATCCGAGAGAAGTCGGCCCAGCTGGGCATCCACTTCCTGGAGAACGAGGCGGTGGAGCTGCTCGGGGTCCGGTTCCTGGGGTGCACGCTCTGGACCGACTACTGTCTTTATGGCGAGGAGCGCCGCCGGGAGAGCATGAGAGAGGCGCTGAGCCTGATGACGGACTTCCGGCAGATCAAGCTGGATCGCAAGCCTGGCGAGAACCAGGACTGGCGGGAGTTCAGAGCCGTGAAGCTGATCCCGCAGCTCACCTTGCGTCGACACGTGCAGAGCGCCGCGTGGCTCGATCAACAGCTTGCCATGGGAGACCCGGACAAGACTGTCGTCGTCACCCACCACCCGCCGCTGGGGCAATCCATCCCGGAGTATTACCAGGGAGACAAGTTGAGTCCGGCCTATGCATCCAACCTGACGCAGCTGGTGGGACGCTCGAAGCTGTGGGTTCATGGACACGTTCACGACAACTCGGATTACACCTTCGGTCTGACCCGGGTGATCTGCAATCCCAGGGGTTACCCGACACCCTCGGGAAGCCTTCTGAATGAGTTGTTCCAGCCTAGCCTGGCGATCGAGATTTGAAAGGAATTGACATGATGCTGAACCCACCATCCCCGAGCGTTCTCGATGAGGTAGACAGCCCGATCGTTCTGCCGGCAGAAATCATCCAGAAACTGGCTCCAGTCTTCGAGGTGTCGACAACTCGCATGGCTCAGCTGCTGGGCATGAGCAGGCATGTCGTGTGGCGCAGGATTCACCGGCGCGAAGCCTTACCGCCGAAACACCAGGCGCGGGCTATGGGGGCGCTTCGTCTCCATGCATTGGCGCTCCATCTCTACGGGTACCAAACCGTCAACGCACGGCGGGAGGCCAGGCGCTGGATGAATGACTGGCTCCGTGAGCCACGTCTTTGGTTCGGATGGCGCAAGCCGATCGAGTACCTTGGCTCTGACGTGGATCAGAAGAAGGCGCTGACCCTGATTGAGGGTATCGCGGCTGGGGCTTATATGTAATGGCCACCCGAGAATCTGACTGACTTGTAAGATGGCGTGGTCTCTACTAACAACAAAGACCGAAATGGCCAATATCGCTAGCCTCCTGAAATCAGAGATTTCCCGTATTGCACGCAAAGAGATCCGCGCTGAAACCGAGACCCTGAAGAAGGCCTCGGCCCAGTACCGTAGCGACATCGCTGCCCTCAAGCGGCGACTGGCCGAACAGGACCGCTTCATTGCCAAACTAAGAAAGAGCAAGCCGGCCGCCTCCGCTAACGACAAGTCGGAAGAAGCCTCCCAGCTTCGCTTTCGCGCCGATGGCTTTGCCAGCCTGCGCAAGAAGCTGGGTCTGTCAGCCGCCGATATGGGCAAACTGCTCGGTGTTTCGCTGCAGACCATCTACCACTGGGAGAAGGGGCAGTCCAAACCACGGGCCAGCCAGCTGCAGGGCATCGCTGAAGTGCGCAAGCTGGGCAAGCGTGGCGCTGCAGCGCGTTTGGCAGAGGTCTAGGCTTCTGCTTAACTGGCGAGTTAACTAACGGCCGCGCTTGGTTCTTCTATCGACCACTAGTGAAAATCTACCCGCATAGCGGTCACTCTATGTTCTGCAGTGTTCGACTCCATCGCACGTACTCCACCCCAATTCGGCGTGGGTTACATTGGCCGACACAACGAACGCGGA
Source organism: Rhodoferax sp. BAB1 (assembly GCF_013334205.1). Taxonomy (NCBI): domain Bacteria; kingdom Pseudomonadati; phylum Pseudomonadota; class Betaproteobacteria; order Burkholderiales; family Comamonadaceae; genus Rhodoferax; species Rhodoferax sp. BAB1. Next base: position 3,437,400 of record NZ_CP054424.1, on the reverse strand, counting down.
GGAAAGAAACGTGGTTTTGGACTTGATCATCGTGAAGGAAGCACCAGCGGTTTATGCGGCTTACTATTCGCGCTTTGAGGAAGCGCCTAGCTATCACGAGTCAATACGGGAAGTCTTGCTCCATGCTGCCGACTTCATCCCTGAAGAAGTCGCGAAGTTCGTAAACGTTGCCTACCACGGATGCCGACTGGAAACAGCAGCGATTTCCCAGTTGCCAAGTCAGGCTGAGGCAATGGCTAGCCGTTTGGTGGCGCTGGTTGCCGAAGTGCACCAAGCTGCTTGACGGGACTACTAAACGGCAGCTATTTTCTCAGGTGTTGCCACATTGGTGCACTTTCAGGATGGTCTCTGAGCCAGCGTTCCAGTTCGGCTCCGCTCAAGTAGCCATCGCGTCTGGTTGGCTGATTCGTCTTGAGACGGAATCGGTCTTCCAGGGCGTTCTTCGTGGTTTCGGCTAACGCGTCTCGTAGATCGGGGAACAGCAGCCTCAAAAGGCTATCGTTGCTTGGCTGGCGTAGATAGGTATCCTCTCCGGCTTCGATGCTCCGCTTGACCTCGATGCGCCAGGATTTCAGGGTGCCGGCCTGCTTCTCGGAAAGAGTAATCTTCCAAAGGCGGGCCGCCGCGAGGTACATCGGGATATCTTTGCGATTGCCTGATCCAGATTGCCAGATGGCATTGAGTACTTCGAAACCAGTGCTCATCCGGTACCCAATACCACGATCATGTTTGAGCGATAGAAATCTGGACAGCAGACTAACCGCACTTCCTTTGGAGGCGCCTGTTCCGCCAAAGTACCCATGAACCGCCATCATGTCTGCCAGTCGCATCACCTCAACCCGTGCAGCCTCTACCGCTTCTCTTGATGCCTTCGGCATGCCTCCGTCCAGCAGATCCTGTTCTTGCAGGTAGTTAGTCATGGCAGCGAGGTACAGGCGGCCAATGTCTTTCACGTCCATTGCAAGGACTTCGCTGCGCCATTTCCGCGCTTTTGCGATCTCGCCCAGGTGCTGCTGGACGTCGGCATCCACCTGCCGCCGCAGTTCATCAAATGCCGCCGAGGCCTCGACATTACAGATCCAGTTCTTGAAGTCGACCTCGCGCACCAGCATCTCTTGAAACTCGACCTGTGTCAGCCGGCCACCCGTTCTAGATAGATCGACTTCCAGCGTGGCGGTGCCCTCCTTCAGTAATCGCGCTTTGCGTTCCTCGTCGATAGGGTTCGTCACGGTGATTTCGATGCATAGCCGGGGTAGGATGTTTCCGTACCCATCCTTTGCTTCGCACACGATGTCAGGCACGACTCGGCCAAGACGGCATTCCAGTTCGATGTTGCTGAGGATGAGCGTGGCTTCAGGCTTGCTCCATGATCTGGTGAAGGTCTCGCCGGTCGAGGCTCGTTTTGTTACTTCATGGCTGATGGCGGGGACTCGGATTTCCCCAACGTCTTTCAGAATCTGCTTCGCCATGTAGTGCAGCACCGTCTCTCGGCGCAGCTCAGCCGGAATGTTGCTCAGATCCAAGTCAGGCGGCGGTGCGTCGATCGCCTCCAACATCTGGCGTTCGAGCGAGTCTTGGGCCCGCGTGTTCAGAACATCATCTGCCCAATGGGACTGCCAGCACAACATGTCCGGCAAGAGTACGAGGCGCTTTCGAAGCTCTTCGGGTGAAAGCGAGTCTGCTTCCGGGTCGTCTATATTGAGCGTCAGACAGGCGCCGATCTCCTCAGATGGCGAAACCACGGCTGTTCCGGTAAGCAGGACCTGCAGACTGCGCCCATCTTCGAGGGTTAGCAACGCACGGGCATGGTCCTGAAAATTGACATGGGTAATGCGTACCTTTTCCGCTGGTGCGGACACCCAAGCTTCGTAAGTCTGGCCAGACAGCCCTCTCGCGGATGCCTTGCGTCGTACTTGGGGCAGTTGTATCCATCCATCCGCTTGGACTTCCTTCAGCAGAGCGAATCGGGCGGCGACGATCGAGCAGGAATGCTTTTCGGTTCCTGATGGATGTCGGAAATGCGGGCGTTTGATGAATTCGGCCTTCGCTGCATTGACGGCCGTCAGTGGTGCGAGGCAGCTGGGGCAGATGCAGCGCGAGTGGGAGCCGCGGCGGTCAGTGCCGAGCTCAATGATGTAGACGGGTTCACCGGTATCCTTGTCACGTGCCCACGCCATGATTAGGTCGCGTAAAGCCTCCAGAGGTGTCTGCGACTTCTGTTCGACGCGGATTTCGGTAACCATGCTCAATTCTCACGCATACACCGTGTTGGACCCAAGAGCTCCAATATGCGCTGGCCCAAGCACATCCCCCATGCCGGTCTACTCTGATCAGTCCTGCTGATGTTGACGATCTAGCAGCGTGCGTTCAACCAGAAGCGGTAGTTCTCTCCGTTATGGTCAATGTACGTTAAAGGCGACGGAACCCTGCATTCTGCGAATTACGGGAACAGGCTGATTGCGGTCGTTCTGGGCCGCGCAGCTAGGTGACCGCTCCCGACCACTCAGGATCATCGACACATATCACCTTCTGGGTATCTGCAGCAGGAACCCAATACCCCTGAGCACAGCGCGGTCGCTCACCAACGGTTGCCCAGCGACCGACAAGGCGACAATGCGCAGCGAGAATCATTCATTGCCAAATAGTCGGTCAAGCACTTTGTAGGCATTTGCGACTTCCCCGCTTTCCTCCAGACGGAGGGCGTCGGCCAGCAGATTCTTGCCCCGGCCTAGCCGCTCCACGCGCCAGGCCGCGTCGAGTTCAGATTCCGGCAACTCCGAGAGCAGGCGACAGAAGTAGTCTTTCAGGTTCTTGTCCCATGGGTATGAGAGGTCAATGGCTATATTTTCAAGCCGGAAGCTGCTGAATACGTAGCCGTTTCCCGCGTTCCACATCTTCACCAAGCGGATGGCCACCTTCAGTCGGCTGTGGCACTCCTTATTTCTCTCGATGAGAGCGCGCTCAAAGCCACGAGGGTTCGTACCGACCCAATCGGTTGCCCTCGCGTTCGGGATTTCATGCGAGTGGAAGAGGCCGGTTAGGGTTCGCCTTGCCGGTACGAGTTCGAATCTCACTGAGCTCATGGCGACCACTACAGCGGGCGACGACTGGAACACCTCGTTTTGGCGATAGTGCTTCTGAGCAAAGTCCACCAACTTTCGCAATAAAGTCTTCGGTGCCAAGCCGCGCTCGCGGAACACGACCAAGTAGTCGATGTCCATGTCCTCAGCGTATTGCTGAGGCAGGTTGGTTCCGCGAACAGAGGATCCGAACTTGAAGTGCTGCTCGAGCTCCTTGCCAAAGTGCCGGGTAAGTCGCTCCTGCAACTTCAGTACGGCATCTTGGACCTTCTTCTTCTCGCTTGGCAGATGCAATGCGTCGCCAGCCAGTGACTCCAGATAACTCAGGACGGACATATCGGAACCATCTGGCCGGCTTATTCAATGACTACGTAGAACGGATCCGACTGGCCCAAGAGCCGGTCGTCTGACTTACGAACTAAGAAAGCCTCCACGAAGTGAACGCCACGGTACTCCAGGTGCTCCACACGACTTGCTGGCGTACTCGCGTCGCTTTTGTAGAACTCGCCTCGCAACTGGCCAGCCGCGGTCGCGACCTTGTCAGTGTTCGTGACGCGCCACCAGACCCGATAATCGTCCGGGAACGGCGCGCCGATGTTGTTAGCAGCTGTGAAGCGAATCCAGTACTTCGGCTGCAGCGGCTGCCCGGAGGACACCGGTCCCAGGCTGGAGCCGTACTCGCCGTTAAGGAGCTGGGCCGCAACCTTGACCGTGTAGCTGTTCTGCGCCCGACGCCACTTAGGCCGCTCAATGTGCGGGAGCTTACGCAGCTTCGCAGGAATGACCTGAAGGCCAGCTTGCTTGACCCACTCGACTAAGTCCTTGTATTGGCCGGCCAGAGCAACGGCGCTGGTGGACTTGGTCACGACAGCCGATTCGCTAATCCGCGATGCGGCTTCCTTGGTCTCGCCAGACGCGAAATCGTCACCGAAGACGCGCCGCCACTTGCCGATTGACTCGTCCCGGTCTTGCTCATCGTACGCCTCGTCCACCCAGCCACGGTACAGATTTATCTTCTCGCGGAAGTTCGAGTACTTGGTCTCGTCCCACGCCTTACTCTGCACCTCTGTGGGAAGCACTGGGTTGCGTACCTCCGGCAGGGTCGGATTGGCCTGCAGCCAATCATCGAGCCGACCGAGCAAGCACTTGAGCGTGGTCGGGGTGTCCGGGAACGTGTTCGCGTACTTGTCCGACTCTTGGACCCGATAGCCCAGGAGGGTAGTCAGCAGGAACGACGGGCAGGTGAAGTTGCCCTTGATGTCGCGCAGGTACTTCAGCAGCCTGGTGACCTTCTTCAGGTCGTTGCCGGCCGCGATGGCGTTCTTCTGGACCACCCACTTCGTGTACTCAGTGGGCGCGCTGCGCTCGAACTCGTTGCTTGTTCGGTTGCAGACCTCGTCCAATCCGGCAATCCAGCGGCCGCGCACGACGGGAGCAATATCGATTCGGCGAATCCCCGCGTACTCGATGGTGACGCAGTGCGAATAGCGCCGCAGCTTGTCCTTGTAGGTCGCGTTCTGCTCCAGGGCGGAGTAGAGGGTGTTGACGTAGTCCTTCGCTTCCCAGCCCTCCACTGGCTTGACAATGACGAGCAGGTCGGCGTCGAACTCCTTGTCCGGAAGCGGCTTGATGATGGTGCCATGTGCCCAGGAGCCATGAGCTGAGAACTCGATGATGGACGACTTCCAGCCGCTGTCCTTAATTGCAGTCTGAACCGCCGAAACGCTGGAGTCGAGCTGGTCGCCCCGCGTTTGATTCAGGTCGACCTGGTCGTCGAGGAACGTTTTGAAGTGTTCGAGCAACTTCATGCCACGCCCCTGGCACTCAGAGCTTCCTCGGCTTGCTTGACGAACTCCTCCGCAGCTGCGTGCGCCTCTCTCTCGTTCTTCGAACGCATCCGGTAGTAAACCCAGTCGAAAACAAGCGGCGCGCTCGCTCGGTGCTGATAAATGGCGTCCTGAAGCTGGCGCGAGTCGACCTTTAGCTCCTCGTCGCTGGCACCTTCCAGGGCCTTGGTCCACACCGTTTTAAACTCACTCTGCAGGTTCTGCAGCGAATTGCAGGTGTCGAGCTGCTTGCGGTGCTCGCGCAAGGCCCACGACAGTATGGGAGCGACCATCGCCAAACCCAAGATTGCGTCGGTGAACTTGGGGTCCAGCAGAACTCCAGCGACCAGAACAATGATGGCGAGCACCAGCGTCACGCTGAATAGCCCGTTGCCATAACGGCGACGCAGCCGCGAGTCGTACGAGATGTTCGTTCGCTGGCAAACGAGCCTGCCGTAGGCAAGGGGAACACGCGAGACGGAGGCCTCGTACCAGGTCTCGATTTCCTTCTGCCGCCTAGCCGGCATCGCCGCAGAAGCCGCCTCAGTCACGTCTTCTGGGAGGACCTTGTCGCCTGCGACGAACTTGTTCCACGGCAGCCCAAAAGCCCTGGTGTCAAACTCCTCCTGCAGCTTCGCGCCCCGCTTCAAACGCTCCTTCTGTAGGCGGTCGATGAGGCCGACATCGAGGAAGAGTAACAGCAGGCTAATCAGCGCGAGCGCGGGCTTCAAATCAGGCCACAGGCCGCTTGTTAGTGCACCGAGGACCGGCACCGCAGCAGTCCAGAAGACGAACCAGCCCTGCGTGTGCTTGGCTGCTTGATAGGTCTTGTCCCGCGCCCAGATTAGGCGCACCATTTCCGGCTTCGCCTGTAGCTCCGTAATATCGTTTCTTTTTGTCATACGTTCCTCGAATTTCCAGCGCAGCGCATATCCTTCGTGAGCGACTGGCGAACACTATATGTAACATGGCTTAGTTTATTGGCCTTGCCATACCTAGTATCCGCTCCAGGCTGGTTGCCGTCACGTCGATTCGTAGCGCCCATGTCCACTGCAATCGATAGCGGTCATTGAACAGTAATCGGGTTAGTAGCGGCTTCAGAGTGCGAGACTAAAGTTTAAAGGGACAGGTCACTCCAATCGCGCGACAACCGCTGTTCCTGACGTGAGCTTCGGATCACGGGCTAATTAAGCGGCAGTCCCGGCCTCTCATCAGATAAAAAACAGCCGGGACAACGAAGAGCGACAACAAGGGCGCGCTGATCATCCCGCCCACCATGGGCGCCGCAATCCTCTGCATCACCTCACTACCCGTCCCACTACCCCAGAAGATCGGCAGCAAGCCGGCCACGATGGTGGCTACGGTCATGGCCTTGGGGCGGACGCGTAGCACCGCTCCTTCGCGTATCGCCTCCAGCAGCGCCCCCTCATCCATGCGTCCCTGCGCCAGGCGGGTCTCCCAGGACTGCCTCAGGTAGAGCAGCATGATCACGCCAAACTCAGCTGCCACTCCGGCCAGGGCGATGAAGCCAATCACGCTGGCCACGGAGACGTTGTGTCCCAAGGCCCAGAGCAGCCAGATGCCGCCGATCAAGGCGAAAGGCAGGGTGCCCATGATCAGCACGGCGTCCCCGATGTGGCGGAAGGTGATGTAGAGCAACACAAAGATGATGAGCAGGGTGAAGGGAATCACCACCTTGAGCTTGGCCGTGGCACGCTCAAGGAACTCGAACTGGCCTGACCAGGACACCGAGTAGCCCGGGGGCAGCTGCACCTGGTCAGCGACAGCCTTTTGCATATCGAGCACGGTCCCACGTAGATCGCGGCCACGCACGTCAACGTAGACAAAGCCAGCCAGCCGGCTGTTCTCGCTGCGCAGCATGGGTGGTCCATCGCTGATGCGGATATCAGCCACGTCGGACAGCAGCAGTCGCTGCCCAGCTGGCGTGACGATAGGCAAGGCCCGCAGGCGGGGCAAGGAGTCCCGCATCTCGCGGGGGTAGCGCAGGTTGATGCTGAACCGCTGCAGGCCTTCGACGGTCTTGCCGATCTCCATGCCGCCCAGGCTTCCCTCCATGATTTCCTGAACGTCGGCGATGTTCAGCCCATAGCGGGCGGCGGCTTGCCGGTTGATATCTACATCGATGTAGCGGCCTCCTGTGAGACGCTCGGACAAGGCGCTGCTGACACCCCGTACCGGCTTGACGACCTGCTCGATCTGACGCGTCAGACCATCAATGGTGGCCAAGTCCGGGCCCGCCACCTTGACGCCCACAGGGCTCTTGATACCCGTAGCCAGCATGTCGATCCGGTTGCGGATGGGCGGCACCCAGATATTGGACAGGCCTGGTACCCGAACACTACGATCCAGTTCGTCCACCAGTTTGTCCAAGGTCATACCAGGCCGCCATTGATCGCGCGGCTTGAACTGGATCGTGGTCTCGAACATCTCCAGCGGCGCAGGGTCGGTCGCGGTATCGGCACGTCCTGCCTTGCCATACACGCTAAGCACCTCCGGCACAGTCTTGATCAGCCGATCCGTCTGCTGCAGCAGCTCCGAGGCTTTGGCGGCCGAGAGGCCGGGCAGTGCGGTCGGCATGTAGAGCAGGTCGCCTTCGTCCAGTGGTGGCAGGAACTCGCTGCCCAGCCGTTGCAGTGGCCAGAGGCTGAGTACCAGCATAATCACCGAGCAGGCCAAGGTGAGCCTGGGCCAGCGCAGCACAACATCCAACATCGGTCGGTAAATCGCGATCAGAACCCGGTTGATCGGGTTCTGAGTCTCGCTGGGGATCCGGCCGCGGATCAGATAGCCCATGAGGACGGGAATGAGGGTCACCGCCAACCCGGCCGAGGCGGCCATGGCATAGGTCTTGGTGTAAGCCAGCGGCGAGAACAGCCGTCCTTCCTGGGCCTCCAGTGCGAAGACCGGGATGAAGCTCAAGGTGATCACCAGCAAGGAGAAGAAAAGTGCAGGCCCAACTTCCGCTGCAGCTTCAGCTATGAGCTGCCAGCGGCGTTCTCCAGAGAGCGCGAGTTCAGGGTTGTCATGCTCCCACCGTTCGAGATGCTTGTGCGCGTTCTCGATCATGACAATCGCCGCATCCACCATGGCGCCGATGGCGATGGCGATGCCCCCCAGGGACATGATGTTCGCGTTGATGCCCTGGTACTGCATCACGATGAAAGCCATCATCACCCCCAGCGGCAGGGTCACGATCGCGACCAGTGCGCTGCGCAGGTGGAACAGGAACACCAGGCAGACCAGGCCGACGACGATGAACTCCTCGATCAACTTGGTCTGCAGGTTGTCCACCGCGCGGGCGATCAGGCCCGAGCGGTCGTACACCGGTACGATCTCCACGCCGGTGGGCAGGCTGCGCTGCAGTTCGGCCAGCTTGGTCTTGACGGCCTGGATGGTGGCCAGGGCATTCTTCCCGGTGCGCATGACGATGACGCCGCCGACAGCTTCGCCTTCACCATTAAGCTCCCCGATGCCCCGGCGCATCTCGGGGCCGATCTGCACGTTGGCCACATCCCCCAGACGCACCGAGATGCCTGCCGCGGTGGTCCGGATGGGGATGGCCCGGAAGTCGTCCAGAGATTGAAGGTAGCCACTGGCCCGGACCGCGTATTCCGCCTCGCCCAGCTCGATCACGGAACCGCCGGTTTCCTGGTTGGCACGTCCCACGGCCGCGCTGACCATGTCCTGGCTGATGCGGTAAGCCGCCAGCTTGTCGGGGTCCAGCACGATCTGGTACTGCTTGACCATGCCCCCGATGCTGGCGACCTCGGCCACATCGGCCACGGTCTTGAGCTCGAAGCGCAGGAACCAGTCCTGCAGGGCTCGCAGCTGGGCAATGTCCTGCTGGCCTCTGCGGTCGATCAGCGCGTACTGATAGATCCAGCCCACACCGCTGGCATCCGGCCCGATGGAGGAGCGGGCCGTGGCCGGCAGGCGCGACTGCACCTGATTAAGGTATTCCAGCACCCGCGAGCGGGCCCAGTAGAGGTCCACGTTGTCATCGAAGAGGACGTAGACGAAGCTGTCGCCGAACAAGGAAAACCCGCGCACCGCCTTGGTCCCGGGCACCGAGAGCATGGTGGTCGTGAGCGGATAGGTGATCTGGTTCTCGACGATCTGCGGCGCCTGCCCAGGCCAGGTGGTGCGAATGATGACCTGGGTGTCCGAGAGATCGGGCAGGGCGTCCAGCGGCGTGCGCAGCAGTGTCAACACCCCCCAGGCGCTGATGATGAGCGTCGCGATCAGCACCAGGATGCGGTTGGCGATGCTCCAGTGGATCAGGCGGGAGATCATTGGCCACCTCCGCTGCTCAGGCGTTCAAGCCGAGTGATCAGCGGCATGTCGCCGTCCTGCATCCTGAACTCGATCCTGACCTTCTCGCCGGCCGCCAGCTTGGCCGGGCGCTGTTCAGCCGGCGGCAAGCGGAAGTCCATCGTCATACCGGGCCACTTCAACGCTGGAACCGGTGGGTGCGTCAGGGTCACAGCCTCGCCCTCAATTTTCTCGATCACAGCGTCGGTCGCGTAGGCCTGTGTTGCGGCTTGGGCCGCCTGCGCTGGGCCCTGGTTGAACCGCTCCACCAGACCGCGCAGGCTGGCCTCGGAATCGATCAGGAACTGACCGGACACCACGACGTTCTGCCCCAGGTCCAGGCCAGCCAGAATCTCGATCTTCCCGTTGGCTTCGCGACCGGTTTTCACCTCGATGGGCCGGTAATACCCGTTCTCCTCGGCCAGCATCACCATATTGCGCTGTCCGGTACGGATCACGGCATCGCTGGGAACAAGCAAAGTGGCTTTGCGCGCGGCTCCGGCGAACTGCATCTGAACCAGCATGCCGGGCATGAGTTTTGTGCCCGGGTTGCGCAGCTCCAATCTGGCTTTGAGGGTCCGTGTGCTGGCATCCACCTGAGGCAGCAGGGCCTGCACCCGGCCTTCGAAGGTCGCATCCGGAAACGCCGGACTGCTGGCACGCACGGCCATCCCCGGCCTGAGCTCGGCGATCTGGCTTTCCGGCACCTCGGCCTCGGCCCAGACGGTCTGGGTCCCTTGCAGGCGCAGCAGCAGCATGCCCGGCATGACGGTGCCTCCTTCACGCACCATGAGTTCGGTCAGCACGCCGGCCTGGGGCGCGCGCAGGGTCAAGCGAGCTTGCAGGGATGCACTATCCGTCACCTGGCGTATCTGCGCTTCGGACATGCCGACCTGGCGCATGCGTTGCAGAGCGGACTGGCGCAGGACATCCAGATCAGGACCTTGCATCCGGGTGATGGCCAGGTAGTCTTCCTGCGCGGCCACCCAGTCCGGTACGTAGATGTCCAGCAGTGGTTGGTCCTTTGCCACGGTATCCAGGGGGGCACGTACATACAACTTCTCCACATAGCCCATAGCGCGACTGCTCAGCGTTGTCTGCAGCCGCTCATTCCAGGCGATGTTGCCGACTGCTGAGATGCCGGACGACAGAACACCTTCCATCACCGTAGACGTACGCAAACCGAGGTTTTGCTGGACGCGCGGACTGACGCTGACTGACCCGGCATCGGCATCACTGGCGCCGGCGTAGCGCGGCACCAGCATCATGTCCATGAAAGGTGACTTGCTCGGTGCGTCAAAGTTCTTGCCGGGCACCATGGGGTCCACGTAAAAAAGAATGGTGCGCCCGGTCTGGGGGTCTATATCACCTGCCTTCAAGCCCTCGCGCAGATGTCGGCGCGTGGCGTCCTCGCCCTGTGCCATGGACCAGGTTCCCGGGTCCTCCATAGGAGTGCTTGTGGTGCTTGCGGCCCCCGCTGTGGCTCCGCCAGTGGTCGAGGGCGCCATCCGAGCGCCGAGCCACCAGAAGCCGAGGGCTACGAGGGCCAGGATGAGGGCGACCCAATAGGCCGGGACTTGTATGGTTTTAATTTGAATCTTCATGGCTAAGCCTCATTCCCGCACCGGGGACGAATTCGGGATCAGAAATTCGAGCGCTGACCACAGACGAGCCGCCTGCAACTCGATGTCGGTGCGCTCTATGGTCAGCATCAGCGCCGCCTGACGGGCCTCCAGGACCGTCGTGAGTGGTGTCGTGCCGGATCCATAGGCGGCAAGTGCGGCTTCAACTCGCTGTTGCGCAAGCGGTAGCCGATCCCTGTCAATCAGTTGGAGTTGCGCCAGGGCAGCGCGCCAGTTGTGTTGCTGGCGCTCAATGCTCAGCATCTGTTCGCGTCGGGCTTCGTTTATTTCAGCCTCCAGTGCATCAACCTGGGCCAGGCTGGCAGCCAACTCTCGGTCCTGGCGTAGGGGGCGATCCCAGGTCAGCGGCACCGATAGCCCGACCGACATCATGTCTGAGTACTGCGGTCCACGTTTGCTCAGCGTCAACTCCACGCTCCAGTCGGATTCACGCTCCAGCTTTATCACTTCGGCATTAGCCCGTGCGGCTTCGACGCGTGATTGCATGGCGCGCAAGGCAATGTGCTGATCCATCGCCGTGGAGATGGGCTGTCCATCGAGGCTGGAGATGGAGATCGGCAGGGAATCGTTCAGCGCAATGCCGGAGGCAAGGCCCGTCCAGCGCGCGAGAGCGCTGCGCGCAGAGCCGTGGTCAGCCTGCATCTGCAGCAGCGCCTGCTCTAGCCGTGACATGGCATCCCGCGCAGCGATCGCATCGGTCTGGGAGCCACGCCCGCTGCGAAACGCCGTCTGCGCCGCGAGTACCTGACGACCAGCCTCATTGATCTGCGCTTTCAGCAAATTGACTTTGCGCTCGATAGCGCGCAGCTCAAACCAGGCGACGGCGGTTTCGCGCTGGATCTCTGTGGCCAGCATGCGCTTTTGCTCAAGGGAAGCCTCGGCTTCACGTTCGAATTTCTGGCTGCGTGCTTGACGCTTGGCCTGGCTGGGCAAGGTCTGCATGATCCCTACCGACTTCATCGTCATGAAATCATTGGTGGTGCTCCAGCGATCTGCACCGTTGACGGGCACATTGTTGAGAGACAGGTTCAGCACGGGATCTGGACGCTGTCCAGCCGCCACGGCCAATTCCCGCGCCGCTCGGGCATTGGCCGCGGGAACCGCCAGAGCTTGCGAGCGTTCCAGCGCGGCCGTGATGGCGGATCGCAAGCTGAGGTCTGCCGGATCTGGCTCAACGGCCCAGGCCGGCCTGAGTGCCAGCGCGAGCAGCAGCCCAGCGGTAACCCAGATGGCCACCCATGGAGTAAATGATGTTGTGCAGCTAACCGGCCTGTAGGGGCGGACGCCATGAATCGCCCCTGCTGGGGCGTGATGGGATAAATACATACTGACCTCCGGATACGGCAGAGCCAGGCCTAGGGCTTGGCCAGCGAATGCACGATCCCAGCCCGCAGGGGCGGGGACTCAATGCAGCGGGGTCAGATTAGGGCGGGAGGTCGCCAGATGGAACTTGGCCTTGCGGAGGGAGGCATAGTCTGGAACCATAGGGCGGGTTCCACATGGGTGTGCGCTAGGGAAAGGGGGGCCAGCATGGGCAGCGCCATGCTGGCCACTCCTCCGCACTCAAGCCCAGTTTTGCATGTCCTGCCCGTTCTCAGGGATGTGGCCAAGTCATTGCAGCATTCGGTAGCAGCTTCTTCCATGCCCATGTCTGATTCATCTGCGGCGCTCAGTGACGTCATGTCATGCATCGGGCAGGGTTGCGACATAGCGTTCAGCGTCGCACTGGCCGGCAGGGCCAATGCGAGACTCAGCAACAGGGTGAGCAGCTTGCGCATGGACGAATTATAGGAATCTTTAGAGAGATCGCCTGCCTAGGTGATGCGCGTTGAGTCTCAGCGCCTTAAACGCAGGGCGTTCCCGATGACCGACACGGAACTTAGGCTCATCGCCAGAGCTGCGATTAGCGGCGACATCAGCCATCCCGTGAGAGGGTACAGCACGCCCGCCGCCACCGGAATGCCTAGAGCGTTGTAGAGAAACGCAAACATCAGGTTCTGTTTCATGTTGCGCACGGTAGACAGCGAGAGCTCACGCGCCACAGCGATACCGCGCAGATCGCCCTTGACCAGCGTCACCTGTGCGCTGTTCATGGCCACGTCGGTACCCGTACCCATGGCAATGCCTACATCGGCTTTGGCCAGCGCCGGCGCATCATTGATGCCATCGCCAGCCATGGCCACCACCCGGCCTTCGCGCTGCAGCTGCGCAACGAGGTTCAGCTTGTCTGCCGGTTGAACCTCACCATGCACTTCATCAATGCCAAGCTTCAGGCCCACGGCTTTGGCTGTGGTCAGACCGTCACCGGTCGCCATCACGACACGCAATCCCGCGGCCTTCAGGACCTCCAGTGCCTCAGGGGTGCTGGTCTTGATCGGATCAGACACTGCGAGCAAACCAGCGAACTCTCCATCGACAGCCAGATACATGACGCTGGCCCCCTCGGCTCGGAGTTTTTCTGCCTGCGGCATCAGACCGTCTACCCCGATACCCGACTGCTGCATCAAAGCGGTGTTACCTAGCAAGATTCTCTGACCTTGCACCAGGCCACGCACGCCTATCCCCGAGCTGGACTCAAACTGACCGGGCTTGTCCAGAGTCAAGCCCTGGGCCCGGGCGGCCTGGACGATGGCTTCGGCCAGCGGGTGTTCGCTGCCCTGGTCCAGACTGGCAGCCAGACGCAAGACTTCTTGATCCGTAAACCTGAGCGTGGCAATGGCTCGATTAAAGGCGGGTCGCCCCTCGGTCAGGGTCCCGGTCTTGTCAATGATCAGCGTGTCGATCTTGCGCAGGTTCTCAATCGCCGCTGCATCTCGGAAGAGCACACCCTGCGTGGCCCCTCGTCCCGTGGCGACCATGATGGACATGGGTGTCGCAAGACCCAGGGCACAGGGACACGCGATGATGAGCACCGCCACTGCATTGATCAGGCCAAACACCCAGCTTGGCTCGGGTCCGAAGAACCCCCAGGCCAGGAAGGTTGCCACGGCTATTGCCACGACCGCTAGCACGAAGCGCCCCGCCACCTGGTCGGCCATGCGCTGCAGAGGAGCCTTGGAGCGCTGTGCCTGGGCCACCATCTGCACGATCTGCGACAACACGGTAGCGGAGCCGACTTTCTCCGCCCGCATGATGAGCGCCCCGCTGATGTTGAGCGTCGCGCCGATCAGCTTATCCCCCGCCTGTTTGCGCACGGGCAGGGGTTCTCCCGTGAGCATCGATTCGTTCACCGCGCTCTGCCCTTCGACGACGGCGCCGTCCACTGGCACCTTTTCACCGGGACGGACACGCAGTAGGTCCCCGATGTGGACATGAGCCAGCGGAACGTCCTCTTCACCACCATCCGGGCGGATGCGTCGCGCGGTCTTGGGTGCAAGCCCGAGCAGCGAGCGGATCGCCGCAGATGTCTGCGACCGGGCCTTTAGCTCCAGCACTTGGCCCAGCAGGGTCAGGGAGATGATGACGGCCGCTGCCTCGTAGTACACGCCCACGCGCCCCATGGACATGAACGAGGCCGGGAACACCCCGGGGACCACAGTAGCGACCACGCTGTACAGAAAGGCCGCACCTGTGCCCAAGCCAATCAAGGTCCACATATTGAGACTGCGTTGCATGACCGATTGCCAGCCTCGGGTGAAGAAAGGCATGCCCGCCCACAAGACGATGGGCAGAGACAGGGCTAGCTCCAGCCAGGTCTGCACACCCATGTCAAGGCCCGGCACCCGGTGCCCGGCCATGGCCAGGGCGGTGACCACCACGGTCAGGGGCAAGGTCCACCAGAAGCGTCGCTGGAAGTCACGAAGTTCTGGAACGTCCTCTTCCTCCAGAGCGGGCATGACGGGTTCCAGCGTCATGCCGCACTTGGGACAGGTGCCAGGGCGGTTCTGCCGTATCTCCGGGTGCATGGGGCAGGTGTAGATCGTGCCAGCCGGCTGAACCGAAGGTGCTGCCGTCGCCGGCTCGGCATCTGGCACGTGCGCGTGATGATCGTTCGGATGGGGGGAATGATGCCGGGCGTGGTCCATGGTTCAGGTACCGTCTTTTCTGTGGTCGTGATGCGCGTGGTGCTTTCGATGCCCATGGAACAGGTGCATCAGGGGGCACAGCATCAGAACCAGATAGGGCCACCAGCCCAAAACATGCCCCCAGTGCTCTCGCAACAGGTAGAAAACGGCGATTACGGCCACCGCCGCCCAAGCCAAGATCAGTGGCCGTCGCCACAGAGGTGTGACTTCCTCTGGGGACTGTTGTGGTGCGTTCATATTGAGTCCACCTTCCACTGTGTTCAATGCGTGCCGGTATCCCTGTCCAGCAGTGTCTTGGCTTGTTCGTAGGCCTCTGGGGTGATCTCCCCCCTGGCCAAACGCCGCTGCAGGAGCTCGTGGGGTGATTCACGCTCCCGTCGGCCCGCACGTCGCTGTGGCGACCAGCCGGTGTACACCAGGGCCACCACCAGAATCAGCCAGAAGACCCACCAGAGAGCATGCATGCCCCCCATGTAGTACCCATGATCGAAGTACATGGCTTCATCTCCTCGATTACTTGATCGTCGGGGCCGGCGGCAGGCGGTCCATCATCATTTGCATCATGGACTCCATCATCTCCATGCGCTTTTCCATCATCTGCTGGCGTTCAGCCATATTGCCCGCCATGCCAGGACCACTTTGCATGCCACCCTGCATGCCTTGCATCCCTGACATGCCTCGCATCTGACCCATCATGGTCATGCCTTCCTGCATCACTTTCATGTGCTCGGCCATCAGCGCCTGGCGCTCCTCCGGCGTCTTGGCCGCGGCCATCTTCTCTCGCATAGCCTGCATGGCTTTCATATGCTGGTCCATCGCGGCCATGCGGTCAGCCCCCATGGACCGAGGCGCCGCGTTGCCTGGCGTCGCAGCGGCCGCGCCTGCGGGATGGTGCTCTTGATGCTCTTCCTTGCTTTGGGCATAGGCGCCGATGGGCACCGCAGCGACGCACAAGGCAGCGATGAGATTGCGGATATTGATCATGGCTCACTCCTGGTTGGTTTGAAGATGACTCTGCTCACGAGACCTGAGAGCAGGAGCAGCCAGAGCTGTCCTGCGGACAGGAATTACTTTTCGGGTTGGATGTCGGACACGAAGAACTTGCCTCCTTCAGTGACGGCCATGAACTTGATCTTGTCCCCAGGCTTGACGTTGTTCAGAACACTTTTGTCCTTGGCGGTGAAGACCATGGTCATACCCGGCATGTCTAGGTGCTTGATGTCGCCGTGCTTGATCGTGACCTTGCCTGCGGCCTGATCCACCTTGCGGACCTCACCGTCCGTCATCATGGCCGCCCCAGACATACTGGAAGTGCCGTGATCCATCATCGCCTGGGCTGAACTAATCAGAGGCCACGTCACCCCCAGAGACATGGCGCTGATCAGCAGAATTTTCTTGATTGCTTTCATGACGTTACTCCAAATGAATAGTAGTGAGTGCGCGATCTGGGGTTTGACTTAATTCGAGAACACCGAGCTCTCATCGTTTTCCGACTCGAACGACGCCCTTCATGCCGGCCTCATAGTGACCGGGCATCAGGCAAGCAAAATTCACGGGGCCGGCTTTGGTGAACTGCCAGACGATTTCGCCTTGCTTGCCAGGAGCCAGCGTGACCTTGCTGGGCTCGTCGTGCTCCATGTCAGGAAACTTCTTCATCTGCTCCAGATGCTCCATCAGCTCCTGTTGCGTTCCGAGACTGAGCTCGTGCTTGACCTTGCCGACGTTCTTGACCACGAACCGGATGGTCTCGCCTTGCTTGACCTGAACGTCTGCGGGCATGTAGCGCATGCTGTCGTTCATTTCGATGGTGATCGTGCGACTGACCCGTGCTGCCACGCCGGGCTTGCCGATCGCCGTATCTTCATCACCATGCCCGTGGCCGTGGCCACCGGCATGGTTGCCGCTGGCAAAAGCCGAGCTGGACAGGGCAATTGCCATCAGGGCCATCACTTTGGCCAGGGTCTGTGTTTCGTGCGTCATGGATATCTCCTTGGATTAAAAAATCAGTGCCCGCTGTGGGACTGAGGCTTGCGAACTTTGACTTCGGTTGGTTTGCTGGGTGCCTGCACCCTGGGCATGGATTGGCCACCTTCGGCCTTGAACCGTGCAGGCTCGCTGAGAGGGCCTTCGTATTCGTGAGCAACCGTACCTTCGGGATGCTTGAACCAGCCCGGATCCTTGTAGTCACCGGGTTTCTGATCGCGTCGCACCTTGAGCACGCTGAACATGCCACCCATCTCGACCGAGCCGAACGGTCCTTCACCGGTCATCATGGGAGCGGTGTTGTCCGGGAGGGGCATCTCCATCTCTGTCATATCCGCCATGCCACGCTCCCCCATGACCATATAGTCCGGGATCAGGTTGTTGATCTTCTTGGACAGGCCACGGTGATCTACCCCAATGAGCGTAGGTACGTTGTGTCCCATCGCGTTCATGGTGTGGTGGCTCTTGTGGCAGTGGAAAGCCCAATCGCCTTCCTCATCCGCGAGGAACTCAATCTGGCGCATCTGACCGACTGCGACATCGGTAGTCACCTCATACCAGCGCGTGCTCTTCGGGGTGGGCCCGCCATCGGTTCCGGTGACAAGAAATTCGTGCCCATGCAAATGAATCGGATGATTCGTCATGGTCAAATTACCGATGCGGATGCGCACCTTGTCGTTCAGGCCAACGTTGAGACTGTCAATGCCCGGGAAAATGCGGCTGTTCCAGCTCCAGAGATTGAAGTCCAGCATGGTCATGATCTTGGGCGTGTAGCTGCCCGGATCGATGTCGTAGGCATTGAGCAGGAAACAGAAATCCCGCTGTACCTCGTCGATCAGTGGATTCTTCACTTTCGGGTGGGTCACCCAGAAGCCCATCATGCCCATGGCCATCTGCGTCATCTCGTCGGCATGCGGGTGGTACATGAAGGTACCAGGCCGGCGCGCCACGAACTCATAGACAAAGGTCTTGCCCGGCTGAATGGCCGGCTGGTTCAAACCCGCCACACCATCCATACCGCTGGGCAGGCGTTGTCCATGCCAGTGAACGCTGGTGTGCTCCGGTAGCTTATTGGTTACGAAGATGCGCACGCGGTCGCCCTCGACCACCTCGATCGTAGGCCCGGGGCTCTGACCGTTGTAGCCCCAGAGATGGGCCTTGAAACCGGGGGCCATCTCGCGTACCACCGGCTCAGCCACTAGGTGGAACTCCTTGACTCCCTGGTTCATGCGCCAGGGCAAGGTCCAGCCGTTGAGCGTGACCACCGGGTTGTAGGGACGACCACTGTTGGGAACCAAGGGAGCCATGGTGTCCGGGCTGGTCTGCATGACCGGTTCGGGCAGAGCGGCCATGGCAGCGCGGCTGACCGAGGCGGCAGCCACAGCGCCGCCAGCAATACCTGCAAACTTGAAAAAATCTCTTCTGGATGTCATTGCGGATTCCTTGGAAATCAATGGCCAGGGGTGGCAGCTGCGGGAGCAGCCGCAGCCGCCAACGCCATATTGGTCGGACGCCCGATCAGTGAGGCCTGCAGAGCCGCGTCAGCCAGCCAGAACTGCTGCTCCGTATTGATGGCAGCGATCACCGTGCTAACTTGATCTCTGGCATCCGCCAGCAGCTCGAAAACGCCGATGATCATTCCGTTGTAGCGCAGTTGGTTCTCGTCCGAGATCACCTTGCGCAGCGGGACCACCTCATCGCGGTGATGGCGCGCCACGTCATAGGCGGTCCGGTAGGCCGAATAGCTCTCGCGCAGACTTGAGCCAGCCGAGCGAACCGTGGCTTCCAACTGATTCGCGGCTGCCAGCGTACGTGCGCTCATCGCGTCCCGCTGCATGCCACCCCAGTCGAAGATCGGTAACCGAATCCCAATTTCGTAGCCACGCGGATCGGAACGGCTGCCTGATGCACTGTCTGTATTCGTGTTGCGCATCGCCGTGAGCTCGATGTCGGTGAAGCTGGTGACGGTGGTCAGCCCCTGAGATCGGGCGTAGGCTTCATAGTTCGACAATGCGAGCCGGATATCCAGCCGGTTGCGCGTTGCGTGCGCACCAGCAGTCTGGGGATCCATCGCCTGTTTGGGCAGATCGGGAAGACGCTCGGGCAGCTTGAGGTCTTTGGCCTGTGCTTCATCCAGGCCGAGGCGACGCACCAACTCCTCGCGTGTCGCCGTCGCCTGATGGTTGGCCGTCGCCAGTCGCGTCGCGGCATCGGCGTAGAACGCCTGTTCGCGGGCACGGCTGATGCGGCTGAAGTTGCCGGCGGCCTGCATGCGACGCGCGATTTCCGCTGTCGCTTCCGCGCTCTCGTACACCTGACGAGCGTACCGAAGGGTCTGCTGGGCCGCAACTGCGCGCACCCAAGCCTGGCGGACCTGTGTGACCTGGTCTACCACGTCGCTGGTCAAACGCAGCTGCGATTGCTCGATGCGGTAGCGTGAGATGCCCTGGCGCGCTGGCAGCGTCAACAGATCCAGGAGGCCAAACGACAGCGAACGTCCGATCTCCAGCTCGTCGCCTGCGACCATGCGCTCGTAGCTGAAAAAGGGATTGGCGATCCGGCCGACCTGGGCCGCGTCGGCTGATTCTGCCCAACCCTGAGCAAGCAAGGCTTGCAGAGAAGCGCTGTTGACCAGGGCCAGCTGTACGGCTTCACGCTGGCCGAGCGGCTTGGCTAGAAGGGCCTGGGCCGCCTCGGCCCGCTCCTTGCGTTCCTGCTCCGTGCGCGAAAGCGTCAGCTTCTTCTCGGTGAAGCTGCTAGCCTCTTCATTCACACGATCGACGTTCTGTTCCAGGCTGACGCTAGCGCAGCCCGAAAGAACTGCCAGAGCTACGGCCGATACCGTGAGCTTGGCGCCGCGAGATGTCAGGGTGCGTCTCATGGTTTGGAACCTCCGTGATGCCCTTCATGGGCCGTGGCTGCAGGTGCCCCGTCCTTGGCAGGGTCCGCCGTTCTGGCTTCCCTGGCATAGGTGCGCCAGCCACCGATACGGCCGACGGTGTCGTTGGCCTCCTGCCAGGACTGGACCGGCTGGTCCGTGTAGGCCTGATAGCCATTCAGGGGCGAGGTGTAACTCAACTGGGCCGGAGGCGCCAGCGGCTTCTGTTCAGCTGCGGTCTGCGCCAGGGCTGAGCTGGCAAGCAAAGCCATGGTCCAGGGAAGCAATTTCCCGAAAGACAGGCTATGGGTAGGGATGGTCATGGATTCCTCTTAGGTTGAGACGTTGATCTCAGGGAGGATTCTGTAAATCTGGGCCCGTCAGAAAGCTGACTTCAAGATTACATTTCTGTAATCTTGAAGTCAGCGACCAGAAACTCGTCAAACTGACGCCCAGTCGACTGTGGAGTGCATGCGTGAAGATATTGATCGTTGAGGACGAGCACAAAACCGGGGAGTACCTGCGCCAGGGTCTGCGGGAAGCCGGTTTCGTGGTCGATCTGTCACGAGACGGAACGGACGGGCTGCACCAAGCCCTCCAGGAGCCCTACGATCTGGTCATCCTGGATGTCATGCTGCCTGGCATCGATGGCTGGCAGGTCCTTCATGGCATACGCAAACGCGGGCTGCAGATGCCGGTGTTGTTTCTTACGGCGCGTGACCAGGTGGAAGACCGCATCAAGGGCCTCGAACTTGGCGCCGACGACTATCTGGTCAAGCCGTTTTCCTTTGCCGAGTTGCTCGCCCGGGTACGGACCATCCTGCGGCGCGGGCGCAGTGGCACGGAGCCGACCTCGCTGCTGGTGGCCGATCTGGAGCTGGATCTGCTGCGCCGCCGTGTCACCCGGGGTGGCCGGAAAATCGATCTGACGGCCAAAGAATTCGGCTTGCTGGAGCTGCTCATGCGTCGCCGGGGTGAGGTCCTGCCACGCTCCCTGATCGCCTCCCAGGTGTGGGACATGAACTTCGATGGGGACACCAATGTCATCGAAGTGGCCATGCGGCGGCTGCGGGTCAAGATCGACGAAGGCCGTGATGTCAAGCTCATCCAGACGGTGCGCGGCATGGGCTACGTGCTTGAAGCCCCGGAGGAGTCCTGAGTGCTTCGATCCCTATCGCTGACTTCCCGTCTTAGCCTGTTTTTCACGTTGCTCTCGGCAGCGGTACTCTTGGGCCTGGGCGTGATTTTTCTGATGGCGACCGAGCGCCATTTCATTGACCTGGACGACATCGCTCTGCAAGACAAACAGCGTCTGGTTGGCGAACTGCTCGCCAGGTCCAACTCGACGCAGGACGCCCAAGTCCGATTGAAGGAGGCGCTGGATCATCACCATGGCCTCTATGTACTGATCAAAGACGCGCAGGGAAGCGTCTTTTTTGAATCAGACGATTTTAATTTGCCAGAAACGGAAGCACTGCCTGCCCCCGGTAGCGCTCAGAAATCCCTGCACTGGACCAGCCGCAGTCGCGGCTACCACGGGCTGGCCCAGTGGGTGGAAAGCGATCGCAGCAAATCGCCCCGCAGACTCATCCTGGTCGCCATCGATACCGAGCACCACACCCATTTCATGGCACAGTTGCAGCGCACCCTAGTGCTGTATGCCGTATTAGCCACGCTGGTCAGCGGATTCGCCGGCTGGTTCGCCGCGCACCAAGGCATGGCCCCGCTGCGCGCCATGAAATCAAGAGCCTCGGACGTCAGTGGCCAGCAGCTCAATCCTCGTATGCCGGTCGAGGCCGTGCCCGTCGAAATGGCGGATCTGGCCAACGAACTCAACCGCATGCTAGATCGGTTGCAGCAGGATTTCCAGAGGTTGTCCGATTTTTCATCCGATCTGGCGCATGAGCTGCGCACCCCCATCAGCAACCTCCTGACTCAGACGCAGGTCGCCTTGTCCAACCGGCGTGATGCCGACACCTATCGCGACATCCTGGCGTCCAACGCTGAGGAGTTCCAGCGCCTGGCGCGCATGGTGTCCGACATGCTGTTTCTGGCCAAGACCGAAGGAGGGATCCAGCTTCCCAGCAAAGGGCTTTTCTCTGCTGCCCAGGAAGCGCAGGCTCTACTGGACTTCTACGAGGCCGTGGCCGATGAAAAAAATGTCCGCATGAGCCTGCACGGCGGCGGCAACATCCTGGGTGACCGGCTGATGTTTCGTCGAGCGGTGAGCAACTTGTTGTCTAATGCACTACGGCATACGAATACTGCTGGCGAGGTCCACATCGAGATCAGCGACACCGAGAACGCGACCCAGGTCATAGTCGAAAACACGGGCGATGAGATCGATCCGAAAATCATGCCCAGGCTGTTCGACCGCTTCTATCGTGCGGATCCGTCACGGGCGCAGCCGGACTCAGAAGGCGCCGGTTTAGGACTGGCCATCACGCGCGCGATCGTGGAGGCACACGGGGGCAAGATCGAAGTTTCATCGGCTCAGGGCCGAACAAGATTTACTCTGTGGTTCATCAAAGTGAGCCCTATGTAAGCGAGGACATTAGCAACATCTTTGCGTGCTCAACGGAGCTGCAGACCTGACGCAAATGTAATCAGCGGCACATCTTCATGTCAGGGCCGATCGACAGAATACGGGACGTGCATTCGCACAAGGTGCATGAAGTAACAGTGCACCTGTATTCAAGAAAGGATCTGATATGAACTCCCGCATCACCTCGCTCTTCGCCGCCGTCGTGCTCAGCACCCTGGCATCGGGCGCTTTTGCCTCCGACTCGCTGGCAAACAATGTCGACAAGACCTACCGTCTCAAAGACGGCGGCACTGTGTTCGTTTTCAAGGACGGAAAACTTGCCATGGCCGACAAGTTCGACCGCGCCATTCATGTCTCCAAGGGACAAGTCGTGGAGACGGCTGATGGTCAGAAGATCTCCATGACCAGTAGCGAGAGTGCGCGCCTGGACTTCCTGCAGCGGCAAGGCCACGAGAACTGAAGCCCCATCTAGGCAAGCCAAGTTTGAGGAAGTGCTCTCGCTCTTGGCGCTGGACCTCACCGGTCTTGGCGATGATCTATCTCGCCAAGACCCATGACATTTTCACCATCAGGTGATAGTCACCGGATCGATCAGTTCTCCGTGGAACATGGCAAGCTAAGGCTTATTGCGACGCCTTTTTTGCCTGTTGCGCATCTTGCGCCGGCGCCAGTCCGCATACATCTGATGAATGCAGTAGACAGCGATCAGCGCCAGCACAGAGAGGATGACGATCCGGAAGAACGTCACAAAGGGTGATGACATCTGAGCCCCCTGGACTTCCAAGCTATCCGACACACCACATCAGAAAATTCCCGCACTCATGGAAAGCTCACTTTCATAGGCCAGCGGGTCTGAATCAGGCACTGAAGCCTGTCGGGGTTCACTCCAACAAATTCCAGTGATCTACATCGTTGCCGTCTTATGGTAGGACGAACCTGGCAGTCATGGTCTTCCCGGCTTGCTTGACCAAAGCTACGGCCTTGGTTCCTTTATTGACCTTGAACTCTCCGGCCGCACCAAGCCATTCACCCTGAGGCACGAGCGCCACCGCCTGTTTGTCGGCTCCGTTGAGCAAGGTCAGTGTGGCTGTCGCGTTGCTCACGTCGACCTTCTTGCCGTGATCGCGCAGGTAGAGGCGCAGCTTGTCCTTCTGTGCCACCAGTTCAAAGTCGATGTCGCGGGCTTCGGCGACCACGCCGCCATGCATGGGTTTCTCGGCGTGGCTGTGTGGGCCCGCAGCATACGCCACGGTGCCCGAGAAAAGCGCAAGCGCAGTAATGATTGCTAGCAACTTCATGGGATTTCCTTTCGTTGAGGTAGGACTGCAGGGGGAAACTTGGTTTGCACAGATTCAGAACGCCTCGGCATTGCGGTCGTCGAGCAAGCGTTCGGCATCCTTGCGGCCGAAGAGCCAGAACATGACGGGGGTCAGGTAGGTGTCGAGGAGGGTGGAGCTGATCAGGCCCGAGAAGATCACCACTGCCACGGGATGCAGTATCTCGGTGCCCGGACGCTCGGCCTCGAACAGCAGGGGAGCCAGTGCAAAGGCCGTGACCAGCGCCGTCATCAGGACCGGGCTGAGTCGCTCCATCGAGCCGCGCAGGATCATCTTGTGATCAAAACTTTCACCCTCGGTGCGCATGAGGTTCAGGTAGTGGCTGACTTTCAGGATGCCGTTGCGCACCGAGATGCCCGCCAGCGTGATGAAGCCCACCAGGGCCGCCACCGACAGCGGCTGCCCAGAGATCCACAGACCTAGCACCGCGCCCACCAGGGCTAGCGGGATGTTGCCCATGATCAAGACGGACAGGATGACCGACTTGTAGCGGCTGTACAGCACCACGAACATCAACACCAGTGAGACGATGGACAGCAGGCCGACCAGGCGTGAGGCTTCCTCCTGTGCCTGGAACTGCCCCCCCAGGGTGATGAAATAACCCTCGGGCAGCCGGGTTTCGGCGACAACCCGGCGGATGTCGGTCACGATGTCCGAGAGGGCCCGGCCCTGGGCGTTGGCCGAGAGCACGATACGGCGCTTGCCATCGTCGCGACTGATCTGGTTGGGGCCATCCCCGTCCTCGATGGTCGCGATGCGCGACAGAGGTATTCGACCTGAGGGCGTCTCCAGCAGGATGTTGCCCAGACCCTCGACCGAACGCGCGGATTCAGGCAAGCGCACCACCAGGGCAAAACGCCGGCTGCCCTCGACGATCTGGGTGATCTTTTCGCCTTCCACCAGGCTTTGCAGGGTGCTCAGGATCTGCGGGGTCGGCACGCCGTACTGCGCCGCAGCCGCGTAATCCACCCGGACCTTGATCTGAGGCGCCAGCACCTGCTTCTCGATTTCCAGGTCGGCGATACCGGGGATGGCCGCCAGCCGGCCACGCAACACATCGGCCTGCCCACGCAGCGTGTCCAGGTCATCGCCAAAGATCTTGATGGCGATCTGGGAACGTACACCCGAGAGCATGTGGTCGATGCGGTGTGAGATCGGCTGGCCGATGGATATGGCCGCCGGCAGGTTGACCAGACGCGAACGGATGTCGGCGGAGATCTCGCCCATGGTGCGTTTGAGCTCACCGGCAGGGAGCAGGCCCACGTCGAGCTCGCTGACGTGCACCCCTTCGGCGTGTTCATCCAGTTCGGCGCGACCACTGCGTCGGCCGACATGGACGACCTCAGGCACCTGCTTGACCAGCGTCTCGGCCTGCTGCGCCAGGGCAGAGGATTCGGACAGCGTCACGCCCGGGTTGAGCCGCAGCCCGATCAGCAGCGTCCCCTCGTTGAACGGCGGCAGGAAGGTCTTGGGGAAAAACGGCACCGCGACCAATGAAATCAGCACCGCGAGGGCCGCCGTGACCAGTGCTGCCCGAGGCCGGTTCAGCACGGCTTGCAGACTGCTCTGGTACTTGCGCTTGAGCCAGGCCAGCAGGCGAGTATCCCCATGGTCCAGGGACTTCATGCGTGGTAGCAGGTAGAAGGACAGCACCGGCGTGACCGTCACCGAGACCACCAGCGAAGCCAGTGTGGAGACGATGAAGGCGATGCCCAGCGGCACAAAAAGGCGCCCCTCCATGCCCGGCAGTGCAAACAAGGGCAGGAAGACCAGCACGATGATGACCGTGGCGTACAGGATGGCCGAGCGCACTTCCATGGTGGCTGCCCCTACCAGCTCCAGGGGGTGCAGGCGATGGTCAGAGTGTTGAGCGCGATCCACCTTGAGACGGCGCAGCACGTTCTCTACCCCCACCACGGCATCGTCGACCAGCCCCCCGATGGCGATGGCCAGGCCACCCAGCGTCATGGTGTTGATGGACAAGCCGAAGTAGCGGAACACGAGGGCCGTCACGAAGATCGACACCGGGATGGCGGTCAGAGCGATGATGGTCGGCCGCAGCGTGCCCAGGAAAAAGAACAGGATCAGTGCTACAAAAATAGAAGCGCCGATCAATTTCCCCTGCAAGGTGGTGATGGAGGACTCGATGAAGCTGGCCTGTCGGAACGTCACTTTCGGGCTGTCCATGCCGGCTGGCAGGGAACGCTGCATGGCTTCCAGCGCTGACTCGATGGAACGCGTCAGCGAGATGGTGTCCGCAGCTGGCTGCTTCTGCACACCCAGGATCACGGCCGGCTTACCTTCAAAGCCGGCATCGCCGCGTTTGATGGCTGGGGCAAAGGTCACATCGGCCAGCTGGCGCAGCAGGATGGGCTGGCCGTTGCGGGCGGTGAGCGCCAGGTTCTTCAGATCATCCAGGCGCGACGTGCGGCCCAGGTTGCGGATCAGGTACTCGCGGCCGTTGAGTTCCAGAAAACCGCCCGAGGTGTTGGAGGAATAGCCTTTGAGCGCCGTCTCCAGCTGCTCATGCGTGATGCCGAGTTCCCCCATGCGGCTGGTGTTGGGCTGGACCTGGAACTGACGTACCTCCCCCCCGATCGGGATGACCTGCGCCACCCCGGGGATGGCCATGAGGCGTGGGCGCAGCACCCAGTCGGCGTACTCCCTCACCTGCATGGGAGAGATCTTGCTCGTATCGATCGGGATCGCGATCTGCATGATCTCGCCCATGATCGAGCTGATGGGGCCCATGCGCGGGGTCACGCCGGGCGGCAGACCTTCCTCCATGGCAGAAAGCCGCTCCGACACCATCTGCCGGGCCCGGAAGATTTCCGTGCTCCAGTCGAAGGTGACGTAGATGAAAGACAGGCCCGCACTGGAGACGGATCGCACGCTCTCCACACCCGGCAGACCGTTCATGGTCGTCTCCAGGGGGAAAGTAAGGAGCTGTTCCACTTCTTCAGCGGCCATGCCGCCGGCCTCGGTCATGATGGTGACCGTGGGTTTGTTGAGGTCAGGGAACACATCCACCGGGGTGCGTGAAAGCGTGAACGCGCCGTAGGCCATGAGAACCAGGCTGGCGATGATCACCAGTAGCCGGTTGCCCAGGCTGTTATCGAGTAGCCACTTGAACATGATGCGGGGCCCCCGGTCAGCGGATCTGGTTGATCAGGGCTGCGGCCTGGGTAGCCACCCGGTCGCCGGCCTGCAGGCCGGAGGTGACGGCCACGGAGGCGCCATCCAGGGGCTCGACGGTGACCACGCGCGGCTCGAACTGCTCCGGTGCCTTCTTGACCCAGACCACAGACTGGTTGGCGGGATTTTTCATGAGCGAGGCGGTGGGGACACGCAGGCCGCTGACGCGTGTCGCGGTCTGGACGTAGACCTTCAAGGGTTGGCCCACGGCCAGGCTGGAGAGCGCCACACCTTCACCCCGGAACAGCATGGGCAACGCCTGTTCGCGCAAGCTGCGGGCCGCGCCGACAAAGTTCAGGCGTATGGATTGCGTCCCGATGGCGACGCTGGCACCCGCCACATTGCGGGCCACTTCGGCGTCGTAGGCCAGGGCCTCGATGCGCAGGCGCGCAGGGTTGATGACCTCAAAGACCAGTTCACGGGCGTCGACGACCTGGCCCGCAACGACGTGGCTGGAGGCGATCACGCCGGACACCGGGGCCACCAGAGCGTCGCGATTGCTCAGTCCCGCGCCCACAGCGGCCACACGCTCGCCCAGGCTGCTGACTTCGCTCTCAGCCGCTTCCAGTTCCTTGCGCGGCACCGTGTCTGCGAGCTCCTGCAGGCGAGCCAGGCGCTTCTCTGCGAGGCTCTTGGCTGCACGCAGTTCGGCCAGCTGGGCCGACTGGTTGGAACGCTCGATCTGCCCCGATGACGGAAGCACATAGGCCAGTACCTGACCTTTGCGCACGCTTTGACCCACATTGGGCAGACCTTGTGGGCCAGGCTCGATGCGGCCCGCAACCATGGCCTGGACCTTGCCACCGGCATTGGGATCCATCACCACCTTGCCTGCCAGCTCGATTGAGCGGGGCAGCTCGGCGACACTGACGGTGGTGGTGCGCACGTTCAACTGCCGCTGGGCTGGTTTGGGCAGGAAAACGCTGCCATCGGGCAGCCGCTTGGGGCCGTTGCCGCTGACGGCTGCGGGGGCATCGCCGTGGTCATGTCCTTCGCCAGCCCATGTCAAGACCGGGCTACCGATGAGCAAGGCCAGGGTGGTGAACGCGGAAATGATATTCAGGTAACGGTTTTTCATGCTGCACCTCCCAGGAAAGGATGACGACGGCCAAATCGGCGACGCAGGCCCCAGACGATCAGGATCAGAACCACAAGAGCCAGGCCGGCATAAAGCAGCCAGGCGAGGGTCCCGGTCTGAGCGTGGCTGTGTTCGTCCTCATGCAGATCCAGCTCACCCGCCAGCAGATCGGTTTCACGGGCAGTCACCACCGTGGCCATGACGGCGTGCTGTCCGGGGGGGAGTTCCTGGGTCATGGTGGCGACAAACTCGCCGACGCCCTGGCTCTGGAGCGGGATTTTTTGCCCGGCCAGTTCGAGTTCCAGGCGCGCCTCCGGTACCGGGCTGTTGTCGGCACTGTGGTCCAGATAGAGCGTGAGCTGCTTGCCCTGCAGGATGCCCACCAGTTCGAAGCTCTCGGACACCGCCGCAAAACGCGGTGAAGCAGCACCTTCGGTCATGGCTGGGGCATCGCCGTGGTCGTGGCCGGGGCCCGCCCAGCTGGACGGGGTGATGCCCAGCGTGAGGACCGTGAGGCCCAGGGCAAGAAGTTGTTGAAATCGTTTCATGGTTGTTTCCGTTTCACGGGGTGTTTTGCTGGGGCAGCAGGCCCAGGGCCTGGCGCAGGGCCGAGATGGTGGCGGCAAGCTCGACACGGGAGCGGGCGGCCTGCCGTTCGGCGGCGATGGCTTCCAGCTCGATACGCAGGCGCGTGGGCAGATCGGTCTCGCCAGCGCGAAAGGACTTCTCGAAGAAAACGCGTGATTCACGTGCCAGCTGGGCCCGCCGCTCTGCAGCAGTTAGCTGCGTACGGGCCGATTCCAGGCGGACCCGGACGCTGTCCAGCGTGGCCTGGATACGGTCCTGTTCCAGGGCAAGTTGCGTTTCGGCTTCGATGGCCTGGGCCTGGGCGGACGCAATGCTGGCGCGATTGCGGCTGTCTGAACCGAAGGGGATACGTACGCCGACGGTGACGCTTTGCTGGTAGTTTTCACCGGACACACCGCGATCCCGACTTGTGGCCAGCATCAGCTCAGGCGTGGCCCTTGTCCTGGCCTGGGCCAGTTCTGCTGATTTGCGAGCGATCTCGGCGCGGTTGAGTAGCTCCACCACTGCGGGGTGCCGATCTCCCAGAGCGGCTGCGTCCCGCGCCGGCTCCGGTACCGGCTCGGCAGGCAAAGCGTCGGGCTGTGCCGTGCTATCGACGGGCAAGGTCAAACCGCTCAGAGCGCGCAGGCGCTGACCTGCTGCCGCCAGCGCACTGGCGGCCTCGGCCAGCTCGGCTTCGGCACCGGCCTGTGCGCCTTCGGCCTGATGTTGATCGGCACGGGCCAGATCACCAGCCCGTACACGCCGGCTGACATCGGCCGTGAGCTGCTGGGCATTCAACAAGCGCTCACGCGCCAATGCGAAGCCGATACGGGCCGATTGCCACGACCAGTAGGCATCACGCACCTCGGCAGCCGTCTGCAGCTGCGCCAGCAGGGTACTGCTTGCCGTGGCACGCTGTTCGGCTTCCGCGACGGCCATGCTGCGGGAACGCTCGTTCGGCAGCCAAAGCGGGATGGCGACAGCCGCCGTGTATTCACGACGACCCAGGTTGTTATTCAGTTGGTCGGTCTGGCCCGACAGTTCCAGGGCGACGGGCTCCGCCGTCCAACTTGCCGCCGCTTCCTTGCGCGCTGCGGCAGCATCCTGGCGAGCTTGCAGTGACCTGGCTTCAGGCTGGCGCTGCCAGGCGGCATTGAACACTTCGGTCAGTGTGAGGGTCGGGGCAGTACCGGGGATGGCTGGCGGCGGCTTGAGCTGAGCCCAGGCACTGCCGACGCTCCAGCCCAGCACGGCCAGTGCAATGCAAAAATTTCGTTCGATTCGCTGCATGCGATTCTCCAATGTGTGAAAGACATCTGGGGAATCGGCGAGGTGCGATCCTGGGATCGCTACGGACAGACCAAGCGCATCAGCGATGCGCCGGGTCAGAGAGGGGGCAGAAGTGCCTACCTCGCCGATCAGGCGAGGTAGGCCCAGTTGGGCCGTTCAGGCAGGGTGGGATGCGGAGAAGAAAGCAGGAAGCGCTCGCGGGTGTTCACGTCGGCCGCCGAGTACAGCACCGGCACGATGGTAGATGCGTGCAAGGCGGTGGCACAGCCTGCGTGACAAACCGGGCAATCGGCATCGACGGCGCCGAGGGTCTTGGTACTGGTGTCGTCTTCGGCCTTCTTGTCCGCGTGGTGCTGATGCTCGTGATGGCCAAAATGTTGGGCTGCTGCATCGGCCTCATGCTGGCAATACGTGCTCACTGCTGCCCAGCTGAGTTGCAATGGGAGCAGTGCCAGCAGAAGGATGGGGAGCCAGCGGCGCATGGACGGCATTCTAGCGGGCCTGGCCGAAACCTTGAACAGACCCTTTGCGGTCAGGGGAAAACGCAGAAGCAGGCCGCTTGAGTTTGGAGCGCACCCGGACAACATTGCGGTTCATCTGAAGCCGGATGACGTTGATGAAGAACCACTTCTTCCAACCCGTGACGTTGGTGCCATGCTCGCGATAGAACGCATCCGGGTTTTCATAGACGCCCAGGTCCTGGTGATGCCTTCGCTCTGGATGTAGGTGTCGGTTCCGCGCCATGACACCGGCGTGTCCGCTAGGTTGCCCGCCTGGCCCAACAGCCTATCGGCGAGTTCCTGCCGCACCGCTGGAAGCTCTCATGTGGGTAGTGGGACTTGGTGTCTCTCCATGGCGGCGATAAGCGGACAACGAACGTTTCGTTTGCCAGCGCCGCATAGAAGAATCAACCCGGAGAGCGCGGCTTCCATCCGCTGAAGATCCGCGAGCTTGAGCCTGACTTCGGCCAGCTTTACCTCCGCCTTCACCCGGGCTTGAGCACAACTCGCCCCATCCTCAAGTTGAAGCAACTGCGCGGTCTCGTCCAAGCTGAAGCCCAGCCGCTTCGCTGCCTTGATGAAGTTGAGTCGCGACTGGTTGGTCGGGCCATAACGTCGAATGCTGCCCACAGGTCGATCTGGCTCCGGCATCAGTCCCTTGCGCTGATAGAACCGTATGGTCTCGACATTGACACCGGCCACCTTGGCGAGGTCCCCAATGGTCATGCCAGGGTCATTCAGTGAATGTGAAGGGGTATTGCTCATGATGCTTGACTCTGTACTTTGGTACGGAAGTAAGCTTATCCCATGTCAACAAGTTCTACCGATAACCCGGACCAGGCAACTGGTGGCGGCAAGGCCCTGATCGCTGGCGGTGTGTCGGCGCTACTTGCGTCGGCCTGCTGCCTGGGTCCCTTGGTGCTGATCATGCTGGGTATCTCCGGGGCCTGGATCGGCTCTCTGACAGTGCTTGAACCCTATCAGCCGCTGTTCGTTGGTGTAGCAGCGATTGCATTAGTGTTTGCAGCACGCCGGATATGGCGTCCGGCGGCAGCATGCGAGGTGGGTCAGGTCTGTGAGCACCCCCTAGTCAATCGGTCCTACAAGGTGCTGTTTGCTCTGGTAGTGCTACTGCTGGGCACATCGCTGGTAGCTCCCTGGATTGCTCACTGGTTCTACTGACAGAGAGGTTCTACGATGAAGCGATGGATCATTACAGGAGCAATGATGCTGCTTGTGGGGCCCAGTTGGGCCACCCAGAAAAGTGCGGTTCTCTCGGTTCCAGGGATGACGTGCCCGACTTGCCCGTTCACTGTCAAGAAGGCTTTGACACGAGTCGATGGGGTCATCGATGTCAAGTCCAATCTGACCAAGCGGGAGACCACAGTGGTGTTTGACGGTGCCAGGGTCACAGTGGACGCCCTGACCAGCGCAATCAAGAACGCCGGGTTCCCATCAACCCTCGTGTCTGTAAATCCATGACCGACGTAATCCTGCAATCTGTCCTCACCTGCCCCGAATGCGGCCATGTGAAAACCGAAGAAATGCCCACCGACGCCTGCCAGTGGTTCTATGAATGCGCAGAATGTCACGCTGTCTTACGCCCGAAGGCGGGTGACTGCTGCGTGTTCTGCTCGTTCGGATCAGTGCCGTGCCCCCCGATCCAGGTCGGCGGTGAATCCAGTTGCTGCAAGCCCACGGATTGATCGTTCGCTAGGTTGCATATGGCCAGCCTAGGTCAGGATGTAATGACCGAACGCTTACGAAACTCTTATGGGCAATGATCTTCGCTCCGCAATCAAGACATTAATGTTTTGGCTCAGTTTGTAAGGGGCTTTCTCGGAAAGTCGTCCAGAGTAGCAACGCTACGCCAATACTGATGAACACGTCGCCGAAGTTGAATGCAGGCCAGTGCATTCCATTCCAATGGAAATCAAGAAAGTCCACGACCTTCCCCGTGATCATGCGGTCCATCACATTACCGACGGCCCCGCCAAGTATCAGACTCAGGCCCAGTGCCTCGTAACGCGGACGTGGCGTTTTTACCAAGAACGCCAGCCAGCCAGACACAAACAGCGCCAGAACGATGAAAAAGTAACGCTGCCAGCCTCCGGCATCAGCCAGGAAGCTGAAGGCTGCACCGGGATTCAGTACATAAACCAGATTGAAAAACGAGCTGACAGGAACCTGCTCACCAAGCGTCAGCATTCCGTCTATCAGACTTTTGCTTGCCTGATCCAGTAGCGCTGCAGATAAGGCCAGACCATGCCAGCGCCAGTTTGAGATTGGCATGAAGTTCATTTGCGCAACAGCCTCAAGCCGTTGAACACCACGATCAGGCTCGCGCCCATGTCGGCGAACACAGCCATCCACATGGTGGCGCTGCCCAGGATGCTCAGCACCAGGAAGACCGATTTGATGCCCAGGGCCAGGACAATGTTCTGCCACAGCACGGCCCGGGTGCGGCGTGACAAGCGGATGAGTTCCGGGATGCGCCGCAGGTCGTCGTTCATGATGACCACGTCGGCTGCCTCCATGGCTGTGTCCGTGCCGGCAGCGCCCATGGCGATGCCGATGTCCGAGCGCGCCAGAGCGGGCGCATCGTTGATGCCGTCGCCTGTCATCGCGGTGACGCCGTATCGGCCTTGCATGTCCTCGATGGCTGTCAGCTTGTCTTCGGGCAGCAGGTTGCCGCGGGCATCGTCAATGCCGGCCTGCCGGGCGATGGTCTGCGCGGTGTCCGGGTTGTCGCCCGTCAGCATGACCGAGCGCACGCCCAGAGCGTAAAGTTCGGCCAGAGCCTCACGTGAACTCTCCTTGATGGTGTCGGCCACGGCAAAGATGGCCAGCACCTGGCTGTCCATGGCCAGCATCGTCACGGTGCGACCTTGCGCCTCATGTTCTGCCAGCCGCGCTTCGATGGCCGGGCTGCACAGGCCCCGCTCTTCGATCAGGCGATGGTTGCCCAGGACCAGTATCTGACCATCTACGCGAGCCTGGATGCCCCGGCCGGGCAGGGCCGTGAATTGTTCCAGTTGCCCATTGCCCCGATCCAGATCCTGCGCGATGGCCTTGGACACGGGGTGATCGGAATGAGCTGCCAGGTCTCCCGCCCAGCGCAGCACCTGTGCTTCCTGGAGCGGCGAGGGCAGGACCTCGGTGGCCACCAGTTTGGGCTTGCCCTCGGTAATGGTCCCGGTCTTGTCCAGCGCGATGACCTTGATCTTGTGCGCGCCTTCCAGGTAGACCCCGCCCTTGATGAGGATGCCGCGTCGCGCTGCCGAGGCCAGGCTGCTGACCACCGTGACCGGCGTGGCGATGACCAGGGCACAGGGGCAGGCGATAACCAGCAGGACCAGTGCCTTGTACAGGGCCGCCATCCAACTGAGCTCCATGAGCCAGGGCGTCAGCAACGCCACGGCCACGGCAAGCGCGAACACTGCCGGGGTGTAGATGGCGGCGAAGCGGTCCACAAACTGCTGGGTCGGCGCCCGGCTGCCCTGGGCCTGTTCTACGGCCTGGATGATGCGGGCCAGCGTGGTGTTGCCGGCGGCGGCGGTCACGCGCACTTCGAGCGCGCCGGTGCCGTTGATGGTGCCTGCGAAGACCTGCTCACCCACCGCCTTGTCGATGGGCATGCTTTCGCCCGTCACGGGCGCCTGGTTGACCGCACTGTTGCCATCGACGACCACACCGTCAAGCGGAATGCGCGCACCGGGCTTGACCCGGACCACGGCGTCCAAGGCCACGTCGGCAGCCGCAGCCAGCAACCAGTCGCCGTCGGGCTGTTTGACCTCGGCCGTATCCGGCGTGAGATCCAGCAGGCTCTTGATCGCATTGCGCGCCCGGTCCACGGCCCGCGCCTCGATGAGTTCTGCAATGGCATAGAGAGCCATCACCATGGCCGCTTCGGGCCACTGGCCGATCAGGAAGGCGCCTGTCACAGCCACCGTCATCAGGGCGCTGATATTCAGTCGCCCTTGCCGCAACGCGGTCAAGCCCTTGCGGTAGGTTGAAAAGCCGGCCAGCCAGATGGCCGCCGCCGCCAGGGCCATGCCGGCCCCTTTGTAGACAGCGGTCTCCGGCGCGAAAAAGTCCAGCAGCTCAGCGGCGATGGCCAGCAGCAGGGAGGCGCCCAGACGCCCCAGCCCTGCGGCACTGGGGGCGTGCTGATCAGCCTGTTCCAACGGTGTTACGGGCTGGGGATCAAAGCCGGCCTGGCGGATGGCGTCCAGGGCGCGCGGCAGGACTTCAGCGGGGGCATCGATGCGCAAGGTGCGCGCCGACAGCTGGAAGCCCAGGCCCCGCACGCCGACGATGGCGGCCAGCGCACGCCGGATCTCGCTTTCCTCGGATGCACAGTCCATTGTCGGAATGCGGAAAACCGTGCCGGAGGTGTCGGGTTGTCCACCCTCGATGCAGGCGGGCGCGGGCATGCTGCTGCAGCCGCTCTCGCAAGCGCATCCGATGTCCTTGTCCGGTTCTGAGCTGTTCTGTCCTTGCATTTCTACTCCTTGTTGAACGGAATTAGAAACCCTGTAGCGGCTATAGAGTCAAGCCGCTAAGATGCAATAACCCTGACACCCTATCCGCCTTGCCATGCTTGAAACCCTGCGCGCCTCAGTTCTGTTCGTCCTCACCGCCGTGGCGGAGATTGTCGGCTGCTACCTGCCCTGGTTGGTGCTGGTCCAGGGACGCACCCCATGGCTGCTGCTGCCAGCGGCGCTGGCCTTGGCATTTTTTGCCTGGCTGCTGACCCTGCACCCGCAGGCCGCTGGTCGTACCTATGCGGCCTATGGCGGTGTCTATGTAGTGGTGGCGCTGCTTTGGCTCTGGCGTGTGGATGGTGTCGCGCCCACCCGTTGGGATATTTTGGGCGGCGCTATCTGCCTGCTGGGTATGGCCCTGATTGCTTTCCAGCCTCTAACGGTTGCAGCCTGACCCGGGAGACGTGCATGATGAAGATCGGTGATCTGTCCAAACGGACCCAGACCCAGGTCGAGACCATCCGGTACTACGAGCATGAAGGTCTGCTCCCCGAGCCGGAGCGCACAGAAAGCAACTACAGAATCTATGGTGAGGTCCATGCCGAACGGCTGGCCTTCATCCGCCATTGCCGCAGTCTGGACATGACGCTGGATGAAATTCGGCAGCTGCTGCGCTTCAAGGACGACCCCGCAGCGGACTGCGGTGACGTGAATGCACTACTAGATGCGCACATCGGTCATGTGGCTGACCGGATCCGGGAGCTGCGTGCTCTGGAGAAACAGCTCAAGAGCCTGCGCGAGCGTTGCTGCGATGCTCAGCTTGCCGCAAGCTGTGGAATTCTCGGTGAGTTGTCTCGGCCGACCAACGATAAAGATTCGAGAGATTCTTCAAAGAGTCACGTCCGCAAATCTCACCTTTCTGTTGCGGGAAGAGATTGATTCGCGGCAAGCCCAGAGTCGTCGGCAGATCCTCGTACACAACTAGCCTCCTCGATACCCAGGGGGATTCGAAGCCCAACCATCGCCAGAGCCTGTCTTCTGTTGATGAGCCTGCGCTTGCGGACTACAACGAGACCAACAAACTGTCTCCGTCTATCGCCGCGAAGATGCAGCGTTCTGCTGAAAGCTCTAGCGTCGAGGAGCCGCTCCTTTGAGCACTGAGGGGCCGCTATGCGGTCGCAACTGGACGGTCAGGATTCCGAAGTGACAGGCAGAAATCGCTGCCTAGCAGTCGTTCAAGTTATATGTGCGACCTACTGCAACGGGTCGTCCCCTGGCATGGGAAAAGCTTCCTAGTCTCAGAAGCCTCCAACCGAGTGGGTCCAATTGCCCTTGGTAGGCCCTCAGTAGCAAAACTACCCCGATTGCTTCGATCCCCTTGGAGATCGATCCGATGGCTTCAACGCCACTCCCACGGCCGAAAGCCCCTTTTTCGTATATGCAATGGAAAACCGCGTCAACCTTGGAAATTGCAGGCGCCAACTTCAGAAAAGCAGGCAGCATATTTTGATACCTCCACCTCTCATCCCGCCTTGGTGCGTAGCCAGCACCCCCATGGGGCAGTTTGGCCTGGATTTTGCTTGTCATTGGTGCATTTCTTAAAAATTCTGGTTTTTGCACCAGACAAAAGCATTTTTTCGGAGATCTCACAATGGACGCACTAAAGCAGGGCGCTGATGCCCTGTTCATCCTGCTCGGCGCCATCATGGTCCTGGCCATGCACGCCGGCTTTGCCTTCCTGGAGCTGGGCACCGTACGGCGCAAGAACCAGGTCAATGCCCTGATCAAGATCCTGGTGGACTTCTCGGTCTCCACCGTGGTCTATTTCCTGGTCGGTTATGGCGTGGCCTATGGCACGAGTTTTCTGGTCGGTGCCGAGCAGCTGGTGGCAAAGAATGGTTATGAACTGGTGAAGTTCTTCTTCCTGCTGACCTTCGCCGCGGCCATTCCGGCCATCATCTCGGGCGGCATCGCCGAGCGCGCCAAGTTCTGGCCGCAGCTGATCGCCACCGCCATCATCGTCGGTTTTGTCTACCCCTTCTTCGAAGGCATCGTCTGGAACCAGGGCCTGGGCGTGCAGGCCTGGATCAAGGCCACGACGGGCGAGGAATTTCATGACTTCGCAGGCAGCATCGTGGTCCACGCCGTGGGTGGCTGGATCGCGCTGCCGGCCGTGCTGCTGCTCGGGGCACGTTACAACCGCTACCGCAAGGACGGCGGCGTATCGGCGCATCCGCCTTCGAGCATTCCCTTCCTGGCCCTGGGCGCCTGGATCCTGACGGTGGGCTGGTTCGGCTTCAACGTCATGAGCGCCCAGACCCTGGACAAGATCTCCGGCCTGGTCGCCGTGAACTCGCTGATGGCCATGGCCGGTGGCACCCTGGCCGCGCTGGCGCTGGGCCGCAACGACCCGGGCTTCGTGCACAACGGGCCACTGGCCGGTCTGGTGGCCGTCTGCGCCGGCTCGGACCTGATGCACCCCATGGGCGCATTGGTGGTGGGCGGGGTGGCCGGTGCCATCTTCGTGCTCATGTTCACGCTGACACAGAACAAATGGAAGATCGACGACGTGCTGGGTGTCTGGCCGCTGCACGGGCTGTGCGGCGCCTGGGGCGGCATCGCCGCCGGCATCTTCGGCAGCAAGGCCCTGGGCGGCCTGGGGGGTGTCACCCTGACGGGCCAGCTGATCGGCACCGGCCTGGGCGTGCTGTGGGCCCTGCTGGGCGGTTTTGTGGTCTACGGTGTGCTCAAGCTCACCATGGGCCTGCGCCTGAGCCAGGAGGAGGAGTTCGATGGCGCCGACCTCTCCATCCACAAGATCGGCGCCACGCCGGACCGCGACGTCAACTGGTGAAGCCGGCGGGTCGGCTGCCCGTGCGTTCCAGCAGCCAGGGCCAGACCCGCTGCTCCAGCGACCAGCGGCCGGGCCCGTAGATGGCCAGTCCTGCCAACAGCGCGCCCCAGAGGATGTGCTGTTGCAGGGCGGCCGGCGCGATTTCGGCCAGGCTGAGCACGGCGACCACGTTCACCACGCTCAGGCCCAGGGCGGCGAAGCGCCCGCCCAGGCCAAACAGCAGCAACACCGGCAGCAACAGTTCGCCGGCCGTGCCCAGAGCGGCCGCCAGCGGTGGTGAGAGCCAGGGCACCTGGTATTCGTCCTCGAACAGGGCCAGGGTGATCTCCCAGTCGCGGATCTTGGTCAGGCCCGAGAGGAAAAAGACCTGGGCCAGGTAATAACGGGCCAGCAAGGCGGCGGCCGGCTGCAGCGCCGCCAGGCCGCGACTCAGGCGGGACCACAGGCTCAGAAACAGATGCCAGGTCGCTTGTACTGTCGTTTTCATGGTGTCGCCTTGTCGCGAGATGTGGATGGAGCGTTCAGCCGGCGCGGCCATCGTTGGCCACGACGCCAAGCAGCAGGCCTTCGTGGACCGCCGGGGCCAACCAGGCCTGGAAATCGAACGCCGTCGCCTCAGCCAGCGCCTGGTGCAGGCTCTGGCCGGCCAACAGCGCTGCGACAAAAGCCGCCTCCCCGGGCTGTGCGACCCGCAACAGGGGGCGGTACGCCTGGCGCCAGACCAGGGCGGTTTCGCCCAGACCAGCAGCCAGGCACCGGGCCGCCCGCTCAAGCTCGGGGGGATCAATGGCGTGGGCATCGATCAGCGTCGCCACCGGCCAGCGGCTGACCAGGCAGACCGTGCCGGGCGCGAGCACCAGCGACAGATCGTCCGGATCGACACTCGCCAGCAAGGCGTAACTTTGTGGATCGGGCTCGGCATCGGCCGCCGTGGCGGCTTCGTGCAAGGCCCATTCGGTGCGTGCCACATCGGCTAGATAAGGCTCGGCGGCGGCCAGGTCGGGCAACTGCTCGATCAACTGCGCCAGCGCACCGCCCCACAGGGCGATATCTCCGCGCAGCGGTGGCCGCTCAGACCAGAGCTTGCGCGCCAGCGCGTCGAAGTTTTCATCCCCCAGCAGGCGCGCCAGCACCGGGTAGGCGGCACCCAGGGTGCGCGTGGCCTGGGCCGCAGCGTGGCTGCGATAGGCAGCCAGCCCGCGCCACAGATGGGCGGAGGCGTCGGCGCCCGCGGCATCAGTGTGCCCGGACAGCAGGTCCCGGGCGGCATCGTGCGTCGGCGCCCATAGGGCACTGAGCAAGGTTTGTTGCCAAACCTCCAGTGTCGGAGCGGCAGACGGCGCGTTCAGGCGCATGCTGTCTCCGGCGCAGGAATAGGCAGGGCCGCCGCGCGGGCCGCCTCGTCGAGCAGCACGGACAGCGCCGGGACCCCGGTGTCCCACTCGATCAGCGTGGGCACCGGGCCCAGCCGCGCGCGGGCATGGGCATACAGGGCCCAGACTTCTTCGCACACGCGGCTGCCATGGTCGTCGATGACCATTCGCACGCCGGCTTCTGCCACCTCGGCATGGCCGGCCAGGTGGATCTCGCCCACGTGGGCCGGGTCCAGCGCATCGATGGTCCGGCGCACGGCCGCCAGCGGCTCGACCCCCTCCCCGCGCAGCGCGGCATTGCGTGCATTGACATAGAGGTTGTTCACGTCCAGCAGCAGGCGGCAGCCGCTGCGCCGTGCCAGTTCACTCAGAAACTGCGCTTCGTCCATCTCCTGTCCCGGACAGGGGATGTAACTGGACAGGTTCTCGACCAGCAAGGGACGGCGCAACCGCTCCTGCACCTGCTGGACGTTGCGGCACAACACAGCGAGTGCCTCTGAACTGAAGGGAATGGGCAGCAGGTCGGCCGCATGCACGACCGCGGATGGTCCCGCCAGGGGCGCACGCGCAAAACAGGCGTGCTCACTGACCAGCAGGGGCTCGATGCGCTGCACCAGGGCCGCCAGGCGGTCCAGGTGCCAGGGGTCGATCCCGGCCACCGAGCCCAGCCCCAGGCCAACCCCGTGCAGGCTGACCGGGTAGTGGGCACGCCCCTGTTCGAGCACAGCCAGCGCGGCGCCACCGGCGCCGAAAAAATTTTCCGAATGGACCTCGAGAAAAGCCAGTGCCGGTAATGCTTCCAGCACTTCGCCGTAGTGCGGATGCCGCCAGCCTATGCCCACGCCCGCCACCTCGTTGGGGGCGGCGGCAGGGGGCACGAGCCGGCGCTCCACCATGGCTGGATCAGCTCTTTTTGCCGGCGGCCATCTTGGCTTCGTCGACAGTCATGCCCATCATCTGTTTGCAGGTGCCCTTGGCCACGTATTTCCACTCACCCTTGTCGTTGTCCAGCTTGGACTGGCCGGCACAGGAGTGCGAGCCCGAGAGGTTGGCGCAGTCGTTCTGGCCGGCCTTGGCGATGCCGTAGCATTTTTCCTTGCTCTGTGCCATGGCCGGGGTGGCCACGAACAGGGTAGAGAGGAGGGTGGCCGCAGCGGCGGCGACGATGGCACGTTGGTTCATGAAATGACTCCTGGTGGATAAGACCGGACGACCATCGTCCGGCTACAGGTTTGGTCGGGTCCTGTCCCGTTTTCTTACAGAAGGTCGGCAATGTCGTCCCAAGCCTCGGGCGGAATGCGTCCGGTATAGGTCTTTTCCACCTGGCCGTTCTTGTTGATGATGAAGGTGGCCGGCAGCAGGGATTTGGCGCCAAAGCTGTCGGCATACCCTGCCTGACCGGCCCACAACTGCGGAAAGCGTTGCGCACGCGGCACGGTCATGGCAATGATCTGTTCGTAGGCGTGGACGTCCTGCACGCGCCGGTCCGTGCTGACCAGCACCATCTCGAAGGGCTGGGCGCGCCAGCCCTCGTAATTGGCGCGCAGCTCGGACATCTTGTCCCGACACACCGCACAGCTGGTCGACCAGAAAACCACCAGCACCACCTTGCCCCGCAGGCTGGCCAGGTCAAAAGCCTGGCCGCCCAGGGTCTGGCCGCTGAGGCGGGGCTGGCCTGCCTCGCTGGGCTTGGCGGGTTCGCGCACCGCCTGCGCCGGTACCGCCATGGAAAAGGCCAGGAGGGCCAGGGTCAGGAGACAGCCGCTGATTTTGCGCATGATGGAACTTCCAAAGGGCCTGGTTTGTCGCGTCGGAGCGATAGATTCTTACAGTTTCGGCGTCTGGCCGCATTTTTATCTGGCGTTTCCTGGAAATCGCGCATAATGATTTCGTACTGCTGTATGACGGTGGTATTTATTAGCGGTGATTCGTCGGTTTTGCGTTTGCTTTAAGTCTTCAGTGCTTTGTTGCTCGCGGCTATCGGACTCCATCGCCTTATCTGAGTCTTTTTGAGGAGTCCTTTGATGGGCAACAAACTTTACGTGGGCAACCTGCCCTATTCCTTCCGCGACGAAGATCTGCAACGCGCCTTCTCTGCCCATGGCAGCGTCAGCAGCGCCAAGGTCATGATGGAGCGCGACACCGGCCGTTCCAAGGGTTTCGGTTTTGTCGAAATGGGTAGCGATGCCGAGGCACAAGCCGCGATCGCCGCCCTGCATGGCCAGCAACAAGGTGGCCGCGCCCTGGTCGTCAATGAAGCCCGTCCGATGGAAGCCCGTCCCCCCGCAGCGGCGGCGGCGGCGGTGGTTATGGCGGCGGTGGTGGTGGCGGCTACGGTGGTGGTGGTGGCGGCGGTTACGGCGGCGGTGGCGGTGGCCGTCGTGAAGGTGGCGGTGGTGGCTACGGCGGTGGCCGCAGCAGCTACTAAGCTCCAGCCCCCCAAAAAAAGGACCCCGCGCGGGTCCTTTTTTCATGGTTTTTCCTAGGCTGCAGCACCTTGTCTGAACCGGATTTCTGTGTCAATAATAAAAAAATGGGGGCCGTGAAGCCGCTCACAGGGATTGCGGTGATCTGCCGAATTCGCATTCGTCGACACGAATTGATTGCGTTTCTGGGACTCCATCGCTTGTTTTTGGTTTTTCAGGAGTCCCCGCATGGGCAATAAACTTTATGTCGGAAACCTTGCCTATTCCGTTCGCGACAGCGACCTGGAACAGGCCTTCAGCCAGTTCGGTGCTGTCAGCAGTGCCAAGGTGATGATGGAGCGCGACACCGGCCGCTCCAAGGGTTTCGGTTTCGTCGAAATGGGCAGCGATGCCGAAGCACAGGCCGCCATCAACGGCATGAACGGCCAGCCCCTGAGCGGCCGCAGCATCGTCGTCAACGAAGCCCGTCCCATGGAGCCGCGTCCTCCGCGCACCGGCGGATATGGCGGTGGCGGCGGTGGTGGTTATGGCGGCGGCGGACGACGTGAGGGCGGCGGCGGTGGATATGGGGGCGGTGAGGGTGGGGGCGGTGGGGGCGAAGGCGGTTTCCGCAGCCCCTACGGCAACCCGCGCGGTGGTGGCGGTGGTCGTCGCGGCTACTGAGCCCGCTGGCGTTTTCCGTGACAGGCCCCGTAAGGGGCCTTTTTCTTTAGGTATACGCGGGTTCCCTATGCTGGCAGCCGCAGCAAGGGCGCTGCGGCTGCCCTGGGGCATCACAGGGATGACACGCGATGCTTGCGCGGCCGCCCGGCCAGCAGACGGTCGAACAGTGCGTCGGGCAAGAGCCGCAGCAACTTGGCCGCCACGCCCATCTGCCAGGGTATGACGCGGTAACTGACCCCGGCCTCGATTGCTTTCAGGGCGCGTTCGGCAAAAACCGGTGCCGGCATCAGGAAGGGCATGGGGTAGCGGTTCTGTTGCGTCAGTGGCGTCTTGATGTAGCCCGGCGCGAGCGTCACCACACGCACGCCGCTGCCACGCAGTTCGCCGCGCAGGCTTTCGCAATAGCTGATCACGCCGGCCTTGCTCGCACAGTAGGCCCCATGGCCGGGCAGGCCGCGGATGCCGGCCACGCTGGCCACGCCCACCAGGCGACCGGAGCCGCGAAGGCGCATGGGCGCGATGAAGGGGTGGAAGGTGGCGGCCAGGCCGGTGTTGTTGACGGCAAAAGTACGCGCCATGACCGCCAGATCCTCATGCTGGGCCGTATCCATGCCGATGCTGATGCCGGCATTGGCCACCACCACGTCGGGCAGGCCCTGCTGCGCCAGGCAAGCCTGTCCGGCCGCCACGATACTGGGCACATCCGCCACGTCGGCGGCATACAGACGATAACGCGCTGCATCGAGCCGATGGGCCTCGGCCCACTGCTGCATCTCATGCACACGCCGCGCCACCAGGGCCAGGTCGTAGCCGGCCTGGTAGCAGCGCCAGGCCAGGGCCTGGCCGATGCCGCTGGAAGCGCCCGTGATGAAGACCAGCTTGCGCATCGAGGACGGCTCAGCGTTCCGGCGGGGGCAGCAGGATGCCACGCACGCGCCCGCGCAACTCCATGACTTGGTCGAAATTGCTGTAGTCCAGGCTGTCGGCCGTGATGCGATCACTGCCGCGCACAAGCTCGACCGGCTTGTGCGACTTGATGCGTTCCTCTTCGAGGTAGGCGTGCAGAAATTCACCGCTGAAGCTCACACGCGGCAAGGGGGTGCCGCTGCGGTCCACCGTGGCTTCACGCACCACCTGGGCGTCGCCGATGAGTTGCACCTCGGTGGCATCGTTGTTGGCCAGGGCACGTTTGGCGGTTGCAACGGTCAGGTAACCACGCTGGTTGAAGCTGCGGATCCGGACCCGGTCGATCTCCAGCACATCGGTATGCGGGTAATGGCGGGCCTGCTCGCCATAGACCTCACTTTTGAGCCGGCCATTGCCGTCGAAGGTCTTGATGGAGAAGCGCTCCATCTGGTAGTCAGGGTCCTCGCGCAATGGCTGCTCCGTCACCCCGGGCTC
Organism: Rhodoferax sp. BAB1; assembly: GCF_013334205.1. Taxonomy (NCBI): domain Bacteria; kingdom Pseudomonadati; phylum Pseudomonadota; class Betaproteobacteria; order Burkholderiales; family Comamonadaceae; genus Rhodoferax; species Rhodoferax sp. BAB1. Next base: position 3,393,914 of record NZ_CP054424.1, on the reverse strand, counting down.
GAGCAGGGGCGTGCTGCGCACCAGCCAGTAGGTGCCCAGCGCCAGCAGGCCCATCAGCATGATGGGCAGGTAGATCGACAGCCGGTCCCAGGCCAGGCGCACAAAGCGGATCACTGGCCGTACTCCTGCAACAGCTCGGCATACCGGCCACTGGCTATCAGCAGCAGGTCGCAAAACTCGCGGGCCGCGCCCGACCCGCCCGGCACTCGGGTGACATGGTGCGCACAGGCGCTCGCTTCGGCGTGGGCATTGGCAGGAGCACAGGCAAAAGCACAGCGCCGCATGACCGGCAGATCCGGCCAGTCGTCGCCGATGGCTGCCGCCTGCGACCAATCCAGCCCCAGGGCTTGCAGCGTCAGTTCGGCCGCCGGCCGCTTGTCCTCGGTGCCGTAGTGAACGTGGTGGATGCCCAGCGCCTGGAGGCGCACGCGCAGGGCCGGGCTGTCACGGCCGGTGATCACCGCCGGCGTGATGCCGGCGCGCTGCAGGAGCTTGAGGCCGTGGCCGTCGAGCGTGTTGAAGCGTTTGAGGCTTTCACCGCTCTCGCCGATGTACAGGCCGCCGTCGGTCAACACACCGTCGACGTCGAAGAAGGCGACACGGACGCCCTGCGCGCGCAGCAAGAGCTCGGGCGCAAAGTTCAGTGCCGGTCGCAGAGGGTTCATATGACTTTCGAACGCATCAGGTCGTTGCTATTCAAAGCCCCGCACAGCCGTCCTTCCCCATCGACCACCAGCACACTGGTGATGCGGCGCTCCTCCATGATCTCGGCCGCCTCCACCGCGAGGGCATCGTGCCCGATGGTGACCGGATTGGGATGCATGAACTGCTGGGCACTGCCCGTGCGCATGTCCACACCCTTTTCCAGCAGGCGTCGCAGGTCGCCGTCGGTGAAGATGCCCAGCACCCGGTCCTGCGCATCCACGATGGCCGTGGCCCCCAGGCCCTTGGCGCTCATCTCGCGCATGATGACGCTGAAGCCGGCGTCGGGGCCGACCTTGGGCACGGCATCGCCCTGGCGCATCACGTCGCTGACATGTGTCAGCAGCTTGCGCCCCAGCGAGCCGCCGGGGTGCGAGCGGGCAAAGTCCTCTGCCTTGAAACCGCGCGCATCGAGCAAGGCCACGGCCAGGGCATCGCCCAGGGCCAGCTGCGCCGTGGTGCTGGCGGTGGGTGCCAGGTTCAGGGGACAGGCTTCCTTTTCGACGCCGGTGTCCAGCACCAGATCGGCATGACGACCCAGGGTGGACTGGGGCTGGCCGGTCATGGCGATCAGGGGCACGCCCTGGCGCTTGAGCACCGGCAGGATGGCCGTGAGCTCTTCGGATTCGCCGCTGTTGGAGATCGCCAGCAGCAGATCGGCGGCGGTGATCATGCCCAGATCACCATGGCTGGCTTCGGCCGGGTGCACGAACATGGCGGGGGTTCCCGTGGAGGCCAGGGTGGCCGCCATCTTGCGGCCGATGTGCCCGCTCTTGCCCATGCCCATCACGACCACCCGTCCGGGCACCTTGAGCATCAGGCCCACGGCCTGGGCAAAGTGGTCGCCGATGCGCTGGCGCAGGCCCAGCACGGCGGCGGCTTCGATCTCGAGGGTTTCGTGCGCAAGCCGGATGACCCGGTCTGCGTCCAGGGGTGCGGGTACCTGCTTGCTGTCGCTCATGCATGGATTCTATCGGGGCCTACTGTCTTGCTAGTATCCGGGTATGACCGGGCTTGAACTCACCTTGATCTACCTGCTGGCGGCCGTGCTCGGGGTGGTGGTTTTTCGCAGTCTCAAGCTGCCCCCCATGCTGGGTTATCTGGCCGTCGGCGTGGTGATCGGACCCAATGCGCTGGCACTTGCGCAGAACTCGGAAGGGATCCGGCACTTGGCGGAGTTCGGCGTGGTGTTCCTGATGTTCGCGATCGGCCTGGAGTTCAACCTGCCACGCCTGCGCGCCATGCGTCGCCACGTTTTTGGCCTGGGCCTTCTGCAAGTGGTGTTCACCATGCTGCTGACACTGGCCGGCGCCTACCTGCTGACCCTGCTGCTGCCCGATCTCTGGTCGATCAGCTGGCAAACCGCCCTCGCGCTCTCCGGGGTCATGGCCATGAGCAGCACGGCCATCGTGGTCAAGCTCATGGCCGACCGGCTCGAACTGGAGTCCGAACATGGCAAGCGTGTCATGGGCATCCTGCTGTTCCAGGACCTGGCCGTGGTGCCGCTGCTGGTGCTGATCCCGGCCCTGGGCAGCCCCGCCAATGAACTGCTGGGCTCGCTCGGCCTGGCCCTGCTCAAGGCCGTTGCGCTGCTGGCCCTGCTGCTGCTGGGGGGCCAGCGCCTGATGCGCCGCTGGCTCACCCTGGTCGCGCGGCACAAGAGCAATGAGCTGTTCATGCTCAACCTCCTGCTGATCACACTCGGGCTGGCCTGGCTGACCGAGCTGGCTGGTCTGAGCCTGGCGCTCGGCGCCTTCGTGGCCGGCATGCTGATTGCCGAAACCGAATTCAAGCACCAGGTGGAAACGGACATCCGCCCCTTTCACGATGTGCTGCTCGGCCTCTTCTTCATCACCATCGGCATGATGCTGGACTGGAGCATCGTGTGGCAGCGCTGGCCGCTGGTCCTCATGCTCATGGTTTCTTCCCTGCTGCTCAAGCTGGTGCTGATCACCCTGCTCACGCGCGCCCTGGGTGCCACCATGGGCGTGGCATTGCGCACCGGGTTGTACCTGACGCAGGCGGGTGAATTCGGCTTCGTGCTGCTGACGCTGACGCATCAGCAGGGTCTGATCGAAGCAGCCATGCTCAACCCCATCCTGGCCTCCATGGTGCTGTCCATGCTGGCCACGCCTTTCATCATCATGTACAGCAACCGGCTGGTCTTGCGGCTGGTCGCCAGCGAATGGCTGCAGCAGTCGCTGCAGATGACCAGCATCGCGCGCCAGGCCATCGGCACCAGTGGCCACGTCATCATCTGCGGCTACGGCCGCTGCGGCCAGAACCTGGCACGCATGCTGGAAGGCGAGAAGATCCCGTACATGGCGCTGGACCTCGACCCCGACCGGGTACGCCAGGCCACGGCCGCCGGCAACAGCGTCGCCTATGGTGATGCCGCACGCCTGCAGGCCCTGATGGCTGCCGGTCTGGGTCGCGCCAGCGCCGTTGTCATCACCTACCTGGATATCCCGGGGGCCCTGAAAGTGCTGGCCAGTGTGCGTGAGCACGCCCCGAATGTCCCGGTGATCGTGCGCACGCAGGACGATTTCGCACTGGACCGGCTGCGTGCGGCCGGGGCCACCGAGGTGGTGCCCGAGTCGATCGAGGGCTCGCTGATGCTGGCCAGCCACGCCCTGGCCCTGGTGGGCGTGCCGATGCGCCGTGTGATCCGTCTGGTGCAGGACCAGCGCGATGCCCGCTACAACCTGCTGCGCGGTTATTTCCACGGCGCCGACGACAGTGCGATCGATGATGGCGCGCAGGAGCGCCTGCAGTCCCTCACCCTGCCGGCCGGCGCCCATGCACTGGGTCAGTCGCTGGGCGCGCTCCTGCCCCGCCTGGCCGACACCCGCATACTCAGCCTGCGCCGGCGCAACGGCAAAAGCCTGAGCCCTGACAACGGCCTGACGCTGGAGGACGGTGATACGCTGGTGCTTTCCGGGCAGGCCGAGGCACTGGCACTGGCCGAGGAAAAACTGCTGCGCGGTTGAAACGCTGCTACACCATCACTCCACGCCTTGAGTCCACCATGCAGGATCACTACATCACCGACTATCTGAGAAACCATATCCGCACCGTGCCGGACTGGCCGTCACCTGGGGTGCAGTTCCGAGACATCACCCCGCTGTTGCAGGACCCGAAGGTTTTCCGTGTCATGGTCGACGCCTTCGTGCATCGCTACATGGACCCGGGCATGCGTCCGGACGTGGTCGCCGGGCTGGATGCACGCGGTTTCATCCTGGGCTCGGTGATCGCCTATGAACTGGCCGTGGGTTTCGTGCCCATCCGGAAAAAGGGCAAGCTGCCCTTCACGACCGTCGAGGAAACCTACGAGCTGGAATATGGCAGCGCCACGGTGGAGTTGCACACGGATGCCGTCAAGCCCGGCCAGCGCGTCCTGCTGGTCGATGACCTCATCGCCACCGGCGGCACCATGATGGCCGGCAAGCGGCTATTGGAAAAACTGGGGGCGCAGGTGGTGGAAGGTGCCGCCATCGTTGACCTGCCGGAACTTGGCGGCTCCGCCCGTTTGCGCGAAGCCGGTCTGGCCCTGTTCACCCTGCTCGATTTCGCCGGCCACTGAGACGCCTGACGGCACCGGGGACAGGGATCAAATCAGGTCGCCGTACTGGGTCCGGCTCAGCGGCAGGCGCTCCACCTCTTCATCCATCCGCGTTTCCTCGAATTCGGTCGGAGGAAATTCGGTAGGGGCAAAGTCTGCCGGTACAGGCCTGGCCGTTGCAGCCAGACGGCCTTTATCACCCGAGGCCAGCGCTTGCTTGAAAGCGTTGACCTCGTCGGGACGGATGGGTTCGAAGCGGCGTTTGCGATCGCCTGCTGCAGGCGGGACCGGCATGGACTCGGGGCGGGTTTCCCTGGCAGGAGGGACGGCCGAGAGCGCCACACCAAGTTCGCTTTCAGGTCGCGGCTTGCGCAAGACCGGCATGCTGGTCTTGCCCAGCTCATTGATGCGCCAGTACACGGCGGTCACATCTATCTTGTGCCGCTGACGCGCGTTCTGGGTGACGACCGCCTCGATCTCGGCCAGCTGGCCGATGTGCTCTGCCATCTCCTTGGGCAGGTCCATCATGATCAGGTACTGGCTGCCGCGCGAGTCGAGCGACAAGACCTTGTATTTGTAGCTGGACGAGAGCATGCCCACGCGCGCCATGGACTCGCGCACCACGGCGTACAGCAGTTCCCGGCGCTCCAGCCGCTGGGTCTTGCGGTCCAGGGCCTGCTCCTCATCAGGCGGCAGATTGGTCGGACCGGCATCCTCCACAGGCGGGGTTTTGGCCGTGGATTTTTTCGAGAAGAAGTTGTCCAGACGTACCATGTTTTGTTCCGATGGTGCAGCTTGCACAATAGGGGCGCAGACGGGTGAGCCTGCAAACCGCATTTTCTTCCTAAATACTCAGCCGTGCAGCGACTGTGGCCCGGTCGGCGTAAGCAATTGTTTCCAGGTCCATCTGGCGCGCAAGCGGTCTGCACTGCACAGTACGCCCATTTCCCGGCCTTGACAACGGGCCTGCGGCCATCCGGCATACACCGGCTTATTTGCCGATGCAGAAACGGGAAAAAATGACCCCCAGCAGGTCGTCCGACGTGAACTCCCCGGTAATTTCATTGAGTGCGTTCTGGGCCAGGCGGAGTTCCTCGGCCAGCAGGTCCAGCGCCTGGGCCTGAGCAGCCAGGTGGGCCGCTGCCTGCGCCAGATGGTCCCGCACGCGATGCAAGGCCTGCACATGGCGTTCGCGTGCGATATAGAGCCCTTCGGGCGCGGCCTGCCAGCCCACGGTTTCCAGCAATTGGCGGCGCAGCGCCTCCAGGCCGGTCCCGGTCTTGGCCGACAGGCTCAGGCCCGAGGCGGGCCCGGGCGCCGCGTCGGCCTTGTTCCAGACATCCAGCACCGGCACCCGTGCTGGCAGGCGTTGCGCAAGCATCCGGCTAATGTCCTCATCGGCCAGGCGATAGTCGGGCAGGGCCTGGCGCGTGAGATCGTGCAGAAACAGCACGGCATCCGCGGCCTCGATCTCGGCCCAGGCACGGGCGATGCCGATGCGCTCCACCTCGTCGCTGCTCTCGCGCAAACCGGCGGTGTCGATCACATGCACAGGCACGCCTTCGATCTGGATGGTCTCTTGCACCTTGTCACGCGTGGTACCGGGTATGGGCGTGACGATGGCCAGTTCGGCCCCGGCCAGGGCATTGAGCAATGAGCTTTTGCCGGCATTGGGCTGGCCGGCGATCACCACCTTGATGCCCTCGCGCAGCAAACTGCCCTGGCGCGCATGCTGCAGCACGGTCCCGAGCTGCTCCTGCAGGCGTCGCAACTGCCCCTGCGCGTCGGCCTTCTTCAGGAAGTCGATCTCTTCTTCGGGAAAATCGAGCGTGGCCTCCACCAGCATGCGCAGCTGGATCAGGGCCTCGCGCAACACGGCGATCTCGCGCGAAAAAGCCCCGTCCAGCGAACGGCTGGCACTGCGTGCGGCCGCTTCGGTGCTGGCATCGATCAGGTCGGCAATGGCCTCGGCCTGGGCCAGGTCGATCTTGTCGTTGAGAAAGGCGCGCTCGGTGAACTCACCGGGCTGCGCCAGCCGCAGGTGTGGCAGACAGGCTGACCCCTTGTGCGCATGGGCCTGGGCCGCGACCTCCAGGCAGCGCGCCAGCAGCAGCTGCAACACGACCTGGCCGCCATGCACCTGCAGCTCCAGCACGTCCTCGCCGGTGTAGGAATGCGGGGCCGGGAAATGGATGGCCAGGCCATGGTCCAGCACCTCACCCGCAGCATCGCGCAAGGGCAGATAGGTGGCATGGCGTGCTTGCAGATCGCGGCCGCACAAGGCGCTGACGAAGGCGCCCAGGCCACGGCCACTGACCCGCACGATGCCAACCGCTCCACGCCCTGGAGCGGTGGCGACGGCGACGATGGGTTCCTGTTGGCGTGCCAGCATGCTGCGCTATTTTGCGGCCATGTGGCCTGCAATTGAAAGGGCCGCTAACGCGGCCCTTGTGTCTGTGCTTACTTGAACTTCGGCAGGTTGAACTGCGGGGGGACACCCATGCGGGTGTTGATGACCCACTGCTGGGCGATCGACAGGATGTTGTTGGTCAACCAGTACAGCACCAGGCCCGACGGGAAGAAGAAGAACATCACGCTGAAGATCAGCGGCATGAACCACATCATCTTGGCCTGGATCGGATCCGGCGGCGTCGGGTTCAGGGCCGTCTGCAACATGGTGGTGACCGTCATCAGCAGCGGCAGGATGTAATAGGGGTCTTCTGCCGACAGGTCCTTGATCCACAGGATCCAGGGTGCGTTGCGCATTTCCACGCTGGACAGCAGCACCCAGTACAGGGCAATGAAGACCGGGATCTGGATCATGATGGGCAGGCAGCCGCCCATGGGATTGACCTTCTCTTCGCGGTAGATGCGCATCATCTCCTGCTGCATCTGCTGGGGCTTGTCCTTCAGGCGTTCGCGCATCTCGGTGATACGCGGTGTCACCGCCTTCATTTTGGCCATGCTGGCGTAGGCCTTGGCGTTCAGCCAGTAGAAGGCGATCTTGAGCAGCAGCACCAGGGCCACGATGGACCAGCCCCAGTTGTACAGGATGCTGTTGAGTTGATCCAGCAACCAGTACAGCGGCTTGGCCAGGATGGTCAGCCAGCCATAGTCCTTGACCAGTTCCAGGCCGGGCGCAATGGCTTCCAGCTTCTTTTCTTCCTGCGGCCCAACGAACAGGCGCGCCTCGACGCTGCGGCTGGTACCCGGCGCCACGGCTTCCAGCGGGGCAATCATGCCGACCGCATACAGATTGGTGTCGACCTTGCGTGCGAAGATTTCACGCTGCACGCCTTCGCCCAGCAACCAGGCACTGGCAAAGTAGTGCTGGACCATGGCCACATAACCGTTGGGCGACTGTTTCTCGAACTCGGCCTTGTTCTTCTCGATGTCGCTGAACTCGACCTTCTGGTATTTCTTGGCGTCGGTATACACCGCCGGACCGGTGAAGGTGGAATAGAAGGAGGACTCACCGGCCAGCTTGTTGCCATCGCGCACCAGCTGCAGATACAGCTGGGGGGCCGCCGGCGCGCTGCCCACGTTCTGCACTTCGTGCTTGACGTCGATGGTGTAACTGCCGCGCTTGAGGGTGTAGGTCTTGAGCAGTCGCACACCGCCGATTTCCGGCGACTCGAACTTCACCACCAGTTCATCGACCCCATCCTTGAGCTCGCGCACACCGGGCAACAGCTTCATGGGCGTCTTGTGCGTCGGAAGGCTTCCGCCGGCGGCGCCGGCAATCAGACCGGACTGGGAAAGATAGACACGGTCCTTGCTTTCATCCAGCAAGACGACATAGGCCTCCGGATTTTTCTGGTCGCGGTGCTTCAGAAACTCGGAGCGGACGAGTGAGCCGCCTTCGGTGTCGAAGTTCAGCTTGAGCACGTCGCTGCTCACCTGCACCCGCTCGCGGACCACGGGCACCTGCGCCTCTGCCTTGGCTATGCGATCGCTGCTGTTGCCGGCCGACTGCTGCACGGGCGTGGCGGCCGGCACTGCTGCCGGCATCGAGGTCGCCGCTTCTGGCGCCGCGGCTGCCGTCTTGGCGGGCGGGCCGGGGAAGAAGGTGGCCTGACGGCCATTGTGGATCTGCCACTGGTCCCACAGCAGGACCAGGGAAAAACCAAAAATCACCCACAGGATGGTGCGGCGAATATCGTTCATGAAGACTTCTTTTCAGAGGAGGAAGTAAGCAGGCCGGTGAAGAGACCGGGTTTTTGCACAGGCACAGGATCATGCCCGCCATCACACCAGGGATGGCAGCGCAGGAGCCGGCCGACGGTCAGGTAGCTGCCAGCCAGGGCACCATGCTGGCGCAATGCATCGATGGCATAAAGCGAGCAGCTTGGCTCAAACCGGCAGGCCGAGCCCAGCCAGGGGCTCAGAAAGAAACGATAGCCCTTGACCAGTCCGATAAGCAGTTTGCTGATCATGCCGCACCTTTGGCAGGCCGCAGGACCTTGCTGAAGAGCTGTTCGATCTCGCCACGCACTGCGTCACGCAGGACATCGGATGCCGGGCTGGTGAACTGCAGGCGGTCAAAAGTGCTGCGCAGCCGGACGAGGTAGGCATGCGCAGGCAGTGCCGGTGCATGCTGCTCGGCAAGGCTGTAGATTTGTCGCTTGATCAGATTGCGCGTCACGGCGCGACGCGCCCAGCGCTTGGGAACCATCGCCCCGATCCAGGGACCTTCAGAAGCAAAGGGGGCCTGTGACACGGCTTGCGTGCCTGAGGCCTCCAGAACCATGCGATGCATGACGAAGTGTTCCGTCCGGGCAAAGGGGGGACACGCCAGCACGACCTGAAACTGTTCCCGGGTTTTCAGTCGCCGCGCCTGCATGCTGCGCCGTTGAATGCACTGCGCAAAACCGGTACAGGTCTCTGGCAGTGCCGTCGTCCGGCTTAGACGGCCAGACGCTTGCGGCCCTTGGCGCGGCGTGCGTTGATCACGGCACGACCGCCACGGGTTTTCATGCGGACCAGGAAACCATGGGTGCGCGCACGGCGGATCTTGGAAGGCTGATAAGTACGTTTCATCTCGAAATCCTAGTAAGCGGTGGAGTTTTTCTGTCCATGCGGTCGCGCTACCCTCAGCGGTAGCGATTCCCATGAAATGTCCCGACCACAGGTCCGTGACCTCGGTTGCGGCCTTGCGGCGCAGTCCGGGCACGTCACAGGCCTCGGGAAAACCATCGATTATCGCAAAAATTTCCAATGCTGGCAATGTCTTGGCTTTCTAAATGCGTGCAGCACATGAGGCCCGCCCAGCCCCGGGCCTTTTGTGGATAAATTCTTGATAATTTACAATTCGGGCTCTCGTTCAGCATAAATATCCACAATAATCAGTACGCATGAGTGAGGAACAAAACAACAAACACGCCGCAAGCATTGGGCAGGAAGCAGGCCAGGGATTGTGGCAGGCCTGTGTTGATCAGCTGGCCCAGGAACTGCCCGAACAGCAGTTCAATACCTGGATCAAACCCTTGACAGCCCAGGTGGCTGAAGACTTTTCCCGGGTCACTCTTTTTGTCGTCAACCGCTTCAAACTGGACTGGGTGCGTGCCCAGTACAGCCATCGCATCGCGGCCCTGCTCGAGAAGGTGTATGGCCAGCCCATGCAACTTGAGTTGGCGCTCACCCTCAGAGAAAATCAGGTCCGACCTAAAGAGTCATTGGTCGAAGCTGATGTTCTGCCGGCCGAGGAATCGTATGCGGCAAGCGCGGAACGTAACCATCTGGCGAACCGGACCCGCCTCAACACCGCCCTGACCTTTGAAACCCTGGTCGAGGGCACGGCCAACCGCATGGCGCGCGCTGCCGCCATGCATGTGGCCAGTTCCCCGGGCCAACTCTACAACCCCTTGTTCATCTATGGCGGGGTCGGCTTGGGCAAGACCCACCTGATGCATGCCGTGGGCAACCGGCTGCTGGCCGAACGTCCCAACGCCAAGGTTCTCTACATCCATGCCGAACAATTCGTTTCGGATGTGGTTAAGGCCTATCAGCGCAAGACTTTTGACGAATTCAAGGACAAATACCACTCGCTCGACCTGCTGCTGATCGACGATGTGCAGTTCTTTGCCAACAAGGACCGCACACAGGAGGAGTTCTTCAACGCCTTCGAAGCCTTGCTGGCCAAGAAATCCCATATCGTGATGACCAGCGACACCTATCCCAAGGGCCTGCTCGACATTCACGAGCGCCTCGTGTCACGCTTTGATTCCGGGTTGACTGTGGCCATCGAACCCCCCGAGCTGGAAATGCGGGTGGCCATCCTGATCAACAAGGCACTGAGTGAAGGCAGCGAGATGCCCGAGGAAGTCGCCTTCTTCGTGGCCAAGAATGTGCGCTCGAACGTGCGCGAACTCGAAGGTGCCTTGCGCAAGATCCTGGCTTATTCGCGCTTCAACCAGAAGGAAATTTCCATCCTGCTGGCCCGCGAGGCCTTGCGGGATCTGCTGTCCATCCAGAACCGGCAGATTTCCGTGGAAAACATCCAGAAAACGGTGGCTGACTACTACAAAATCAAGGTCGCCGACATGTATTCCAAGAAGCGGCCGGCCAGCATTGCACGCCCCCGACAGATTGCCATGTACCTGGCCAAGGAACTGACCCAGAAAAGCCTGCCGGAGATCGGCGAACTGTTTGGTGGTCGCGACCACACGACCGTCCTGCATGCGGTCCGCAAGATTTCCGGGGAACGCCAGCAATTGACCGAATTGAACCAGCAACTGCACGTACTCGAACAGACTCTCAAAGGATAGAAGGAGCCATCACCCGACATCAAACAGCGACCCAAAACCCTGTGGACAGTTGTGGCACAAGTCATGACTTATCCACAGAGGAAGCTGGTTTAGCCAAGTTATGCAGTTTCAAGCCGGGCCGGACCTGGCCACTTCACACATGGTTAAACAACGCTCAAGTCGTTGATAAAAAAAGGGAAAATGATGCTATCCACAGAAAGCGGCCCGCTCTATCTACTACTACTAATTTGAAATAGAGAAATCTAAGAAGAGGTTGACATGATCGTCCTGAAGGCAACACAAGACAAAGTCCTATCCGTTTTCCAATCCGTCTCGGGCATTGTGGAACGGCGCCACACCCTGCCCATTCTGGCCAACGTGATGATTCGCAAGACCGGCAGTGCCTTGCAGTTCACGACCAGTGACCTGGAGATCCAGATCCGTACCACGGCCGAGCTCGATGGGGATGCGGGCAACTTCACGACCACGGTCGGCGCACGCAAGCTGATTGACATCCTGCGTACCATGCCGGCGGACCAGACGGTTTCCCTGGAGTCCAGCCAGAACAAGCTCATCCTCAAGGGCGGCAAGAGCAAGTTCACGCTGCAGACCCTGCCGGCCGAGGATTTTCCGCTGGTGCAAGAAGCCGCCAATTTCGGCCCGGCTTTCAGTGTCCCGCAGAAGACTCTCAAGGAACTGCTGAGCCAGGTTTCGTTTTCGATGGCCGTGCACGACATCCGTTATTACCTCAACGGCATCCTGTTCGTCGCTGAAGGCAAGCAACTCAGCCTGGTTGCGACCGATGGCCACCGCCTGGCTTTTTCCTCGGCCACGCTGGACGTGGAAGTACCCAAGCAAGAAGTCATCCTGCCGCGCAAGACGGTGCTGGAGATGCAGCGTCTGCTGAGCGATACCGAGGGCGCTATCGAGATGCAGTTCGCCAGCAACCAGGCCAAGTTCAGTTTTGGTGGCATGGAGTTCGTGACCAAGCTGGTCGAGGGCAAGTTTCCCGACTACAACCGTGTGATTCCGAAGAACCACAAGAACGCCATCATCCTGGGCCGCCAGCCCCTGTTGGCCAGCCTGCAGCGCACTGCCATCCTGACCAGCGACAAGTTCAAGGGCGTGCGGCTCAACATTGATCCCGGTACCTTGCGCGTGGCGTCCAACAACGCCGAGCAGGAAGAGGCCGTGGATGAGCTGGATATCGATTACAGCGGTGACAGCATCGAGATCGGTTTCAACGTGACCTATCTGATCGACGTGCTGACCAATATGGAACAGGACATGGTCAAGGTGGAACTGTCGGATTCGAACAGCTCCGCCCTCATCACCATCCCCGACAACCACAGCTTCAAATACGTCGTGATGCCCATGCGTATCTGATCCGGTGCGTGAAACCATGACCCGCGATGAACCTCAGGTTCATGGCGGGTCTGTTCATTCAAGAGTTTGAGTAGTGTTCGAAAAGCAAGCCATGACCGAAGAAAACAAGCCCAGCGCTGCCGAGAATTTCAGCGCCCAGCCCCGCATTGATGCCCATCAGATCGGTGCATCGGAAGGTTATGGCGAATCGTCTATCCAGATCCTGGAAGGACTGGAAGCGGTGCGCAAACGTCCCGGCATGTACATCGGCGATACCTCCGATGGCACGGGTCTGCACCACCTGGTATTCGAGGTGGTGGACAACTCCATCGACGAGGCATTGGCGGGTCACTGCGATGACATCGTGGTCACCATCCACCTGGACAATTCCATCAGCGTGGTCGACAACGGCCGTGGCATCCCGACCGGTGTCAAGATGGACGACAAGCACGAGCCCAAGCGCAGCGCGTCCGAAATTGCCCTTACCGAGCTGCACGCCGGTGGCAAATTCAACCAGAACAGCTACAAGGTCTCCGGTGGCTTGCACGGTGTGGGCGTGTCCTGCGTCAATGCCCTGTCCAAGTGGCTGCACCTGACCGTGCGCCGCGAAGGCAAGGTGCACCAGCTCGAATTCGCGCGTGGTTTCGTGCAGAACCGCATCATCGAGCAGGCGGGTGGTGTGGATGTGTCGCCGATGAAGGTGATCGGTGCGACCGAGAAGCGCGGCACCGAAGTGCACTTCCTGCCCGATGTCGAGATCTTCCAGCAGAACCATGAGTTCCACTACGACATCCTGGCCAAGCGCCTGCGCGAGCTGAGCTTCCTGAACAACGGTGTGCGCATCCGCCTCAAGGACGAGCGCAGCAACAAGGAAGACGACTTTTCCGGCGCAGGTGGTGTCAAGGGTTTTGTCGACTTCATCAACGCCAACAAGAAGGTTCTGCACCCCAATGCCTTCCATGCCATGGGCGAGCGCCCGGCCGACACCTACGGCGGCATTCCCGGTACCAATATCGGCGTCGAAGTGGCCATGCAGTGGAACGACGGCTACAACGAATCCGTTCTCTGTTTCACCAACAACATCCCGCAACGCGACGGCGGCACCCACCTGACCGGCCTGCGCGCGGCCATGACCCGCGTGATCAGCAAATACATCGAGAGCAATGAACTGGCCAAGAAGGCCAAGGTCGAGATCTCGGGCGACGACATGCGTGAAGGCCTGTGTTGCGTGCTCTCGGTCAAGGTGCCCGAACCCAAGTTCAGCAGCCAGACCAAGGACAAGCTGGTGTCCTCCGAAGTGCGCGCGCCCGTGGAAGACATCGTGGCCAAAACGCTGACGGATTTTCTGGAAGAACGTCCCAACGACGCCAAGATCATTTGCGGCAAGATCATTGAAGCCGCCCGCGCCCGTGAAGCTGCCCGCAAGGCGCGCGAGATGACACGCCGCAAGGGCGTGCTCGATGGCATGGGCCTGCCGGGCAAGCTGGCAGACTGCCAGGAGAAGGATCCTTCGCTGTGCGAGATCTACATCGTCGAGGGTGACTCGGCCGGTGGTTCCGCCAAGCAGGGCCGTGACCGGAAATTCCAGGCCATCCTGCCGCTGCGCGGCAAGATCCTGAACGTGGAGAAGGCCCGTTACGAGAAGCTGCTGACCAGCAACGAAATCGTGGTCCTGATCACGGCGCTGGGCACCGGCATCGGCAAAGCCGCGGCGGAAAGCGGCAAGTCGGCGGTGGATGACTTCAACATCGACAAGCTGCGTTACCACCGCATCATCATCATGACCGACGCCGACGTGGACGGCGCCCACATCCGCACCCTGCTGCTGACCTTTTTCTACCGGCAGATGCCGGAGCTGGTCGAGCGCGGCCACATCTACATCGCCCAGCCCCCGCTGTACAAGGTCAAGTCCGGCAAGGAAGAGCTTTACCTCAAGGACGCATCGGCGCTCGATACCTACCTGCTGCGCATTGCCCTGATCAACGCCTCCATCCATACGGGCGGCGCCAATGGCACCGTGATCACCGGCGACACCCTGGCCGAACTGGCACGCAAGCACCAGCTGGCCGAGCGTGTGATTGCCCGCCTGCACAATTTCATGGATGCCGAAGCCCTGCGTTCGATTGCCGACGGCGTGGAACTCAAGCTGGATACCGTGGCCGAAGCAGAAGTTTCGGCCGCCGCCCTGCAGGCCAAGCTGGCCGGCGCGGAAGTGGCTGGTGAATTCGATGTCCGCACCGACAAGCCTATCCTGCGCATCAGCCGGCGCCACCATGGCAACGTCAAGAGCAGCATCATCACGCAGGATTTCGTGCATGGCGCCGACTACGCCGCCCTGGCCGAGGCCGCCAACACCTTCCGTGGCCTCTTGAGCGAGGGCGCCAGGGTCATGCGCGGCGAGGGCGAGAAGCAGAAGGAAGAGAAGGTGAACGACTTCCGCCAGGCCATGGCCTGGCTGATCGTGCAGGCCGAAAACGCCACCGCGCGCCAGCGCTACAAGGGACTGGGCGAGATGAACCCGGAGCAGCTGTGGGAAACCACCATGGACCCCCAGGTGCGTCGCCTGCTGCGCGTGCAGATCGATGATGCCATCGAGGCCGACCGCGTCTTCACCATGCTGATGGGTGACGAGGTGGAACCACGGCGCAACTTCATCGAGGCCAACGCCCTGCGCGCCGGCAATATCGACGTCTGACGCTCAGCGTCGTTTCAGGTAGACGTACTGGCCCTGGACCGCCCGCTGTTGGTCAAAGCGGATGGGCTCATCGTGCACGGCCATGGTCTCGAAGCCATGGCGCTGCGCCAGTTCCTCCAGATAGGGGGCAGAGTGGGCATACCGCAGGCTGGGCAGCAGTTCGACCGACTGCTCCGGCGCCGCCGCCTCGACCGTGAAAGCAAGCCAGCTTCCGGTCTGCATGCGGGACGCCAGCAGGCCAAAGACCTCTTCCAGTGCGCCCACGTAGATGAAGACGTCGGCGGCGAGCACCAGGTCGTAAGCCGCCTGCGGCTGGGCCAGGAAGTCGCAGATGTCACCCGCATAAAGCGAGTCATAAACGGCGCGTTGCCTGGCTTTCTCGACCATGGCCGGGGACAGGTCGACACCGGCCAGGTAATCCACACGTGAACGGACGTAGGCGCCGCACAGCCCGGTGCCACAGCCCAGATCCAGCGCCCGGGAAAACCGCGGGCCGGCCGCAGGCGGCAGGCGGTCGATCAGGGCCTGATGGCCCCGGTAGCCCAGTTGCTTCACCAGATGGGCATCGAACTCGTCGGCGTATTCGTCGAACAGCTGCTGGACATATTGCCGGGGCGGTGCCGAAACGTCATCCTGTCTGGTCACGGCGGCCAGGAAATAGCCCACGATGTCAGGATCGGCCCCCCGGGCCAGGGCCTGCCGGAAGCAATGCGCCGCCTTGTCGTACAGGCCGGCTTCACGGTAGAGGCTGCCCAGTTCGGTCAGGGCGGCGATATGGTTCGCATCGCATGCCAGGGCGTCCTGGTAGGCACGCAGGGCCTGGTCGCTGCGTCCCAGCCGAGTCAGGCACTGGGCATACTGGGCATAAAGCTCGGCTGACGCCAGGCCCAGGGCAAAACAGCGTTCGTAGCTGTTGCAGGCTTCTTCAAGGTGCTGCAGTTGCAGCTGGGTGAGTGCCAGCGCCTGCCAGGCGCCGGCCTGTTCCGGCTCGGCCGCGAGCGCCGTGCGCAAGAGGGGCTCGGCCTCGGCATAACGCCCCAGCCGGACCCGGGTGATGCCCAGGTTCTGGATCACCGAGGTCCGCCCCGGGGCCCGGGCCAGCGCCTGCTCGAAATGTGCTTCCGCCTGTGTCCAGTGACCCGCTTCGAAAGCTTGCAGGCCTTGAAGAAAGCATGCCTTGGCCTGTAGCAGATCGTTGTCGCTCATCCGTTAATTATGCGTTTGTGCCGGGGCAGGACGGGTGCATGGTCCGCTGGGGGCCTGCGTTACAGTGGCTTCGTGAAAACATGTTCCCGGCACTTGATGCTCTCTGTACTACCGATGGGCGGGACCGAATGAAGCCCCTGGCGGTGATCGACTTCGAGACGACGGGCATCTCGCCGGAGCAGGGGGCTCGTGCCACCGAAGTGGCCATCGTGCTGCTGGAAAACGGGCGTATCGTCGATCGTTTCCAGAGCCTGATGAACGCGGGTGTTCGCATCCCGGCCTTCATCACCGAACTCACGGGCATCAGCAACGCCATGGTGGCGGCAGCTCCTGCGGCGGCCGAGGTCATGCGGCAGGCCAGCCGCTTTGTCGGGGACGCCCCCATGGTGGCCCACAACGCCTCCTTTGATCGCAAATTCTGGACAGGCGAGCTCGCCCGCCTGGGCTTGCCGGCCGACCAGCCCTTTGCCTGCACCATGCTGCTGTCGCGCCGGCTCTATCCCCAGGCGCCGAACCACAAACTGGGAACGCTGGTGGATTACCACGGCTTGCCACGCACGGGTGCCGCCCACCGGGCCCTGGCCGATGCCGAAATGGCTGCCG
This sequence comes from Rhodoferax sp. BAB1, assembly GCF_013334205.1. Classification (NCBI taxonomy): domain Bacteria; kingdom Pseudomonadati; phylum Pseudomonadota; class Betaproteobacteria; order Burkholderiales; family Comamonadaceae; genus Rhodoferax; species Rhodoferax sp. BAB1. The sequence continues at coordinate 3,377,035 of NZ_CP054424.1, read as the reverse complement.
AACTGCTGGTCCGCATCCAGCAGGACCTGCAGCGGCGTCACCATGTCGCGGACGTCGACCATGGGCTGTTGATGCGTCTGCAGCAATGCCAGCGCCAGGGGGTAACGGCCCTGCTGTCGCGTCACGCCCGGGCATAGGATGTGGCCAGGCCGCATAATCAAAAGATGCCGGCCGAACCGTTCATTCCATGAGTGATAAAAAACCTTTCGAGATCGCGCGCGAGGCGCTCAAGCAGATCACGGCGCGCCAGCTGGCGCCCACGCCGGTCAATTACCAGGCGATCTACAACGAGATTGCGGGTTTGCCGAACGTGCAACCGTTCCCGGAAGAGCCGCTGCGGCAGATTGCCCAGGCCCTGCCGGCGCGCAATCCCGGACAGGAAAAGCAGCGCAGCCTGCTGGAGTACGCGATCGGGCAGCGCAACTGGCTGGGCGTGCAGAACGCGCTGGTGGCCTACAGCGGTTTTGCCATGCCGGGCAGTGGCGATTCGGCCCCGGCACCGCTGGCACCCACGCCGGCCACGGCACCGGCGCTGACGCCGGAATTCTTCGAGCAGATCGCGCGCCTGATCGAATACGCCAGGCCCGCCCTGGGTACGGACGATGCCCGCTTCCAGGAGCAGATGCAGTTGCTCATCCAGGCGCTGCGCGATCCGGCGGCCGAGGCCTACAAGGTCAAGGCCCAACTGGCGGACTTCAGCCATCGCCTGTCCTTTGCGGCCGAAGACCAGGCCGAGATCCACCTGACCCTGCTCAAGCTGCTGCAGCTCATCATCGACAACATCGGCGAGCTCAGCCCGGACGACAACTGGCTCAAGGGCCAGACCGATGCGTTGAAGGAGGCGGCCCAGCCGCCGCTGACTTTGCGCCGCCTGGACGACGTGGAGCGCCGTCTCAAGGATGTGATCTTCAAGCAGACCGAGGCCAAGGGGCGGGCGCAGGAGGCCCAGGAAGAATTGCGCCAGATGCTGGCCACCTTCATCAGCCGGCTGTCGCAGATGAGCGAGACCAGCGGCGCATACCAGGGCAAGATGGAAGAGAGCATGCGCCAGATTGAGCAGGCCAAGAAGATCGAGGAGATCGCGCCCGTGCTCAAGGAGGTCATCAGCGCCACGCGGCACATGACCAGCGAGTCGACCAGCGCGCGTGACGAGCTGCGTGCCATGCGCGAGAAGGCGCAGGCCACCGAGGCCGAGATGGTCAAGCTGCACCGCGAGCTCGACCGCGTCAGCGCCCAGGCGCGCCACGACAGCCTGACTGGCGCGCTGAACCGCCAGGGCCTGGACGAGGCCATGAACCGCGAGGTGTCCAGCGTGCGCCGCAAGGACGCCATCCTGTCCGTGGCCCTGCTGGACATCGACAACTTCAAGAAACTCAACGACGGCAAGGGGCACGAGACCGGCGACGCCGCGCTCAAGCACCTGGCCACGGTGGCGCGCGAATGCATGCGGCCGCAGGATACGCTGGCCCGTTATGGCGGCGAGGAGTTCGTTGTCCTGCTGCCGGACACGCCGCTGGACAAGGGCGTGGAGGCCATGACACGCCTGCAGCGCGAGCTGACCAAGCGGTTCTTCCTGGCGGGCAACGAGAAGATACTGATCACCTTCAGCGCCGGTGTGGCCCAGCTGGCCGCGGGTGAAACCGGTGCCGACGCCATCAAGCGCGCCGACCAGGCCATGTACCTGGCCAAGCGCGCCGGCAAGAACCGCGTCATCGGCGCCTGAACTTTCCTTCCAGGAGACCCCCATGAAAATGCTGATCGCCGGATTGCTGATTTTCCTGGGGGTGCACTCGCTGCGCATGTTCGCCGAGGATTGGCGCCACCGCATGCGCACCCGCCTGGGCAAGGGGGTCTGGAAAGGCGTGTATTCCCTGCTGTCGCTGCTTGGGCTGGCGCTGATCGCCTGGGGTTTCGACCTGGCACGCGAGCAGCCCGTGCTGCTGTGGACGCCACCGACGGCCATGCGCCATGGCGCGTCCCTGCTGACCCTGCTGGCTTTCGTGCTGCTCGCGGCCGCTTATGTGCCGGGCAATGCCATCAAGGCCCGTCTGCACCACCCCATGGTGCTGGGCGTGAAGGCCTGGGCCCTGGGCCATCTGCTGGCCACCGGCATGCTGGCGCACCTGCTGCTGTTCGGCGCCTTCCTGATCTGGGCCATTGTCAATTTCAGCATCTCGCGCCGCCGTGATCGGCGTGATGGTGTTCAGTACCCGCCGGGCCGTGCGCTGGCCACCGGCGTGACCGTGGTGCTGGGGGTGGCCGCCTGGGCTGCGTTTGCCTTCGGCCTGCACGGCCTGCTGATCGGTATCAAGCCGTTTGGCTGACGCGCCGCGGCCTTATTTTTCCAGGACCCACTGGATCACGAACTTGGCGGCGAAGCCCACCATGCCGAAGGCCAGGCCCAGGAACAGCACGAAGGTGCCGAAACGCCCGGCCTTGGATTCCCACGCCAGGTGGGCGATGATGAACAGCATGTAGAGCATGAAGGCGCCCACGCCGAAGGACAGGCCGAAAGCGGCGATCTGTTCCTCGGTGTAGCCGAACATCAATACGCTCCCGGTTGGCCCGTCGTGCGCTCGGGCCAGGCCGAGGCATCCACCAGGTCACGGTAGGCATGCCAGCTGGCATGCCCCAGCAGGGGCATGACGGCAATCAGGCCGAGCAGGGCCGACAGCAGGCCCAGCAGGGTGAGACCCATGATGAGCGTGGCCCACCAGGCCATCGGTACGGGATTGTTCAGCACGGCTTCCCAGCTGGTGATCACGGCCTGCAGCACGCTGATGCGGCGGTCCAGCAGCAAGGGGATGGCAATGGCGCTGGAGGCGAACATGGGCGCGGCCATCAGGCCGCCCAGGGCCAGCCAGACCTCGAACAGCCAGTTGTCGCGTGCCAGCACCACGTGGCGCAGGAAATCCAGGGGTTGCTGGATGGGGACGGGCGACATCAGCGTGATCAGCGCGGCCGAGGTCAGGACCCAGCCGGTACCGGCCAGGCCCAGCAGCAGGCCGAACTGCACCAGACGCCAGTCCTTGCCGTCGCGGCTGCTTCCATGGCGGCGCCAGCTCAGCCAGGTTCGCAGCACCAGGCGCCAGGACGTCGCTTCGCCGCGCTCCACCGCCCGGCTGAGTGCGTACAGGCCGGTGGCCAGCACCGGCCCCACCACCAGCAGGCCCGAGAAGGCACCGGCCAGCCACCAGAACTGGTGATGCGCCAGCGTCAGCAGGCCCAGGCCGACGACGGTCAGTGCCAGGCCATGTGCCAGGCTGACCCAGCCGCAGCGTCCGATGTCACGCCAGCCCAGCACCAGCCAGCGTAGCGGCTGCTGCAGATCAATCGTGCGGATGACAGGTGCGGCGGTGGGTTTCATCAGGCCCCGATGTTAACCGTGACCTCGATGGTGCCCGTGACGGTGCGAGCGGGCCGTGTTCTCGTCGAAGACCTTCTTCTGTTCGGCGCTGAGGGCACCATAAAAGGTCCGCGTGGCCGCGTCACGTTGTGCGAAGGCGGCATCCCGCTGCTTGCGGATCTCGTTCATCTTGTCCAGGCGCTCGGGGGTGCTGAGCTTGGCCATCTCTTCGCGCTGGGGCTTGGCCGCGTGGGCCGGCGGTTTCATGGCGGTGACAAAGGCGTTCCAGCTGTTTTCCTGTTCGGCATTCAGCTTGAGTTTGGCCTTGAGGTCGGCCGTGCGCTTGGCCATGTGGTCCTGCATGCGCTCCTGCTTGCGGGCGTGGCGCTCGCCATCGGGCTGGTGCATGCCGGGGCCGGCGCCAGGACCAGCTGCGGGGCCCGGGCCGGACTGTGCCAGTGCTGCCAGGGCGGAAGTGGCCAGCACGGCGGCCAGCACGACGGGTTTGAAGTTGACTTTCATATCCTCATCCTTTCAGATCAGACCTGTTGTGAAGTAACAGGGTGCATGCAGTCTGCGCGGCTTGTGTATCGCAGGTATGAGGGTGTGCATCGCGCGTGTAAAGTTGCCGGCGCCTTGCGGTTTTCAGGCCAGGCGCCCGTTCTGGAAATCCTCCACCGCCGCCATCAACTCCTCGCGCGTGTTCATGACGAAGGGGCCGTATTGGGCGATGGGTTCCCTGAGCGGCCGGCCGGCGATCAGCAGGGCACGCGCTGGCGTGCTGCCGGCATCGGCCTGCAGGCGCACGCCGTCGCCGCTGTTGTCCAGGATGGCCATGCGGTGCAGCGGCACCGGCGTGGCCTGTTCAACGCCGTCCAGCACCTGCACGGTGCCGCGGTAGGTGTAGAGGAAAGTGTTGTGCTCCGAGACCAGCGGCTGGCTGAAGACGGCACCACCCGCGGGGAAATGCAGGTCCAGATAGAGCACGTCGGTCGGATAGGCGTCGGCCGGGCGCGCCATGGCACCGGTCACGCCATGGCTGCGGCCGGCGATCACACGCACGGTCACGCCTTCGGGCGTGGTGAATTCAGGAATGTCCGCGCTCTGGATATCGCGGTACCAGGGCGCGCACATCTTGTCACGACCCGGCAGGTTCAGCCACAGCTGGAAGCCTTCCATCACACCGGCTTCCTGCTCGGGCATCTCGCTGTGGACCAGGCCGCGGCCGGCCGTCATCCACTGCACGCCGCCGTTTTGCAGCAGGCCCTCGTTGCCGGCGCTGTCGCGGTGGCGCATGCGTCCGGCGATCATGTAGGTGACGGTCTCGAAGCCGCGGTGCGGGTGGTCGGGAAAACCGGCGCCGTAGTCCTTCGGGTCGTCGCTGGCAAAGTTGTCCAGCATGAGGAAGGGGTCCAGGCGGCGCTGCAGGTCGTGCGTGAGCACGCGTGTGAGCTTGACGCCGGCGCCATCCCGGGTGGGCTGGCCGGTGACCAGGCGTTCGACGCGACGGGGGGAGGTGATGGTGCTTGTTTCCATGAGGAAATTAGACCGCAAAGCTGGTAACCGTGTTGTCATCGAGGTCCAGGCCGCGTCCCGCATTTTTGGCCCGGTACAGGGCACGATCGGCCCGTGTCCACAGGGCCTGCACGGTATCGTCGGGCAGCGCGTGGGCCACGCCGCTGGAGAAGGCCGTGCGCAGCTCGGGCAGGGCCGCTGACGGCGGGTGGGCCGCCAGGCTGGCGCGCAGGCGGTGGAGCACCTGCCGCGCGCCCGCGGGTTCGGTGTTGGGCAGCGCCAGCAGGAACTCCTCGCCGCCGATGCGGCCCACCAGGTCCTGCGGGCGCAAGGCCTGTTCCAGATGGCGGGCGAAGTGCACCAGCACCTGGTCACCCGTGCCATGGCCGTGCGTGTCGTTGATCTGCTTGAACAGGTCCAGGTCGATCACGACCAGGCTCAGGGGATAGCGCAGCTGGCGCGCGCTGAGGAAAAGCGCCTCCAGCTGCTCGAAGACGTGGCGGCGATTGTGCAGCCCGGTCAGGGGGTCGGTGATGGACAGGCGCACGGCCTGGTCGCGCGCCTCCCGCAGGGTGGACTCGTTGACCTTGAGCGCCGTCACGTCGGTGGTCATGGCCAGCAGCCAGCCGTCGGCATGCAGGGTCTCGGTCACACGCATCCAGCGCCCGTCGACCAGGTCGGATTCGAAGCTGCGCACAGCAAGCTGTCGCCGCTTCTGGCTTACCCGGGCCAGCCAGGCTTCGATGTCCCCGGATTCGATCAGCAGGCCCACGCGCTCCCGGTGACAGCGTCGCATCATCTCTTGCCAGCTGGGGGCGTCGCTTTCGCCCAGCGCGTAGGCCAGGCGGAAATAGCGGTTGGCGTAACGCAGGCGATCATCGGCATCGAACAGGCCGATACCGGTGCTGCCTTCTTCAAGGCAGCCCAGGAGTTGCTGTCGGAGGTCGGACTTCAAGCGCATGAGCCCAGGCCGGAACCGGGGCTCATGGAAGCACCGCCGGCATGGGCTGCGGGGTTCAGGTCTGGTTGCTGTCCTTCATGCGGCAGGTGCTGATGCCGAGCATGGCGTAGGGCGGGCACCAGCCCATCAGGCCGGTGGCCATCGGGATGGCGCCCAACCAGCCCCACCAGCCCACGGTGCCGGTGGCCGCCAGGCCGACCAGGATTGCACCCACGAGAATGCGGGCGACGCGTTCCATGCCGCCGATATTGGTTTTCATGCTGTACTCCTGTTGTAGATGCGGACCATTATTGGACGCGGACCCGGGGTCGTCAACCGCCCTGTTGCGCCAGGTCGTCCAGGATGGGGCAGTCGGGCCGTTCGTCGCCATGGCAGTGGTGCAGCAGCTGGCGCAAGGTGCGTTGCATGGCCTGCATGGCTTCAATGCGCGTGGCGAGTTCGTCCACGTGTTTCTGGGCGATGCGCTTGACGCTGGCGCTGGTGCGCCGGCGGTTCTGCCACAGCGTCACCAGCTCGCCGATCTCGGCCATGGAAAAACCGAGGTCGCGCGAGCGCTTGATGAATTGCAGCGTGTGCACGTCGGCCTCGCTGTACTGGCGGTAGCCGCTGTCGGTGCGCGCCACGCGCGGCAGCAGGCCGAGCGACTCGTAGTGGCGCACCATCTTGGCCGAGATGCCGGACAAGTCGGCAGCGCGGCCGATGTTGACGGGCCAGCCGGGGTGCGGCATGGTCTCAGGCGGCAACGGCGTAACCTTCTTCGCTGATGGCCTTCGCCAGGGCCTCGCGTGCCTGCTGCGACTGCACTTCCACCAGGTTCTTGCTGCGGTCGATCCTGACCTCGGCTTGCGGGTCCACCTGCTTGATGGCGCGGGTCACGGCTTTTTCGCAATGGCCGCAGGTCATGCCGCTGACGGTGAAGTTCTGGTTCATGGTGTCGTTCCTTTCAGTTCGGGAAAGCATATCCTGAACCTTGCCATGATGGGAAGGTCAAGGCGAGGCGGAACAACCTTGACTGCAGCAAGGTTGATCTGGAACAGGATTTGACCCTGCCATCATGGCAAGGTTCAGAATTCCCCGCATGAACACAGCCACGACCCCCCCTTCCCCCGCCACGCTGGACCTCGGCATCGGCGGCATGACCTGCGCTTCCTGCGTGTCGCGTGTCGAAAAAGCACTGAGCAAGGTGCCGGGGGTGACGCAAGCCGCCGTCAACCTGGCCACCGAATCGGCGCGCGTGAGCTTCGAGCCTTCGGAGCAGATGGAGGCCCGCCTGCGCCGGGCCGTGCGCGATGCCGGTTACGAGCCGCGTGCGGCCGATGCGCTGGAGCAGCAAGAAGACGCCTCGCCCTGGGCCGGTTTTGCGCCCGTGGGCATCGGCCTGGCCCTCTCGCTGCCGCTGGTCGTGCCCATGTTGGGAGACCTGGCGGGTTTCCACTGGATGCTGCCGGCCTGGCTGCAATTTGTGCTCGCCACTCCAGTGCAGTTCATCCTTGGGGCACGTTTCTACAAGGCAGGCTGGCACGCACTCAAGGCCCTGACCGGCAATATGGACCTGCTGGTGGCCATCGGCACCACGGCGGGCTGGGCGCTGTCGGTCTGGCTCTGGCTGTCGGCGGAGCACGGCGAGATGGCGCACCTGTACTTCGAGGCTTCGGCCGTGGTGGTCACGCTGGTGTTGCTGGGGAAATGGCTCGAAGCCCGTGCCAAGCGCCAGACCACGGCGGCCATTCGCGCCCTGCATGCGCTGCGACCGGATGTCGCACACCTGATCGGGCTGGACGGCGAGGTCGACGTGCCGGTGGCCGAGGTGCTGGTGGGCGACCGGCTGGTGGTGCGTCCCGGCGAGCGCTTCCCGGTGGACGGCACCTTGCTCGAGGGGCATACCCAGGTGGATGAATCCATGCTCACCGGCGAGCCGCTGCCGGTGGCCAAGGACGCCGGGGCCAGACTGACAGGCGGCTCCATCAACGGGGAGGGCCGCGTGGTGCTGCAGGTCGGCGCCGTGGGCAGCGAGACCGTGCTCGCGCACATCATCCGCCTGGTCGAGGACGCGCAGGCCGCCAAGGCGCCCATCCAGCGCCTGGTGGACCAGGTCTCGGCGGTTTTCGTGCCGGTGGTGCTGGTCATCGCCCTCCTGACCCTGCTGGGCTGGTTGTGGGCAGGCGCGTCGGGCGAGTCGGCCATCATCCATGCGGTGGCGGTGCTGGTGATTGCCTGCCCCTGTGCGCTGGGCCTGGCCACACCGGCCGCCATCATGGCCGGCACCGGTGTGGCGGCGAAACATGGCATCCTGATCAAGGATGCACAGGCGCTGGAACTGGCGCACAAGGTGGACACGGTGGCCTTTGACAAGACCGGCACGCTGACCGTGGGCCAGCCGCGCCTGACCGCCTTCGAGCTGGCGCCGGGCGGGGATGAGCCGGCCCTGCTGGCCGCCGCCGCCAGTTTGCAAAGCGGCAGCGAACACCCCTTGGCCCGGGCCGTGGTGCAGGCGGCGCAGGTGCGGGGCCTGGCCGTCGAGGCGCCCGACAATGTGCGTGCCGTGCCCGGCCGCGGCAGCGAGGGTGAGGTCGGCGTGACCAGCTACCTGATCGGAAGCCTGCGCTGGATGGACGAACTCGGCGTGGGCCTGGGCGCGCTGGCGGCGCGTGCCACCGCGCTGCAGGCGCAGGGTGCGACCGTCTCGGCCATGGTCGAACGCACCACGCAGGGCCTGACCCTGCGTGCCCTGCTGGCTTTCGGCGACGAGCCCAAGCCTGGCGCGAAGGAGGCGCTGGCCGCCTTGCGCGCACGCGGCATCCGTACCGTGATGATCTCGGGTGACAACCGCGGCGCGGCCGAGGCCATGGCGCGCCGCCTGGGCCTGCGGCCCGAAGAGGGGGAGGTGCTGGCCGAGGTGTTGCCCGGGGACAAGGCAGCGATGGTGACCCGGCTCAAGGAAGGCGGACATACCGTGGCCATGGTGGGGGATGGCGTCAACGACGCACCGGCGCTGGCCGCAGCCGACGTCGGCTTGGCCATGGGCAACGGCACCGATGTGGCCATGCACGCAGCCGGCATCACCCTGATGCGCGGTGACCCGCAGCTGGTGGCGGCCGCCTTCGAGGTCTCGGACCGCACGGTGGCCAAGATCCGGCAGAACCTGTTCTGGGCCTTCATCTACAACGTGGCCGGCATCCCGCTGGCGGCGCTGGGCTTCCTGAACCCGGTGATCGCCGGTGCGGCCATGGCCATGAGCTCGGTGAGCGTGATGAGCAACGCGCTGCTCCTGCGCCGCTGGCGGCCTTAGGGGCCCTCTTCACACCCGGGGGTATCGAGGCGCGGAATTGCCCGTTTTGTACGTGGTATTACCGCCGTGCCATGTAAAACCCGAGGCCTAGAATGCCCTGATCTATAGCCAGTCCAGGGGAGCTCATGATGAGCGGAGTTTATGTACTCATGCGTCGGTTCACGATCCGTTTTCGCATGCTCGGAGCGATCGGTGTCGTATTGGTCTTGCTGGCCCTGGTCGGTGGCGCCGGCATGCACGGCATGTTCCGTATCCATCAGCTCAGCGGCGAGGTGATCGACGAGTCCATGGCCGTGGTGGACCGTGTGGCCCGCCTGCGTCTGGAGATGTCGCAGGTGCGCCGCCATGAGAAGGACATGATCATCCAGTACGAGAAGCCGGAGCTGATCCGCCAGCTGCGTACCCGCTGGGAAACCGAGATGCAGCAGATCGAGCAGACAGCCGCCGGGCTGGAGAGCAGCCTGTCCGAGGCACGTCGCGCTGAACTGCAGAAGGCACTCGTTTTCCTCAAGAACTACCGGACCTTTTTCAGTGGCACCGCGGGTCAGCTCGAGAGCAGCGCCTACGAGACGGCCACGGTCGCCTTCCGCATGAGTGCACGTTCCGTGGCGGAGTTCGAAGAGGCCGACAAACTGCTCACGCAGATCGACCAGGCCGTGCGCGCTGAAGCGCAGGCATCCAACGCGGGCCGCAATGCCGTGCTGCAGCAGACGCTGCTCATTTTTGCCGCCCTGGTCGTGCTGGGCCTGGCGATCGTGGTGCCCCTGACCCTGCTCAATATGCAGGCCATCTGCCGCCCGGTGGAGCAGGCGCGCCAGCTGGCCCAGGCCATCGCCAGCGGCGACCTGTCGCAGCGCATGCTGGTCGAGGGCCACGACGAGGCGGCCGATCTGCAGCGCGCGCTGGAACAGATGCGGGGCGACCTGGCCGGCATGGTGGCGCAGCTGCGCGAGGCCGGCGAGAGCATCTCCACCGCCAGCAGCGAGATCGCCACCGGCAACCAGGACCTGTCCAACCGCACCGAGCAGACCGCCGGCAATGTGCAGCACACGGTGAGCTCCATCGGCGCGCTCAGCGGCAATGTGCAGCAGACGGCCAGCTCGGCGCAGACCGCCAACCAGCTGGTGGCCACGGCTTCCCAGGCCGCGCAGCGGGGCGGTGACGTGGTGACGCAGGCGGTGCAGAGCATGCACAGCATTTCGCAGTCCAGCCGCAAGATCAACGACATCATCGGCGTGATCGATGGCATCGCCTTCCAGACCAACATCCTGGCGCTGAACGCGGCTGTAGAGGCTGCGCGAGCCGGCGAGCAGGGCCGCGGTTTTGCCGTGGTGGCCAGCGAGGTGCGCTCGCTCGCGGGCCGCAGCGCCGAGGCCGCCAAGGAAATCAAGGCCCTGATCGGGGCCAGCGTGACGGCCGTGGACGGCGGGGTGCGCCAGGTCGAGGAAGCCGGCACCGTGATGCAGGAGATCGTCAGCGGCGTGCAGCGCGTGCGCGACATCATCGGCGAGATCACGGTGGCGGCTGGCAGCCAGTCCAGCGGCATCAACGATGTCAACCAGGCGGTGCAGGAGATCGACCGCATGACCCAGCAGAACGCGGCGCTGGTGGAAGAGTCGGCCGCGGCGGCCCAGTCCATGCGCGAACAGGCCGAGCGCCTGGCCGGCATCGTGCGCCAGTTCCGCCTGGAAACCGGGGGCCAGGGCCAGCGCCTGCTGCGTTGACTGCGCAAAGCTTGACGCTCGTCAAGCCGGCACCGGAGCCGCCGTGCCAAGCTGGGAACCGTTACTGATCCGATCCCAGGAGGTTCATCATGACCCACGCCAGCCTACGCATCATTCACGACGAGCATGCCGCCTTGTCGGCCATGCTGCAATCCCTGCGCATGATGGTTCAGCGGGGTCCGGGCGATGGCCCGGAGCAGTTCTTTGATGTGTTGCGCGCCATGCTGTTCTACATCGACGAATTTCCCGAGCGGCTGCACCACACCAAGGAAACCGAGTTGCTGTTTCCGCCGGTGCGTGCCCGTGCACCGCATCTGAAGGAGACGCTGGACAAGCTCGACCGCGACCATGCCCGCGGCGAGGCCGCTGTGCGCGAACTGCAGCACCTGCTGCTGGCCTGGGAACTGCTGGGAGATTCACGCCGCGAGGCCTTCGAGCAGGCCGTCAGGCGTTACCTGGATTTCTACCTCGAACACATGAAGCTGGAGGAGACCGTCATCCTGCCCGAGGCCGAGAAGGTGCTGAGCGCGCAGGACTGGCTGGCCCTGGACGAGGCCTTTGCCAGCAACTGCGACCCGCTGACCGGCAAGTACCCGCGTGATCCGGTCTACGACCGCCTGTTCACACGCATCGTGATGCGCGCGCCGGCACCCATCGGGGTGGGCGCGGGCTGAAGGCGGGCCCGGCGACTCTGCCCGGGTGTGCACGCAGACGGCGACCAGGCCGGTCGATGCCGTATAACCCTGAGGGGCCGGGTATTTTCTGCAACTTTTCCGCCACAAGGAAGTCCACTCCCCGTGGGCGGCGCGCCTGCGCTTTTGTCATGTCACAACTTTGCCTGAGGAATCATCCATGAAAACGACTTCGCGATTTGTCATCCTGTGCGCGGCCCTGGCCCTTCCCTGGGCGGTCCAGGCGCAGACCGTGCCTGCGCTCAAGAGCGGCGAGCAGGTCTACCGCGACACCTGCATGGTCTGTCACGGCACCGGTGTGGCCAATGCGCCGCGGCTGGGCGACAAGCAGGTCTGGGGCAAGCTGATCGCTGAAGGCCAGCATGTGCTGACGGCACACGCCTGGGTGGGCGTGCGAGGCATGCCGGCCAAGGGCGGCCGCAATGACCTGAGCCTGGAGGAGTTTTCGCGCGCTGTCGCCTGGATGGCGCGCGGCTCGGGCGGCAACTGGCAGGACCCGGACGCCCGCATGCTCAAGCTTATCCGTAGCGAGGAGAGCAAGCGCATCGAGCAGCTGAAGAAAGCGCCCGCCAAGGGCTGAGGTCAGTATGCGGCGCGGGCGCAAGGTCCTGCTCGGGGCGCTGGCCGCAGCGCTGCTGGTGCTGGCCGCTGCCTTGCTGGCGCTGCATCGCTGGCTGTCCACCGACGAATTCCGCCAGCGTGTCGAGCGGGAGGCAGCGACCGTGCTGGGTGTGCCGCTCAAGCTCGAACGGGTGGGGCTCACCCTGTGGCCCTTGCCCGGGGTCGTACTCGACGGCGTGGCCTTGCGCACGCGCCAGCCGCTGAAGGTGGAGCGTATCGAACTGCGGCCCGCCTGGCTGCAGTTGATGATCGGCCGCGTCGCGATCTCCACCCTGGTGGTTCAGCGTGCCGTGCTGCCGCAGCAGGGCATCGACGCCCTGCTGGCTTCCTTGCAGAAGATACGCCAGCGCGACCAGTCGGCACCAGGCGACGCTTCGCTACAGCTGCTGCCGCGGCGCACCGTGCTTGAGGAACTGAGCTGGGTCGATGCCCGGGGCAAGGCCATCGTGATCCAGGCCGAGGCCAGGCTTGACAGTGACGCCCTGCCCGAGCGGCTCGAACTGGAAGTCCTGCGCGGGCGTCTGCAGGGCACGCGCCTGGACCTGCGCCGCAGCGATACGCTGGCCTGGGAGCTGAGGCTCCAGGTGGCCGGCGGCACGGTGCAGGGACGGATGGAGGTGCAGCCCCCGGCCGAGGCGGGGGCCGAGTTCCTGCTCAAGGGTCAACTGGAGACGCGCGAGGTCGAGCTGTCGCTGCTCACCGCGCCCGAGCCGACCGAGGCGGTACGTGCCCGCCAGCCCCTGAGCGGCCGGCTGGAAGCCAGCACCACGCTCAACGCGCGGGCCCGCCAGCCCTCGGCCCTGCTCGATCTTTTGCAGACGCAATCGAAATTCACCGTGCGCGGCGGCATGCTCAAGGGCATCGACCTGGCCAAGGCGGTGCAGACCGTGGGTGTGAGCCGTGGTGGCACGACGCCGCTGGACACGCTGTCCGGTCAGGTCAGCACGCGCGGCAAGGCCATCGAACTGCAGAACCTGGCAGCCAGCTCGGGTGCGCTCAGCGCCACCGGCCAGGTCAGTGTGTCCACCACACAGCAGCTCAAGGGCCGCGTGAACGTGGACCTGGGGGGAGCGGTGGGCATGCCGCTGCAGGTGGGCGGCACGGTGGAGGAGCCCGAGGTGTCCTTGACGGTCGGCGCCAAGATCGGCGCCGCCCTGGGGACCGTGCTCATGCCCGGTGTGGGCACGGGCGCCGGTGCGTCCATGGGCGGCAAGCTGGGCGAGCTGTTCGGTAAGTAGCGGGCGCGCACTGAGCGTTCAGGTCTTGTAGCCGGGGTCCAGGCGCTCGGCCTTGCGCAGCAGCGCCGGCCAGGCCAGGTTGGCGCCCTGGCCGGCGGTGGCGGTTTTCATCACCCCGGCCATGCCTTCGAGGATCTTGGGGTTCACGTGCACCAGTTCACCCCCGGCCTGCGCGTCGAGCTGGATGCGGCAGGTGGCCTCGAAGATGTACATATTGAGAAAGGCCTCGGCGATGGTCTTGCCCACGGTCAGCAGGCCATGGTTGCGCAGCATCAGGTAGTTGGCCGTGCCCAGATCCGCCTGCAGGCGCGGTTTCTCCTCGTCGCGCAGGGCCACGCCCTCGTACGCGTGATAAGCCAGCGACCCCAGCACGAAGGTGGACTGCTGGCTGATCGGCAGCACGCCGCACTTCTGCGCGCTGACCGCCACACCGGCGCGCGAGTGCGTGTGCAGCACGCAACCCGCGTCCTCGCGCACGGCGTGGATGGCGCTGTGGATCACGAAACCGGCCGGGTTGACGGGGAAGGGCGAGTCGCTGAGCTTGTGGCAATCCTGGTCCACCCGCACCAGGCTGGAGGCCGTGATCTCGTCGAACATCAGGCCATAGGGGTTGATCAGGAAGTGGTGCTCGGGCCCCGGGATGCGCGCGCTGATGTGGGTGAACACCAGGTCGCTCCAGCCATAGGCGGCCACCAGGCGGTAGGCGGCGGCGAGGTCGCAGCGCAGCGCCCACTCTTCCGCGCTGACGACTTCTTTCAGGGAGGGGATGTGCATGGCGTCTCCTGTTCCAGATGCGTGTGCTGTTGGTTCCGCACTGTCCACCCTGCCGGCACCGGGATCAAGGCCCCGGGGTCACGTGGGCGACGCGGCGCGGAATTCGCTCGGGCTACGTCCCGTGTGTTCGCGGAACACGCGGCTGAAGTGCGAGGCGCTGTTGAAGCCCCAGGACAGGGCGATGTCGGTGATGGGGCGCGACTGCGCCATCGGGTGCTGCAGCTCGCGGATGCAGGCTTCCAGCCGCAGGGTCTGGATGTAGCTGGCCAGGGTCTGCTCTTCCTCGCTGAAGGCGTTGTAGAGATGGCGCTTGCTGCAGTTCAGGGCCACGGCGATCTGGTCGACGTTGAGCTCGGGGTCACGCAGGTGCAGGGCCACATAGCCGCGGATGCGGTCTTTCAGCGCTTCGCGCTGGGTCAGCTGGGTTTCCTGGCCCGAGAGTTCGATCAGGGACAGGCGCACCAGCTGGGCGATCAGCTCGCCGGCACCGCGGGCGGCGTCGGCGCTCATGTGCGGCAGTTCCTGGAAGGTGCTGCGCATGGTCGAGAGTGCCACGCGCGCGATGCCGCTGGCGCCGCCCACCGGGCGCGCCATCAGGGTTTCCAGGCGCAGGCCGCGCTCCACCATCTGGGCCTTCGGGACCATGACGATCAGGTGCTCGACCCGTTCCGGGTTGGCCACCGAGTAGCTGCCGGTGGTGTCGTAGATGGTCCAGGCGCCCGGGGTCACCCAGGCCTGGCGGCCCATCTGTTCAACGCCGGCACGGCCTTTCATGGGCGCCACGATCTTGAGGTAACCCTCGTCGCTGGCGCGCACCATGTCCTGGGTGCGCACCACGCGGTGGCGGTTGGCCTCCAGCTTGGTGAGGATCAGGTCGCCGGCGCGGGCCGAGGCCATGTGGCCGTCGAAGTGGGTATCGCCGTAGAGATCGGATTCCAGGCCGCCGAAATGCTTCCATACCCACTCACGCCAGACCGGCGCGCGGTCAGCGGGTGCGTAATCGTCCGTGGTGACGGCCGTGGCTTGGGACATGGTGGCCGGATTATCGGCGCATCACTGTGCCGGGACAAACCCGCGGACCCGGGTTAACCCTAATGCCCTTGCATGAACCGTCAACTACTTTGTGCACGTTCAGCAAAGCCACGAGCCGCCAGGTTTTTTACTATTGCTGTGCGATCCCCAAAGACTATCCACTGGAGACAACAATGGTTCAACAGACAAAACGTACCCTGCTCAAAGGCACGGCTGCCGCCGTCGGCGCTGCCACCTTTGCCCCGCACCTGTTTGCTGCCGCGCCGGTGCGCGTGGGTTATGCCATGGCCCGTACCGGCCCCTGGACCGGCGGTGCCCAGGTCAGCCAGGAGCCCAACTACCTGCTGTGGGCCGAGCAGCAGAACGCCGCCGGCGGCCTGAACGTCAAGGGCGAGAAGCGCCCGATCGAGCTGATCAGCTCCGACGACCGCAGCGACATCGAGACCTGCGTGCGCTCCTACGAAAAGCTCATGGGCTCCGACAAGGTCGACCTGGTGCTGCCGCCCTGGGGCAGCAACGCCAACTTCGCGGTGGCCCCGCTGGCCAACCGCTTCGGTTATCCCTTCCTGGCGCCTACGGCCTTGTCCAAGCGCCTGATCGAGATGAAGCTGCCCTACTTCTTCCTCCTGCTGCAGCAGCCCAAGCCCATGTGCGAGGCCCTGGTCGACATGCTCAAGGCCAACGGCGTCAAGACCATCGCCGTCATCTACGTGGACGACCTCTTCGGCCTGGAGAACTACGCCGCGCTCAAGGTGGCGCTGCAGGGCACCGGCATCAGCATGGTGGAAGACAAGAGCTACCCGGGCGGCGTCAAGGACCTGTCGCCCGTGCTGCGTTCCATGAAGGACAAGAACCCCGACGCCTTTGTCGGTTTCACCTACCCGCCGGACACCATCCTGGCCAGCAAGCAGGCCAAGGAGATTGGTTTCAATCCGAAGTACTTCTACGCTTCGGTGGGCACGGCTTTCCAGCTCTACCGCAACGTCATGACACCGGCCGGCGCCGAGGGCGTGCTGGGCATGGGTTCCTGGAACGGCAAGACCAGCCCCGGTGCCAAGGCCTACTTCGATGCGCATACCAAGAAGTTCGGCGGCAAGGAGCCGGATCGCTGGGCCAGCGGCGCCACCTGGGCCGGCCTGGAGATCCTGACCAACGCCGTCAAGGCGCACGGCCTGGACCGCAAGGCCATCCGCGACTACGTGGCCAACACCACCCACAAGACCATCATCGGCGACATCAAGTTCGTCGGCAGCGAAAACGTGGGCACCCCGGGCACCGTGGGCCAGTGGCAGAAGGGCGAGTTCGAGGTGGTGTGGCCGGCCAAGGTTGCCACCGCCAAGCTGGCCCCGAAACCGGCGTGGTGATTTCTTTCCCGTGACGGGTCTCTGACCCGTCCTTGTTCCCTTTTTCCGCCCGCTTCTGCTCAGGCAGGGGTGGGCGGAACCTTCTTAATATGTCATTCACTGCCTGGCTAGAACTGATTGCCTCCGGTCTGATCACCGGTGGCATCTACGCGCTGGTCGCCCTGGGGCTCAACCTCCAGTACGGCCTGATGCGCATCCTCAACATCGCCCACGGGGAGTTCCTCATGGTGGGCGCCTACCTGACCTGGCTGGTCCAGACCCAGTTCGGCATCTCGCCGCTGCTCATGGTACCGGTGGCCTTCCTGGTGCTGATGGTGCTCGGTGTGGTGCTGCACTTCCTGTGCTTCCGTCGCCTGACCGCTACCTCGCCCAATCTCGACGTCTTCGAGGCGCGTGGCCTTATGGTCGCCTTTGGCCTCATGTTCCTGGTGCAGAACGCCGTGTCCTGGCTCTGGGGCGGGGACCTGCGCGGTTACGACTACCTGACCGAACCCGTGAAGTTCGGCGAGGTGCAGTTCGCCGCCAACAAGCTGCTGGTCTTTTTCCTGGCCCAGCTGTTCTCCGGTGCGCTCATCGTGCTCTTGCGCATGACGTTGCTGGGCAAGGGCGTGCGCGCCCTGATGCAGTCGCCCATCGGCGCGCAGCTCATGGGCATCGATACCAAACGCCTGCATCCGTTGATGTTCGGAATCGGCCTGGGCCTCTCGGGCATCGCCGGCGCGCTCCTGTCCATGGCCTACACCATCACCCCCTACATGGGCCAGCCCTATACCGTGACGGCGCTGATCGTCATCACTCTGGGCGGCTTCGGCAGCATGAGCGGCGCGCTGCTCGGCGGCCTCTTCCTGGGTGTGATCGAGGCCCTGGGCATGCACTTCACCAACCCCTCGCTCAAGGCCCTGCTGTCCTACGCAGTGTTCATCGCCGTGCTCCTGCTGCGCCCCGAAGGTCTGTTTGCCCGTAAAGGACGCAAGGCATGAATTCCCGTCAATTCCTCATCCGCGACCTGCTGGTGCTGCTGGCCTTTGCCGGCTGGGCCCTGGCCCTGCCGTCCTACGCCAGCGAGTTCGTCGTTTCCATGGCGCTGACCTGCCTGATGTACGTGGCCTTGTCCTCCAGCTGGGGCCTGTTCTGCGGCAGCACGCGTTACCTGTCCCTGGCCACCTCGGCCTTCTTCGGCATCGGCGCCTACAGCACGGCCATCCTGCTGGGGCAGTTCAGCTGGGTCGAGACCATTGCCATTGGCGCGGGCATTGCCGTCCTTGTGGCCATCGTCATGGGCGCGGCCGTGCTGCACCTGCGCGGCACCTACTTCGCCGTGCTGACCTTCGGCATGACCGAGCTCATCCTGCACGCCGTGACCTACTTCGAGAAGTCGGTCACCGGCACCGTGGGCCGGGTGCTGACCGTGGTGCCCGAGCGCGACACCATCTACCTGACCATGCTGGCCCTGGCCCTGCTCTCGGTGGCGGTGTCCATCGTGGTGCGGCGCACGCGTTTCGGCCTGGCCTTGATGGGCATCGGTGCCGACGAGCAGCGGGCCCAGACCCTGGGGGTCAACACGCGTGTGGTCAAGATCGCCGGTTTTTCCATCACGGCTGCCTTTGCCGGCGCCGTGGGGGCGGCCATGGCGGTGCGCTGGACCTATATCGACCCGCACACGGTCTTCAATCCCTTCATCGGTTTCCAGACCGTGCTGATCACCCTGATCGGTGGCGTGCTCACGCTGTGGGGGCCGCTGATCGCCGCCATCATCTTCAGCGTGCTGGCCGAATCGCTGCGCCTGCAGTTTCCGCAGATCTACCTGATGTCGCTGGGCCTGCTGCTCATCCTGTGCGTGCTCTACCTGCCGGGTGGCCTGGCCTCGCTGCGCTGGGCCACTTTCAAGGGCTGGTGGACCGACAGCCGCGACTGGGCCAAGGATCTCAAGCGCGAACTGTCGGGCGAGAAGGAACGTGAGAAGCAGCGCCTCAAGCGCCGCGAGAAGGAGAGCCATTTTGTCTGAGCAAGTTGTACCCTTGCTGGAGGCGCACAACGTGACCGTGCGCTTCGGCGGCCTGGTGGCCGTGGATGCCGTCAGCGCCAACTTTGCACCCGGCGAACTGGTGGGCATCATCGGCCCCAACGGCGCCGGCAAGACCACCTTCTTCAACGCCATCTCGGGTGTGCTGGTCCCGACCTCGGGCCGGCTCGTCTGCAACGGGCGCAATCTGACCGGCCGCGGGCCGCATCGTTTTGCCGCCAACGGCGTGGCGCGCACCTTCCAGACGCCGCGAGTGTTTCCGGACATGCCGGTGGTCGCCAATATCGAGTTCGGTCTCAAGTTCGCCGGCAAGCGCCGCCGCAAGTACGTCTTCTGGGGCGACGAGGTGGGCGTGCCCTGGGCGTTGCGCGACGCCATCAGCATCCTGCAGCTGATCGGCCTGGCCCCACAGGCTGAGCTGCCGGCCGCCGCCATCACGCCCTCGCAGCAGCGCCTGCTGGAGATCGGCATGGCGCTGGCCACGCGGCCCAGGCTCTTGCTGCTCGACGAAGTGGCCGCCGGCCTGACCGAGGCCGAGATCGAGGAGATGGCCCGCCTGATCCGCCGCCTGCGCGACGAGCTGGACCTGACCGTGATCTGGATCGAGCACGCTGTGACCACATTGCTGCGCCATGTGGAGCGCGTCATCGTGCTGCACCAGGGCCGCAAGATTGCCGACGACACCCCGCGCAACGTGGTGCGCAACCCCGAGGTCATCGAAGCCTATCTGGGCGACGAGATGGCCGAGCCTTCGACCGAAGACGAGGAGGTGGCCGCATGATGTGGTACCGCGATACCCCCTTCGTGCTGGGAGACGAAAAGCACGCCCACCTGCAGGTGCGCGGCCTGAGCGCCGGTTACGGTGCCTTTCTCGTGCTGCGGGACCTGCGCTTTGAAGTGAAGCCCGGCCTGACCGTGATCCTCGGCCCCAACGGCGCTGGCAAGACCACGCTGCTGAAAGCCTTGATGGGCCTGATCCCGCGCAGCGGCATGGTGCTGCTCGACGGCGATGACCTGGCGGAGAAAACGCATGAGATCGTCAAAAGCGGCGTGACCCTGGTGGCCGAGGGCCGCCAGCTGTTTCCGCAGATGAGCGTGCTGGAAAACCTGGAACTGGGCGGCTGGTTGTGCCCGAAGGCCGAGCGCGCGCGCCGCATGGAGCAGGTGCTGGGCGACTTCCCCAAGCTGCGCGAACGCATCCACCAGCTGGCCGGCACCATGAGCGGTGGCGAGCAGCAGATGGTTGCGGTGGCGCGCGCCATGATGAGCGCGCCGCGCCTGCTCATGCTGGACGAACCCTCGCTGGGCCTGGCGCCGCGCATGGTCGACGAGCTGCTGGCCATCGCCCGCCGCATCGCCGACGGCGGTACCACCGTGCTCATGGTGGAGCAGAACGTCAAGAAGGCACTGGCCGTGGCCGACCGCGGTTACGTGCTGGAGCGCGGCACGCTGGTGGCCAGTGGCCCGGCGCGCCTGCTGGAGCGTTCCAACGTCGTGCGCGAAGCCTATCTGGGTGCCGATGCCGCCGATCAGACCAGTGCGGCCGATGCCGTGTCGCGTCGCCGCAAGACCATCACCACCGTTTAACGAACCGATCTAGTCAAGGAGAAAACCATGTCCGACATGTCCATGCTCATCAACGGCCTGAAAGTCACGGCCGAGCGCGGCGCCACTTTCGAGCGCCGCAACCCGCTCGATGGCAGCGTGGCTTCGCGTGCCCCCGCTGCGTCCCCGGCCGATGCCGTGATGGCCGTCGAGGCCGCGGCCGAAGCCTTCAAGACCTGGAGCCAGACCGGCCCCAGCGAGCGCCGCATGCTGCTGCTGAAAGCCGCCGACGCGCTGGAAGCGAAAACGCCGCAGTTCATCGAGGCCGTGGCCGCCGAGACCGGCGCCGCAGGCAGCTGGGCCGGCTTCAACGTTTTCCTGGCCGCCGGCATGATCCGCGAGGCCGCCGCGCTGACCACCCAGGTGGCCGGCGAGGTGATTCCCTCGGATATCCCGGGTTCGCTGGCCATGGCCGTGCGCCAGCCCGCCGGCGTGGTGCTGGGCATCGCCCCGTGGAATGCACCCGTCATCCTGGGCACGCGCGCCATCTGCGTGCCGCTGGCCTGCGGCAACACCGTGGTGATGAAGGGCTCGGAGAACTGCCCGCGCACCCACCAGCTCATCATCGAGGCCTTCCAGGACGCCGGCTTTCCGCCCGGCGTGGTGAACTACATCACCAATGCCCCGGCCGACGCCGGTGCCGTGGTGGAGGCCATGGTGGCCCACCCGGCTGTGCGCCGTGTGAACTTCACCGGCTCCACCAAGGTGGGCAAGATCATCGCCATGACCTGCGCCAAATACCTCAAGCCCGTGGTGCTGGAGCTGGGCGGCAAGGCCCCCATGGTCATCCTCGATGACGCCGACATCGACGACGCCGTCAACGGCGCGGCCTTTGGCTGTTTCGCCAACAGCGGCCAGATCTGCATGAGCACCGAGCGCATCATCGTGGACAACAAGATCGCCGACGCCTTCGTCAAGAAGTTCGTCGAGAAGGCCAAGGCCCTGCCGCTGGGCGACCCGCGCAAGCCCGAGCCGGTGGTGCTGGGCTCGGTGATCGGCATGAACACGGTCGAGCATTGCAATGCCTTGATCGACGACGCGCTGGCCAAGGGCGCCAAGCTCTTGTGCGGCGGCAAGGCCACCAGCACGCTGATGCCGGCCACCGTGCTGGACCACGTCACCCCGGCCATGAAGATCTACCACGAGGAGAGCTTCGGCCCCGTCAAGCCCATCGTGCGCGTCAACGGCGTGGAAGAAGCCGTGGCCTGCGCCAACGACAACGAGTATGGCCTGTCGGCCGCGGTCTTCGGTGGTGACATCGCCCGTGCCTTCAACGTGGCGCGTCGCATCGATTCCGGCATCTGCCACGTCAACGGCCCCACCGTGCACGACGAAGCCCAGATGCCCTTCGGCGGTGTCAAGGGTTCGGGCATCGGCCGTTTCGGCGGCAAGGCCGGCATCAACGAGTTCACCGAGCTGCGCTGGATCACCATGCAGACCACGCCGCGCCACTACCCCTTCTGAGATCCAAGAAGAACAAGACCGAAGAACAACAAGAAGTTTCTTCGCCTCGACCGCGCCCGCCTGTCTCAGGTCGGCGCGGTTTCTTTTTCCAGCTTCTGCAGATAGAGCAGGGCCTGCTCGGCCGAGTCGCCGCACATGCCGGGTGAGGGCGCCAGGCTGGCGCAGACCGCCGGCCGTTCGGGCCGGCCGAAGATCAGGCAGCGGCCCGCCGCATCCAGCTGCACGCAACGCACACCGGCCGGTTTGCCCCGGGGCATGCCGGGGATGGGGCTGGAAATCGAGGGGGCGATGCAGCAGGCAGCGCAGCCGGGGCGGCAATCCATGCGGTAGTGCTATTGAATCTGTAGCTGAAGAGGGCCGCTGGATGCGGACAATAGCCCTTATTGTCGCCAAAATCGGCGGGAGCGGCTAAAATCAGGGCTTCGGTGCCCCGCTGGGGGCTGGCCGCCGGCGCAGGACGCGCTCACTTTCCCGGATTTTCCATGCTTTACCCACAAGAATTCGATGTCATCGTCGTTGGCGGCGGCCATGCAGGCACGGAAGCCGCGCTGGCGTCTGCGCGCATGGGCGCGCGCACCCTGCTGCTGACGCACAACATCGAGACCCTGGGCCAGATGAGCTGCAACCCCTCCATCGGTGGCATCGGCAAGGGCCACCTCGTGAAAGAGGTGGACGCACTGGGCGGCGCCATGGCCATCGCCACCGATGAGGGCGGCATCCAGTTCCGCATCCTCAACAGCTCCAAGGGTCCGGCCGTGCGCGCCACCCGCGCCCAGGCCGACCGCATTCTTTATAAGGCCGCCATCCGCCGCCGCCTGGAAAACCAGCCCAACCTCTGGCTCTTCCAGCAGGCCGTGGACGACCTGATGGTGGAGGGCGACCGGGTGGTCGGCGCCGTCACCCAGGTGGGCATCAAGTTCCGCAGCCGCACCGTGGTACTGACCGCCGGTACTTTCCTGGACGGCAAGATCCATGTCGGCCTGAACAATTACGCCGCCGGCCGCGCCGGCGACCCGCCGGCCGTCAGCCTGTCGGCACGGCTGAAAGAACTCAAGCTGCCGCAGGGTCGCCTGAAGACCGGCACCCCGCCGCGCATCGACGGCCGTAGCATCGACTTTTCGCAATGCACCGAACAACCGGGTGACGGTGTGCCCGGTGGTTTGAACGAAGGGCAGGGCGTGCCGGTGTTCAGCTTCATGGGCAAGGCGTCCATGCATCCGGCGCAGATGCCCTGCTGGATCACCCACACCAACGAGCGCACCCACGAGATCATCCGCTCCGGTTTCGACCGCAGCCCCATGTTCACCGGCAAGATCGAGGGCGTGGGTCCGCGCTACTGCCCCAGCGTCGAAGACAAGATCAACCGCTTTGCCGACAAGGACAGCCACCAGATCTTCCTGGAGCCCGAAGGCCTGACGACCAACGAGTACTACCCCAACGGCATCTCCACCAGCCTGCCCTTCGACATTCAGTACGACCTTGTGCGCAGCATGAAGGGTCTGGAGAACGCCCACATCCTGCGCCCGGGTTACGCCATCGAGTACGACTATTTCGATCCGCGCTCGCTCAAGGGCAGCTTCGAAACCAAACAAATCAACGGCCTGTTCTTCGCCGGCCAGATCAACGGCACCACCGGCTACGAAGAGGCCGCGGCCCAGGGCCTGTTCGCCGGCATCAACGCCGCGCTGCAGTGCCGGGGCACGGAAGCCTGGCAACCGGGCCGCGACGAAGCCTACCTGGGCGTGCTGGTCGACGACCTGACCACCCAGGGCGTGACCGAGCCCTACCGCATGTTCACCAGCCGGGCCGAGTTCCGCCTGCAGCTGCGCGAAGACAACGCAGACCTGCGCCTGACCGAAACCGGTCGCCAGCTGGGCCTGGTGGATGACGCCCGCTGGGACGCTTTCTGCCGCAAGCGCGATGCTGTTTCACGTGAAACAGAGCGCCTGAAAGCCACCTGGGTCAACCCCCGCATCCTGTCCGCGGCCGAAGCCGAGCGGGTGCTGGGCACCACCATCGAGCGCGAGTACCACCTGTTCGACCTGCTGCGCCGGCCCGATGTGAGTTACGCCGGGCTGATGTCCCTGGACGGCGGCAAGTACGCCAACCCCGATGTTTCACGTGAAACCCTGGGTGAGCTGGCCGAGCCCGTGGTCGAGCAGCTGGAAATCGCCGCCAAGTATTCCGGCTACATCGACCGCCAGAAGGACGAAGTGGAGCGCGCCGCCCATTACGAAAACCTCAAACTCCCGGCCGACCTGGACTACATGGCGGTTTCCGCCCTGTCCATCGAGGCCCGACAGAAGCTGCAAAAGCACCGCCCGGAAACCCTGGGCCAGGCCAGTCGCATCTCCGGCATCACGCCCGCCAGCATTTCCCTGCTGATGATCCACCTGAAAAAGGGCGGCTTCCGCGGCTTCGCCAAGACCGAAGTGGCCGAGGCGGCATGAGCCTCGATCTCCTGACAACCCTGAAACAGGGCGTGGCCGAACTCGGCCTCGACCTGTCCGAGACCCAGATCACCCAGCTGCTGGACTACCTGGCCCTGATCCAGAAGTGGACCAAGGTCTACAACCTGACGGCCGTGCGTGACCCGGCCGAGATGCTGACCCACCACCTGCTGGACAGCCTGGCTGTCATCCGCCCGCTGCGGCAGCAACTGGCCGGCCGCCAGCCGGCGGACGGGCAGGGCTTCCGCCTGCTGGACGTGGGTTCCGGCGCCGGCCTGCCTGGCGTGGTCATCGCCATCTGCTGCCCGGACATCGCGGTGAGCTGTGTGGACACCGTGGCCAAAAAAGCCACCTTCATCCAGCAGGCCGCCTTGACCCTGAAACTTTCCAACCTCAAGGGCCTGCACGCCCGGGTGGAAAACCTGGACGACCATTACGACGTGGTGAGTTCCCGGGCGTTTGCTTCCCTGGTGGACTTCACGTCCTGGTCCCGTTCGGCCCTGGCGCCGGCGGGGGTCTGGATGGCGATGAAGGGGAAGGATCCGGTGGAGGAGCTGGCGGCGCTCCCGGCCGGGGTGCAGGTGTTTCACGTGGAACAGCTGGCGGTTCCGGGGCTGGATGCTGAGCGGTGCATTGTTTGGATGCGGCTTTCTGGCTCCTGAGGTTCTGGCTGCGCCAGCGCTTCTTCTTCCCCCCCTATCCCCCCAGCCCCCTTCCCACCCCCGCCGGGGCGGGAAGGGGGAGCCCGATTTTGGAATTGCGCGCCGGCTACGCTTCTACGGGGTGAGGCCGCCGCCGTGGTTTGGGCGCCCACATTTCTCGGAGCTGGTCGTAGTAAACGGTGCTGGGTCAGTGCGGCTCTGGCTGGCGGCTGCGCGCCAGCGACGAGAAAAGAGCGGTGCGCGCGGCCCGCCTTCTGGACTCGAAAACGGCAGGTTGGCGCAGCCAACCACCGTTAGTGGCTAGCTACTTCCGAACCGTTTACTACGACTGCAGCCCAGAAATCCAGGCGAACCAAAGGCAGCGGCGGCGCCCCGCTCCATAGAAGCGTAACCAGAAAACCAACCATCAAATCCAGGCTCCCTTCTCTACCCCGGCGGGGGTAGAGAAGGGCGGGGGGATGAGTGGGGGGCTACAAAAGCGCCGCAGGCAAAGCGCTCCTTGCCAGGAAACGTTTCACGTGAAACAAAAGCAGGGCAAACCAGCACTCCCCCAAGCCAGAACCCCCAAAAAGCTGCCGTACACTCAACCCTTCCCCAAGCCTCCCCATTCAAGACCCCATCCCCCCATGTTTGGCGTAGCCGACTACGGCGCTTTTGTCGTCACCGTCATCATTTTTCTGCTGATCCCGGGCCCCGGCAATCTGGCGCTGATCACCTCTACCAGCAAGGGCGGGGTGCGCGGCGGGCTGGCCGCGACCCTGGGGGTCATCCTCGGTGACCAGGTGTTGATGTGGGCGGCGGTGGCCGGCGTCGCCGCCTTGCTGATCGCCTACCCGACGGCCTTCAATCTGCTGCAGTGGGGCGGGGCGGCCTACCTCGCTTTCCTCGGTGTGCAGATGCTGCTGGCCAAACCCGGCGCGGCGCCGGTGCTCAACATCAAGGCCGGCCATTACCTGCGCCAGGCCATGGTCATCACCCTGCTCAACCCCAAGGCCATCATGTTCTACTTGGCCTTCTTCCCGCTTTTCGTCGACCCGGCCACGCACCAGGGCCTGTTCACCTTTGGCTTCATGGCCGTGACGATCGCCTTTCTCACTTTTCTCTACGGTCTGGGCATGACCCTGCTCACGCACTATCTCGCCGACCGTCTGCGCGCCAACCCGCTGTTCGGCCGCGTGCTGGAGAAAATTGCCGGCCTCTGCCTGATCGGCTTCGGCTTGCGTCTTGCTTTCACCCGCTGATCTCACATATATAAAAGGGACGACCTGATGGCGAAAATTTTCTGCGTGGCCAACCAGAAGGGTGGCGTGGGCAAGACGACAACGACCGTCAACCTCGCGGCAGGTCTGGCCAAGGTGGGGCAGCGTGTGCTCATGGTGGATCTGGACCCCCAGGGCAACGCCACCATGGGTTCGGGGGTGGACAAACGCCAGCTCAAACTCACCCTCTACGACGTGCTGCTCGAATCGGCCACCATCGCCGAAGCTCGCGTGAAAAGCGACAAGCTCATCGAAGGCGGCTGCAGCTACGACATCCTGGGCGCCAACCGCGAACTCGCCGGTGCCGAGGTGGAACTGGTCGATGTGGAGCGCCGCGAACGGCGCCTCAAGGAAGCCCTGGCCAAGGTCAGCGACGAGTACGACTTCGTGCTCATCGACTGCCCGCCCTCGCTCTCCATGCTCACCCTCAACGGCCTGTGCAGCGCGCACGGCGTCATCGTGCCCATGCAGTGTGAGTACTTCGCGCTCGAAGGCCTGACCGATCTGGTCAACACCATCAAGCAGGTGCATGCCAACCTCAATCCCGACCTGCAGATCATCGGCCTGCTGCGTGTCATGTTCGATCCGCGCATCACCCTGCAAGCCCAGGTGAGCGACCAGCTCAAGGCCCACTTCGGCGACAAGGTGTTCGACGCCGTCATCCCGCGCAATG
Organism: Rhodoferax sp. BAB1; assembly: GCF_013334205.1. NCBI lineage: Bacteria > Pseudomonadati > Pseudomonadota > Betaproteobacteria > Burkholderiales > Comamonadaceae > Rhodoferax > Rhodoferax sp. BAB1. The sequence goes on along the minus strand of NZ_CP054424.1, from coordinate 3,350,343 downwards.
TGCGCCTGGCCGAAGCGCCCAGCTACGGTGTGCCCGGCGTGGTGTTCGACCCGGCCTCCAAGGGCGCGCAGTCCTTCGTGAGCTTCGCGCAGGAGATGGTCGACCGCATCCAGAAGATGTGATCGACCGGCCTCGTCAGCTACAAAAACAATAGCATGCAAGCCTCCAGCGTTCTCATCCTGCCGGGCTGGCACAACTCCGGCCCGGGCCACTGGCAGAGCCGCTGGGAGGCCGCGTACGGCTACACGCGTGTGCAGCAGCACGACTGGGAGCGTCCCATGCGCGGCGACTGGCAGATGCAGCTCGAAGAGGCCGTGCTCTTGTGCCCCGAGCCGGCCGTGCTGGTGGCGCACAGCCTGGGTGTCATCCTGGTCGCGGCCTGGGCTGCGCACTCGCGCAACGTGCACCGCGTCAAGGGCGCGCTGCTGGTGGCGCCCGGCGACGTGGCGCGCGAAGAGACCCGCGCCATGCTGCCCAGCTGGTGGCCCATAGCCCGCAAGGTCCTGCCTTTCAAGAGCATCCTGGTCGCCAGCCGCAACGACGACCGCTGCCCTTTCGACATGGCCCAGGGTCTGGCGCAAGACTGGGGTTCCGAATTCGTGGACGCCGGTGATGCCGGCCACCTCAATGCCGATTCGAAGCTGGGCGACTGGCCCCGGGGCCACGCCCTGCTGGAGCGCCTGATGGCCATCCAGGAATTGAACACAGCGAACTGATAACAGAGAGTAGAACGATATGGTCACCAAGAAACCCAAGGGCCTCGGCCGCGGACTCGAAGCCCTGCTGGGCCCCAAGGTCGATGACACCCGCGCCGAAGTGGCCGCCATGAACGAGGCGCGCGAAGGCCAGAGCACCGGCAGCCTCAAGCTCGACGAGATGGTGGCCGGCATGTACCAGCCGCGCACGCGCATGGACGAAGGCGCCTTGTATGAACTCGCCGAGTCCATCAAGGCCCAGGGCATCATGCAGCCCATCCTGGTGCGCAAGCTCACCGACGGCCCCAACGCCGGCAAGCACGAAATCATTGCCGGCGAGCGCCGCTTCCGCGCCGCCAAACTCGCGGGCCTGGACAGCGTGCCCGTGCTGGTGCGCGACGTGCCCAACGAGTCCGCCGCCGCCATGGCCCTCATCGAGAACATCCAGCGTGAAGACCTCAACCCGTTGGAAGAAGCGCATGGCCTGCAGCGCCTGATCCGCGAATTCGGCCTCACGCACGAACAGGCCGCACAGGCCGTGGGCCGCTCGCGCAGTGCTGCCAGCAACCTGCTGCGCCTCTTGAACCTGGCCGAGCCGGTGCAGACCCTGCTGATGGCCGGCGACATCGACATGGGCCACGCGCGTGCCCTGCTCTCGCTGGACCGCGCCACGCAGATCACCGCCGCCAACCAGATCACCGCGAAGAAGATGTCAGTGCGCGAGGCCGAGAACCTGGTCAAGAAACTCAGCGCCGAGTTCTCGCTCACGCCGCAGAAACCCGGCAAGGAAAAATCACGCGACCTCAAGCGCGTGGAAGAAGAGCTGTCGGACCTGCTCACCGCCGAGGTGGAAGTGCGTGTGAAAAAACGCGTCAAGCGCCACGGCCGCGTGGAAGAGATGGGCGAGCTCAGCATCCAGTTCGGCTCGCTGGATGAGCTCAACGGCCTGATCGACCGGCTGCGCCGCAGCGGTGGCAACGGCAATTAATGCAAAGGCGAGCGAATGACTTTGCTCGCCAAATTACCCTGGCCGCTGCCGGCCCTGTTGAGCTGGGGCCTGTGCTGGTTGGTGCTCTCCCTGCTGCTGCGTGCCGGCCTCGGCACCACGGATGCACTCGCTGCCTCCACGCTGCTCAGTGTGTTCCTCAGCCTGCTGGGGAGCAGCTGGTGGCGCCGCCTCTTCATCGGTTTCGGTTACCCGCTTTCGCTCCTGCTGGCCGGCGGCCTGAGCCTGCCGGCCTGGGGCTGGCTGCTGCCGCTGGCCCTGCTCGCACTGATCTACCCGCTCAACGCCTGGCGTGACGCGCCGCTGTTCCCCACGCCGGTTGATGCCTTGAACGAACTGCCCGGTGTCGCGCCGCTGGAGCCGGGTGCCAAGGTGCTCGACGCCGGTTGCGGCCTGGGCCACGGCCTCGATGCTTTGAGACAGGCCTATCCTTTGGCCGAACTGCACGGTATTGAATGGAGCCGGCCGCTGGCCTGGCTCTGCGCGCGTCGTTGCCCCTGGGCGCAGGTGGAGCGGGGCGATATCTGGCGGGCCGACTGGTCCAGCTACGACTTGGTCTATCTCTTCCAGCGGCCCGAGAGCATGCCGCGGGCCATAGCGAAGGCGAGGGCGGAACTCAAGCCCGGGGCCTGGCTGGTGAGTCTGGAGTTCGAGGCGGTGGGGCAAACGCCGGTGGCCAGGCTGGAGGGGGCGCAGGGGAAGCCGGTATGGGTGTACAAAGTACCTCTTTGAATAGCGCAGGTCAGAACCACAAAATGGATAGGCCTCTCAACCAAGCAAAGCAGCATCATTACGTGCCCCGCTCGTATTTAGAGCGGTTTGCCGATGCCAAGGGTTTTCTCCATGTTTTTGACCGAACCACGAATACTTTTCGCCGGCAGCGCCCAAAGGAGGTAATGAAAATTAATGCCTACTATCGACAGCAGTGGGCACCGGTAGGAATAGATCCCAACATACTGGAGGCAAAGCTCGGCGAATGGTTGGAACCAGAAGCCAAAGGGGTCATTGGAAAACTCATTGAAGCTCCAGAGCTGCTGACAGAAGGCGACCTAGCCAACCTCCTGACGTTCTTGGAGTTGCAGAGGGTCCGCGTGCCAAGACAAGCAGAGGTGGCAAAGACACTGATGCGCGCAGCACTCCTGAACTCGCTACCTGACTCGGCAGTTGAGGCAATCACATCGGGAACGGTGAAATTGACGATCAAAGACGCGGCTCGCTTTGATTACATGCGGATGATGATTGGCAACCTCACTCCCTGGTTTGCACGGATGGAGTGGGAGATTTTTACCGCTGAGGATGGTGCGGCCTTTATTGCAACAGATAGTCCCGTGTCGTTCTATAACGCGTCGATACCTCCGCCAGCAGAGGCTGGGATAGGTTTGATTGGAACAATGGTGTTCTATCCAATCAGTTCTCAACACGTACTTTTAATGCGACATCCGGAACACAGGCAGGCCGCAACTGAATCGCGACTAACGGAGCTACCAGATGCAAAGCACGTAGATGGTCATATACCGATCACACGCGGAGAAGTCTGGAGCCACGAGGTCGTGAACAACTTCAACTGGAAAATGATGCAGCTTTCGTCGCGGCTAATAGTGGCAAACAGCCAAGCTGTCTTAGAACGTTGCATCAACAAATGACCGCTATCTCTGCTCGATACCCGGTCTGGGTTGCCTTAGCCCTGCTCGCCTTCGCCGGCAACTCCCTGCTGTGCCGCGCCGCCCTGCAGCACACCCCCATTGACGCCGCCAGCTTCACCACCATCCGCATGATCTCGGGCGCGTTGACGCTCTGGCTGCTGGTGCAGTTCACCCGCCGTGGCGTCACCGGCCGCGGCAGCTGGCCTTCCGCGTTAGCGCTGTTCGCCTACGCGGCGGCCTTCTCCTTTGCCTACGTCAGCCTGCCCGCCGGCACCGGCGCCTTGCTGCTCTTCGGCGCGGTGCAGACCGGCATGATCGGCTGGGGGCTGGTGAAGGGCGAGCGTTTCAAGCCCGTGCAGTGGATCGGCCTGGCCCTGGCGCTTGCGGGGCTGGGGGGTCTGCTGCTGCCGGGCTTGTCGGCGCCACCGCTCGGCGCGGCTTTGCTGATGATTACTGCCGGCCTGGCCTGGGCCGTCTATTCCTTGCGCGGCAAGGGCGCGGGCGATGCGCTACGCGTGACGGCGGGCAACTTCGTGCGCACGGTGCCGGTGGCATTGCTCATGAGTTTCGCTTTTCTCCAGAGCGCGCAGATGGACACGGCGGGCGCACTCTATGCCGTTGCCTCCGGCGCGCTGACCTCCGGCATCGGCTACGCCATCTGGTACACCGCGCTGCCGCACCTCAAGGCCACGAGTGCGGCCACGCTGCAGCTCAGCGTGCCGGTGATCGCGGCGGTAGGCGGCATCCTCTGGCTGGGCGAGCCGCTCACGCTGCGGCTGCTGCTGGCGTCCCTCGCCATCCTGGGTGGCATTGCGCTGGTGATCCGCCGCCCCAGCTGAAGACACCCGTAGGGGCATAGACAAGGCGGCCGGACAGCCGGGCGCCTTGTCTCTACCATGCGTGCCCATGCAACTGAATACCGATTACACCCAACGCGTGGTGCTGCACAGCGCTGACTTGCCCTGGGTCGACGCGCCCGCGGCCGGCGTGCAACGCAAGCTGCTGGAGCGCCAGGGCGAAGAGGTGGCGCGCGCCACCTCCATCGTGCGTTACGCGCCCGGCTCACAATTCCCCCGCCACACCCACGAGCTGGGCGAAGAGATCCTGGTGCTGGAGGGCGTGTTCAGCGACGAGACCGGCGACTACGGCCCCGGCACCTACCTGAAGAACCCGCCCGGCTCGGCCCATGCCCCGGCCTCGGCCACGGGCTGCACGCTGTTCGTCAAATTGCGTTACCAGCACCCCGCGGACCAGGCGCGGGTGGTGGTGGACGCAACACGCGCGGCCTGGTACCAGGGGCTGGTGGAGGGTCTCACGGTGCTGCCGCTGGCCGAGTTCGGCACCACCCACACGGCGCTGGTGCGCTGGGCGCCGGGCACGCAGTTCAACCCGCACCGGCATTACGGCGGCGAGGAGATCTTTGTCGTTGACGGCGTGTTCGAAGACGAGCACGGGCGCTACCCGGCCGGCAGCTGGCTGCGCAGCCCCCACCTGAGCGCGCACCGGCCCTTCAGCGTCGAGGGCTGCACCATCATGGTCAAGACCGGGCATCTGCTGGAGCCGGTGCCCGAGATGGCGCAGCCGTCGCCGTAAAGCCGGTGCGGTGGTGGCTGTGCGGCCAATGCGCTGATTGACAGGGCGGCGCCGCTCCGCGATAAAGCAGGCTCACGCACCGGGAGCCTTAGTGATGCGCAAGACACCGTACATGTTGGTCGCCCTGGCCGCGCTGCTGGTGGGCTGCGCCGGCCCGGGCACCCGTCTGCCGCCACCGCCGCCGGCCACGGAGGCGCAGATCGAGAAGGAAATGCAGGTTCTGCAGCAGTCCTTTTTCACCGACCCCTGCATGGACCGCCTGCGCCAGCGGGCCTCCGAGTTGAAACCGGGCGACCGGCAGCTGGGCATCCGGGCGCTGTATGCCGTGGAGTACGCGCCGAACACCCAGCGCCGCGACGGCCTGGCGTATCGCCTGCATGTGCAGGAGCGCGGGCGGGTGGCGTATCTTTACGTGAGCGACGGCACGGCGGGTTCCTACCGCATCTATGGCCCCCTGCCGCTCTGGGCCTGCCTGCGCGAGCAACTGCCCTGAGCGCTGTTTCATTCTGAGAATATCTGGGGACAGGCCCCACGAACACTGTTTTGCATCAAGGCGGCGGCGCCTATCCTGACTAGACTGAAAGAGTCGTCGCCTGTCGCGGCCACCATCACCGAAAGGACTCACCATGAACACACGCAAGAAGACCACCCTGATCGTCGCCGCCATCGCCCTGCTGGGGGCCAGCGCTTCCCTGCAGGCGCAGAACGTGCGCGCCAACCCCGGCTACTGGGGGGACAGCAATGGCATCGTCGTGCGCAGCGGTTTCGGCCTGTGCTGGCGCAGCGGCTCCTGGACGCCGGAACTGGCCATCCCCGAGTGCGAAGGCGGCGTGACGGCCAAGGCAGTCGCTCCCGCTCCTGCGCCGGCCCCCGCGCCTGTGGCGGTTGCAGCCGCGCCCGCCCCGGCTCCCGTGGTGGCGCCGGCCCCGGCCCCGGCACCTGTTGCCGCTCCGGCCCCCGTATTCCGCACGCAAATGGTCGACAAGGCCGTGCGCCTGGAAGGCGCCAGCTTTGCCACCGGCTCCAGCCGCCTGCTGCCGGGCGCCGGCCCCAAGCTGGACGAGGTGGTCAACGCCGCCAGGCAGTACCCGGAGGCCGGCCTGACCGTCACCGGTTACACCGACAGCCAGGGCAATGCGCAGTCCAACGTGCGGCTTTCGCAGGCCCGCGCCGATGCCGTCAAGGCCTATCTGGTGGGCAAGGGTGTGGCGGCCAGCCGCATCACCACCGATGGCAAGGGGGCCGCCGATCCGGTGGCCGACAACACCACGGCCGAGGGTCGCGCCAAGAACCGTCGCGTGGAAGTGCGTTACACGGTGAAGGAAGAGACCCGGGTGCGCGTGACGCAGTAAGCGCTGTACGCAAGTCAAAAAAGGCGGGCTGCGGCCCGCCTTTTTTTGTCCGCTTCAGGCCTTGCCCTGCTGGCTCTGGCGCCAGCGCGCCAGCACCTCGTCGGCAGGTGCCGGGCGGCCGTGCAGATAACCCTGCTGGATGACCTGGCCGCGCGCATTGAGGAAGTCGGACTGCTCGACGGTTTCCACCCCTTCGGCCACCACCTTCAGGCGCATGTGGCGTGCCACCGAGAGGATGGCTTCCACCAGGGCGGCGTCGCTGGGGTCGGTGGGGGCGTCCTGCACGAAGCTGCGGTCGATCTTGAGTTCGTGGATGGGCAGGCGCTTGAGGTAGGCCAGCGACGAGTAGCCGGTGCCGAAATCATCCAGCGAGAACTTCACGCCCAGGCTGGTCAGGTGCGACATCTTCTGCACCACGACTTCCATCTGGTCCATCACGATGTTCTCGGTGATCTCGATCACCAGGTCGTCGGGGGAGGCGCCGCTGGCCTGCAGGATGTCCTGCACCACCTGCACGAAACCGGGCTGGTGGAACTGGCGCGGGCTGATGTTGACGGCGATGGGCAGGCGCAGGCCATCGCGGCGCAGTGCGCCCAGGTGGGCGCAGACGGTCTGCAGCACCCAGCGGCCCAGCTCGGTGATGAGTTCGCTTTCCTCGGCGATGGGGATGAAGTTGCCCGGCGCCATCAGGCCCTGCTCGGGGTGCAGCCAGCGCACCAGCGCCTCGGCCCCGATCACGCGGCCCTGGGCGTCGACCTGGGGCTGCAGGTACAGGCGCAGTTCGTTGGCCGCCAGTCCGCGGCGCAGGTCGCGCTCGATCAGGAAACGGCGGCTGATGAGCTGCTCCATGGACACGTCGAAGAAGGCGGTCTGGCCGGTGCCGCCGTCCTTGGCGCGGTGCAGGGCGGTGTCGGCGCGGCGCAGCGCGTCGCCCGGGCTGTCGCCCTCGCCCTGGGGCAGCAGGGTGATGCCCACGCAGCAGCTGATGTTGAGGGCTTCGCCCTGCTCCAGCTCGAAGGGCGCGTCCAGCCGCTCCTGCAGGGCCTGGGCCAGGCGCAGGGCCAGGGCGCTGGCGCCTTCGTTGTCGGCATCGCCGGCGTGCAGCAGGATGGCGAACTCGTCGGCGCTCAGGTGGGCCAGCCGGTCGTCGGCATGCAGCAGGCTGGCCAGGCGCTCGCCCACTTTTTTCAGCAGCTGGTCGCCGGCGGCATGGCCCAGTGCGTCGTTCACGGTCTGGAAGCGGTCCAGGTTGAGCAGCAGCAGGGCGCAGTGCTCGCCGGTGCGCACGTGGGCCTGCAGCACGTCCTGGATGTCCAGCAGCAGGCGGTGGCGGTTGGGCAGGCCGGTGAGGGGGTTGAACCAGGCCAGCTGGTGCGCCTTGTTCTCGGCGTCCTTCTGTGCCGTCACGTCCAGCTGCACGGCCAGGTAGTGGCTGACCTGGCCCTGTGCGTCGCGCACCGGCGCCACGTTCATGCTCTGCACGTAGTCGCGCCCGCTCTTGTGGCGGTTGATCATCTCGCCGTGCCAGGTCTGGCCGGCATTGAGCGTGAACCACATGGAGGCATAGACCTCGGGTGGCGTGTGCCCGGAACGCAGCAGGCGCGGGCTGTGGCCCATCACCTCGTGGCGCTGGTAGCCGCTGGTTGCCACGAAGGCCTGGTTGACGTATTCGATGTTGCCGTCCAGCCCGGTGATGATGACGCTGGCCGGGCTCTGCTCGATGGCCTGCGAGAGCTGCAGCAGCTGGGCCTGGTCTTTCTTGCGCTGCGTGATGTCGCGCGTGACACCCAGCATGCGCGTGGCCTGGCCGTGTTCGTCCGACAGCAGGGTGCTGACGGCCTCCACCTGCACGTGGCGGCCGTCCTTGTGCACGTTGATGTTCTCGCGGGTCACGGTGCGCTGGCTTTCGTCGCCGCCCTCGACGGCCAGGCGCCGCAGGCGCAGGCGCTCGCGGGCCGCCTCGTGCGCCTCGGGCGGGATCAGGTCGTTGAAGCCGAGCCCGATGACTTCGGCCGGGGTGTAGCCGAAGAGTCGTTCGACCGAGGGGCTGGCGTAGAGGAAGCGGTCCTCGTCCATGTCGTAGAGCCAGACCACGTCGCTGCTGTTCTCTGCCAGCAGGCGGTACTGGGCCTCGCTCTCGCTCAGGGTCTGCTCGATGCGCCGCAGCTCCTCCAGGTCGTGCTGGGAGCGCAGGCGGCGCTGGCGTTCGTTGTGCAGGTACAGCGCACCGCCCAGGGCCAGCAGGGCCAGGGCACCGGCCAGCATCATCCAGGCGCTGCGCACCAGGGCGTTTTGCAGCAGTTCGGCGCGGTCCTGCTTGGCCATGAGCCACCAGCCGGTGTCGCCGATGCGCTGCGTCACGGCATAGGCGTGGACGTTGCGGTAATCCACGCCTTCGATCAGCTCGCCCGGGGGCACCTCGCCGCGCAGCACGCGCGCGACCAGTTGCGGCGCGTCCATGGGCAGGGTCTTGCGCAGCGCGGCGTCGCGTTCGTGGCGCAGGTCGCTCAGGAACAGCACCTGGTCGTTGTCCTGGCGGAACAGGAAGGTCTCGGCGCTTTTCTGCGGCAGCGGCCAGTCGGTCAGCGCCGGGTGCAGGTAGTCCGGCGGGTCGATGTGCAGCACCAGCGCGGCTGGATACGGGCTGTCGCCGGCGAGGGGTCCGACGAAGGCCAGCCGCAGACGGCCCTGGGTGTCGCGCCAGGGCCCGGCGCGGCGCTGTTCGCCCACGGTGAGTGCGCGCAGGATCTCCAGGTGCAGGGTCGGATCGGCGAAGGGCGTGTTTTCGACCCGGTCGGGGGTGCGGTCCATGCGCTGGCTGTCGAAGACCCGGTGGCCCTGGGCGTCGACGATTTCCATGCGGGGGAACACCGAGTCGGAAACGAAGTTGTTCAGGAAGTTGAACAGCCGTTGGCCGGCGGCCGAATCACCCTCTCCGCGCCAGGCCAGCCATTGCTGTCGCAAGAAGATGGACTTGTGGGCCCAGGCCGCGTCGCTGAGGCGCTCCGTGTGCCAGGTGGAGATTTCGCGCGCCTTGGATTCCGAGATGGCCAGCAGCTGGGCATAGGCCCGCTCCTTTTCCTCGCGCAGGCTGTTCCATGCGGCCAGTACTACCAGCGCCGTCACGGCCGCGGCCAGCAGGGCGAAGACGGCATAAGGCAGGCGGCGGCGTTCCGGCGGGTTTTGCGGCAGGGCCGTCGTGTCGGGCTGATGACGGCGCAGCATGAGATAGAGCAGGGCCGAGGTCACCGCCACGAAGAACCAGCCTTTGAAGGTGCTGGCCAGCAGGATCAGGCGGGGATCCCTGAACAGCCAGTCTACCGCCTGGTCCGACAGCAGGATCCACAGCGCCGCGAAGCAGGCGTAGACCAGCACCACGGTGACCGCCCGGCGCGAGGAGGCGGGCAGCGGACGGGGTGCGGGGGCTTCGGGGGGGCTCATGCGGGCATGTCAGAGCGCGAAGATCTTGCCCGGGTTCATGATGTTCTTGGGGTCCAGCGCGCGCTTGATGGTGCGCATCATGTCCACCGCGCCGGCGCCGGTCTCGTCGACCAGGAAGCCCATCTTGTGCAGGCCCACGCCGTGCTCGCCGGTGCAGGTGCCGCCCAGGCGCAGGGCGCGCTGCACCAGCTGGTGGTTGAGCTGTTCGGCCGTGGCCCGTTCGCTGGCGCTGTCGGGGTCGATCAGGTAGCCCATGTGGAAGTTGCCGTCGCCCACGTGGCCGACCATGAAGTAGGGGATGCCACTGGCCTCGACCTCGGCCACGCTCTCGAGCACGGCCGTGGCCAGTTGCGAGATCGGCACGCAGGCGTCGGTGGTGATGGCGCGGCAGCCCGGACGCGACTGCAGGCCCGCGAAATAGGCCATGTGGCGTGCGCTCCACAGCCGGGTGCGCTCCTCGGGTGTGCTGGCCCACTCGAAGGCATTGCCGCCGAATTCCCCGGCGATCTCCTGCACGGTCTCGGCCTGCTCCTTGACGCCGGCGGGTGAGCCGTGGAACTCCATGAGCAGCATGGCTTCCTCGCGCAGGCTCAGCTTGGAATGGGCGTTGACGGCGCGCACGGTGTTGGCGTCGATCAGCTCCACACGCGCGATCGGGATGCCCATCTGGATGATCTGGATGGTGCAGCGCACCGCGGCCTCGATGCTGGGGAAGGAGCAGACGGCGGCCGAGATGGCCTCGGGCAGGGGGTAGAGCTTGAGCGTGATTTCGGTGATCACACCCAGCGTGCCTTCGCTGCCCACCATCAGGCGGGTGAGGTCGTAACCGGCGCTGCTTTTTTTGGCGCGGGTGCCGGTGCGGATCACGTCGCCGCTGGCGGTGACCACCTCCAGCGCCAGCACGTTCTCGCGCATGGTGCCGTAGCGCACGGCATTGGTGCCGGAGGCGCGGGTGGCCGACATGCCGCCGATGGTGGCGTCGGCACCCGGGTCGATGGGGAAAAACAGGCCGGTGCTCTTGATCTCGTCATTGAGCTGCTTGCGTGTCACGCCGGGCTGCACGGTGACGGTCAGGTCCTCGGCATTGACGGCCAGGATCCTGTTCATGCGGCCGAGGTCGATGCTGATGCCGCCCTGGATGGCCAGCAGGTGGCCTTCGAGCGAGGAGCCCACGCCAAAGGGGATGACGGGCACCTCGTACTGGCTGGCCAGCTGCACGGCGGCGGCCACATCGGCCGTGTTGTCGGCAAAGACCACGGCCGAGGGAGGGGGAACGCTGGTGTAGGCCGATTCGTCGCGGCCGTGCTGCTCGCGTACCACCAGGGCGGTGGAGCAGGACTCACCGAAGCGGGCCTTGAGGGCGTCGATCAGGGCGGGCGGGACGGCGCGCAGGTGGATGTCGGGCTGGAACTGCTGGGCGTGGGCGGGTGCGTTCATGAGGGTCTCCGCGCGGCGGGGCTGGGGAATAATGTGACGATTGTGATGCCGGGGCAAGCCCGGCCTTACCCTGACATTCTGATGCAAGGTTGCTGCCATGGGAAATCGCCTGACACAAATCGCCACCCGCACCGGCGACAACGGTACGACCGGCCTGGGGGACAACCAGCGCGTCTCCAAGAACAGCCTGCGTGTGCACGCCATGGGCGAGGTGGACGAGCTCAATTCCCACATCGGCGTGCTGCTGTGCGAGGAACTGCCCGCCGAGGTGCGTGCGCTGCTGGTGGAGATCCAGCACCAGCTCTTCAACCTGGGCGGCGAGCTGTCCATCCCCGGCTTCGAACTGCTCAAGGGCGAGGCCGTGCTGGCGTTGGACGAGGCCCTGGCGAAGCACAACGAACAGCTGCCGCGCCTGCAGGAGTTCATCCTGCCGGCCGGCTCGCGTGCCGCCGCGCTGGCGCACGTCTGCCGCACGGTGGCCCGGCGTGCCGAGCGCGCCGTGGTGGCGCTGGGCAACGAGGAAGCCATCAAGGAGGCGCCGCGCCAGTACCTCAACCGCCTGAGCGACCTGATGTTTGTGCTGGCCCGTGTGCTCAACCGCATGAACGGTGGTGACGATGTCTACTGGAAGAGCGAGCGGCTCAAGGACGCGGCCGCGGATTGAGCGGCTCGTCCTGCTGGCCTGCCTGCTGCTGGGGGCGGGCCCGTTGCCGGCTGCCAGCGTGCAATACCGTTGCGAGGCGGTTTACCTGCCGGCGCGCAGCACCTGGGTGCGCAGTGTGGAGATCGAGCATGACGATCGCCGGGTCCGTGGCTTGCGCATCGATGGGGTGGCGGTCTACAGCTTTGCCGTCGACGGCACCGTGATCCGCACTGCGCTGGACAACGAACGCATCACCCTGGACACCGCGAGCATGTCCTGGAACAGCGATTTCCGCGGACTGGCCCAGGGACGAGGCCGTTGCGAGCAGGAATAGAAAAAGCCCGCCGGGCGGCGGGCTTGTCGAGGGTGCGGGCGCTCAGCGCTTGCGATTCAGCAGCGCGTACAGCAGGATGGCGCCGAAGGTGGCGGTGCCGATGCCGCCCAGCGCGAACTGGCCGAACTTGAGCGTGAAGTCGCCCGTGCCCAGCACCAGGGTGACGGCGGCGACGATGAGGTTCTTGTTGTCGCTGAAGTCCACCTTGTTGTCGACCCAGATCTTGGCGCCGGCCACGGCGATCAGGCCGAAGACCACGATGGAGACGCCGCCCATGACCGGCAGCGGGATGGCCTGGATCACCGCGCCGAACTTCGGCGAGAAACCCAGCAGCACGGCGATCAGCGCGGCCACGAAGAAGATGGCGGTGGAGTAGATCTTGGTGGCGGCCATGACGCCGATGTTCTCGGCGTAGGTGGTGACACCGGTGCCGCCGGCACCGCCGCTGACCATGGTGGCCACGCCGTCGCCGATGAAGGCCCGGCCCATATATTGGTCCAGGTTGCGGCCGGTCATGGCGGTGACGGCCTTGATGTGGCCCAGGTTCTCGGCCACCAGGATGATGGCCACCGGGGCGATCAGCAGCATGGCATTGGCTTCGAACACCGGAGCGGCGAAGTTGGGCAGGCCGAACCAGTTGGCGTTCAGCACCCCCGACAGGTCCATGGGCTTGCCCATGCCGAGGCCATTGGTGAGCACCGCGTAGATGATGCTGGCCACGATCAGGCCGACCAGGATCAGCAGGCGCTGCACCATGCCCCGGGTCAGCACGGCCACCAGACCCACGCAAACGAAGGTGACCAGCTGCATCCAGGCGTCGAAGTTGCCGGCGGCCATGTTCTTGACCGGGATGCCGGCCAGGTTCAGGCCGATCACCGCGACCACCGCGCCGGTGACCACCGGCGGCATGAAGCGTTCGATCCAGCCGGTGCCGACAGCCTGCACGATGACACCGATGAGGGTGTAGAGCGCGCCGCAGGCGATGATGCCGCCCAGGGCCAGGCCGATGTTGGCGTTCGGCCCCTTGCCGGCGTAGGCCGTGGCCGCGATCACCACGCCGATGAAGGCGAAGCTGGAGCCCAGGTAGCTGGGCACCTTGCCGCCGGTGATGAAAAAGAAGATCAGCGTGCCGATGCCGCTCATCAGGATGGCGATGTTGGGATCGAAGCCCATGAGGATGGGGGCCAGCACGGTGGCGCCGAACATGGCGATCACGTGCTGCACACCCATCACGGCGGTCTGCGGCCAGGGCAGGCGTTCATCGGGGGCGATCACGCCGCCCTGCTGCAGCACGTCGGCGCTTTTCTCGGTCCATTGAAACAGACTCATCGTGGTGACTCCTGGGGTTGAGGTGCTGCGATGCTAGGCCATTTGCTCAAAAACGCCCAGTGCCCCGCGCCTTCGACGCAAAATGCGGCAATATCCGCGTTGTTTTTCAATCTCTTGCAGGAATGACAGGACCATGATTGCCATCGACCCGGCCGCGCGCGCCAACGTCCACCTCATCGACCACCCCCTGGTGCAGCACAAGCTGACCCTGATGCGCAAGAAGGAGGCCAGTACCAGCAGCTTCCGACGCCTGCTCAATGAGCTGGCCAGCCTGATGATCTACGAGGTCTGCCGCGACATGCCGCTGCAGGACGTGCAGATCGAGACGCCGCTGGAGACCATGACGGGCCGGGTCATCGATGGCAAGAAGCTGGTGTTTGCCAGCATCCTGCGCGCGGGCAACGGCATCCTGGACGGTGTGCTCTCGGTGGTGCCCGGCGCGCGCGTGGGCCATGTGGGTCTGTACCGCGACCCCAAGACCCTGCAGGCCGTGGAGTACTACTTCAAGATGCCCAAGCACATGGAGGAACGCGACGTGGTCGTGGTCGACCCCATGCTGGCCACCGGCAACTCGGCCGCTGCCGCGGTGGCACGCCTCAAGCAGTGCAAGCCGAAGTCCATCAAGTTCCTGTGCCTGCTGACCTGCCCCGAGGGCATCAACACCTTCTACAAGGAACACCCGGACGTGCCGGTCTATACCGCGGCCATCGACCGCGAGCTCAGCGACCACGGCTACATCCTGCCCGGCCTGGGTGACGCGGGCGACCGCATCTTCGGCACGCAGTAAGGGCGACTGGCCTTTTTCACGGAACCCCCGCATTTGCCCCGCCCATGCAGCGAGGCGGCCCGAATTCGGGTAATCTGGCCACAAGCCGAAGGGAGCGGGGTGAAAACGGCGCCACTCGTTGTTGCACCCCTCGCCCAGGCGGTCAGCCTGGGCATCGTCGTGCGCCTGGATTGGCGCTGTTTTCACCCCGTTCGCACTTGAGAAATTGGTGTGAACAGGCTCTAGCGAGGTGTAGTCATGGAAAAGCGCAGGCGATTTCTGGCCTCTGCCGGTTCGCTGGCCGTGACGGGAGGCCTGTTCGGACCGGTCGCCGCCGCGACGCCCAGCCGTGCCGTCGTTTCCGTGCCCGGCCCCGGCAACCTGCTCTACCTGCCGCTCCCGCTGGCCAGCCGGATAGGCGCCGATCTGGCCGAGGGCCTGGAGCTGGACATCCGTTTCACCGGCGGCGGCCCGCAGGCCATCCGCGCCATGCTGGAGCGCAACAGCGATTTTGCGGCAGCCGGCCTGTCGGCCCTGGCCCTGCAGAAGCTCAATGGCAAACCCGTGGTCTGCATCGCCCCCATGACGCGGGTGCCGGCCTACACCCTGCTGGTGCGTGCTGGCCTGCGCGGCAAGGTCCGGCAGATGGCCGACCTCCAGGGCCTGGTGGTGGGTGTGAAGGGCCATGTGCCGGGCGGGCGCTCCACCTCGCAGCTGTTCGCCGAGTACCTGCTGGCCCGGGCGGGGTTGCGGCCCGACCAGGTCAACTACGTATCGGCCGGTCAGTCCTATGACAGCCAGCATGCGGCCCTGGTGTCCGGCGCGGTGGATGCCCTCGTGGGTGACGAGCCCTTCGTCACGCGTCTGGTGCGCCAGAAGGTGGCCTTTGCGCTGGCCGACTTCCATGATCCGGAAACCACCCGCAAGCAGATGGGCGGCCTTTTTCTCAACGGCATGATCGGCACGCGCGAGGACATGGTCGCCGGCAAGCCTGCGCTGGTGGAGAAACTGGTGCGCACCATCAAGCGCACGCTGGTCTGGGTCGACACCCACAGCGCCGACGAGATGGTGGAGGCGCTGAACCCGGGCCAGCCCGAGGAACGCCGTGCCCTGCGTGACGTGCTGCGCCTGCGCAAGAACATCTATTCGCCCGACGGCCGCATCTCCGACGAGCAACTGCGCACGGTGGACCGCTTCCTGCGCGCCACCGAGCCGGCCATCGCGGCCCAGGGCCTGAGCGTGCGCAGCCTGGTGGACGCCCGCTGGGCCGGGAGCGCGCCTTGAGCGCATCGGCCCGTCGCGCTCTGCTGGCGCAGGCGGCCCGCCAGGCGCTGGCCTGGCCACTGCTGTTCCATGGCCTGGGTGCCCGGGCGCAGTCTGCCCGGCTCGAGACGGTCACGCTGTCGGCAGTCGGCCCCGGGCACCTGCTGTTGCTGCCCATCACGCTGGCGGTGAAGATAGGTGCGGACCAGGCCGAAGGCCTGAAGCTCCAGATCAACTATGTGGGCGGCGGCCCCATGGCCTACCGCGACATGCTGATCGGCAACGCCGACTTCGGTGCCGCCGGCATGCCGGCGCTGGCCGTGCAGCGGCTGGCGGGCAAGCCGGTGGTGGCGATCATGCCCATCACCCACGTGCCGGCCTACACCCTGGTGGTGAGCAGCCGGCTGCGCGGCCAGGTGAAAACCGTGGCCGATCTGGCGGGCAAGGTGATTGGCGTCAAGGGTTATGTACCGGGGGGGCGGGCCAGTTCGCAGCTGATGGCCGAATACATCCTGCGCCAGGCGGGCGTGGATCCGGCGCGCGCGAACTTCGTGGCCGTCAACCTGGCCTACGAGAACCAGCGTGCGGCGCTGGCCAGCGGCACCGTGGATGCGCTGATGAGCGACGAGCCCTTTGCCAGCCGCATGGTGCAGGCCCGCGTGGCCTACGTGCTGGAGGACTACCACGACCTGGCCGACACGCGCCGGCGCCTGGGCGGGCTGTTCCTCAACGGAGTGGTGGCTTGCAGCGAGGAACTGATCGCCCGCCGTCCGGATCTCGTGGAGAAGCTGGTGAAATCGCTGCGGCGCACGCTGCAGTGGATCGACACGCACCCGGCACATGACATCGTGGCGCAGATGGCACCGGCTTCGGAGATCGAGCGGGCCTCGCTGCTGCAGGTGCTCAGGATACGCAAGAACATCTACTCGCGCGAGGGCCGTTTTTCGGACGAGCAGCTCGATGCGGTGGACCGTTTCATGCGGGCCACCGAGGACACGCCGCAGGGCCGGGCCTTCCGCGTGCGCGACATGATCAACACCACCTGGGCCGGGCGCATGCCCTGAACCGCGAACCAAGCCACACGCAACCATGCGGTCCAACCCTTTCGAGTCGACCCTGAGCAGCCCATCGACCTGGCAGGAAGCGGCGCGGCACAGCCTGCGGCGCCAGCTGATCCTGCGTTTTGCCCTGGTCTTCCTGCTGGTGACCTTCAGCGGCAGCCTGCTGGCCCTGCTGGGTTACCAGATGCTGGTCCAGCAGAGCCAGCGCCGCAGCGCCGACGAGGCACTGCGGCATCTGGAACGCAGCTTCGAGACGCAGCAGGAAAACTGGCTGCGCAATGCCGACGAGGTGAAGTCGCAGATCGACTTCATGCGCCTGTTTGCGCAGGGTGACCCGGCGAGCGGCTGGCTGCGGCTGCGCGCCTATTTCGCTGCGCTGGAAGGCAAGCTCGACCGCTTTCCTTCGGGTGTGGTGCTGGACGGCAAGGGGCGCGCCGTATTCCAGTACGGCCCCGAGGGCGCGGTGCTGGGCCGGCACTTCTCGATCGGCCAGCTCCAGCCGCGCTGGTTCTACAGCGCGGAGCACCGCACCGCCTTCAAGGTCCTGAGCGTGCCCTTGTGGCTGGGCCAGCAGGGCACCGGGCGGCTGGTGCTGCTGCAGCCGCTGGACCATGGCGTGATGCGCCAGCTCAGCGCCGCCGGCATCAGCCTCTACCTGGTGCACGAGGGCCGGGTGCTGGCCAGCTCCGGTGGGTCGCAGGATTTTGGCCGCCAGCTCCCGGCCGACTACAGCGGCCCGATCGCTGACGGCACGCGCGAGCAGGAACAGCGTGTCCTGCCGATCCTGGCCGATGACGAGGGGGCGCCGCGCCTGGTGCTGCGGCAGGACGTGCAGCAGGTGCTGCCGCCGGCGCTGGTGCTGCTGGGCAGCTTCGTGCTCATGGCCCTGCTGGGGGCGGTGCTGTGGCTGGTGCTGGGCCGCTGGGCCAGTGCCGGGGCCCTGCGCATCGCCAGCCTGTCGCGCGCCACCACCCTGTTCGCCCGTGAGCATGCGCTGAGCGCGACCGTGGAGCAGGCGCTGGAGCAGGCGCGTGCCGAGCCCGACGAGATCGGCGAGATGGCCGAGGCCAGCCGCACGCTGATGCAAAGCGTGTTGCAGCATGACGAGGAGCACTTTGCCCACCTGCAGACGCTGGACATGCTGGAGGAGGGGGTGGTCGAGCTGGCCGCCGATGGCCGTTACCTGCGTGCCAGCCCGGGCTGGGTGCACCTGGCCGGCATCGAGATGCAGCCCGGCGCGCGCATCTTCGACCACATCCACCTGGAGGACGTGGAGAACCTGCAGCTGCAGTTCCAGCAGCTGGGCGAGGGCGAGAAGAGCAGCCTGAGCGGGCGCCTGCGCCTGCGCCGCCCCGACGCCAAGGAACTGTGGATCGAGTACCGCTTCATCAGCGGCACGCGCCGCGGCGGCAGCCTGCGCGGCGTGCTGCGTGACATCACGCAGAGTTACCAGCTGGAAAAGCATGTGACCCACATGGCCCTGCATGATGCGTTGACCGGCCTGCCCAACCGCGTGCTGCTGGAGGACCGCTGCAAGATGGCGCTGCGCAGTGCCGAGCGCAACGGCCTGATGGTGGCGCTGGGTTTCCTGGACCTGGACCATTTCAAGCACGTCAACGACCAGTTCGGCCACAAGACCGGCGACGAGCTGCTGGTGGCCCTGTCGACAGCCATGCGCAAGTGCCTGCGCGCCGGCGACACGCTGGCGCGCTGGGGTGGTGACGAGTTCGTGGTGCTGCTCACCGACCTGGGCAGCCAGCTCGATGCGCAGGAGGCCATCGCCAAGCTGGCCGGGGTCTGCCAGTCGCCGATCCAGCTGGGGGGAGGGGAGTTCAACGCCACTTTCAGCATGGGCGTGGCCCTCTACCCCGGGGATGCCAAGACGGTCGAGACCCTGCTCTCGCAGGGCGACCGGGCCATGTTCGCGGCCAAGCAGCAGGGCCGCAACGCGGTGCGTTTCTTCTCGGAGATCGCGCAGCGCGAGGAGGACCGCAAGGCGCTCTACATCCAGAACCGGCTGGCCACGGCGATCCGCGAAGGAAAGATCCGCACCTGGTTCCAGCCCATCGTGGACGCGCGCACCCGCCGTGTGGTGAGTTGCGAGGCGCTGGCGCGCTGGCAGGACGAAACCTACGGCTGGGTCTCGCCGGCCACCTTCGTGCCCATGGCCGAGAACCTGGGCCTGATCCGCGAGATGGGCCAGCAGGTCTGGAAGCAGGCCATCGACGACCTGCACCGCTGGCGCCAGCGCGGCCTGGACATGCGCATCTCGGTCAACGTCTCGCGCCGCCAGCTCTTCACACCCACCTTCACGGCCGACCTGCTGGAAGACCTGGACCGGCTGGCCATTCCCGTCTCGGTGGTGGATCTGGAGATCACCGAGAGCGTGGCCATGGAAGACGCCGAACACACCGAGCGGCGCCTGGCCGAACTGACCGAGGCGGGTTTCGGCATCGCCATCGACGATTTCGGCACCGGCTTTTCCTCGCTCTCGCAGCTGCACGACATGCCGGCCTCGAAGATCAAGATCGACATCTCCTTCGTGCGCCGCGCCAGGACCGAGCAGGGCAGCCAGCTGATCCAGGCCGTGGTGAAGATCGCCTCGGCCTTCGGCCTGCAGACCGTGGCCGAGGGCGTGGAGACCGAAGACATCGCGGGGGTGCTGACCCTGCAGGGCGTCAACCTGCTGCAGGGTTACCACTTCGGCAAGCCCATGAGCGCCGAGGACTTCGAGCGCTACCTGGCCGACAACTTCAGCGCAAGCTGAGCCCCGTGCCGGCAAAGTCGGCGACACGGGCGAGCACCGCCGGGTCCTTGAGGATCTTCATGTGGCCCAGCCCTTCGGTGGCGTGCAAGGTGGCGCCGCCGATGGCGCGGCCATAGGCCTCCCCGTCGGCAAAACGGTTGATGCGGTCGCCGCGGTCGTGCACCACCAGGGTGGGCACGCGGATGCGCGGGCCGACCGCCGCCGGTTCGAACTGCGGCATCAGGATGCCCTCGCGCGCCTCGATGCGCCGTTGCATGGCGCCGCGCGTGCGCTCGCTGAGCCCGAACATGCGGGCGAACAGCTGCGTGTAGGCGTGCGGCGAAGCCGGTGGCGCCAGCATCACCAGGCCCTGCACGGCCAGGCCGCGGCTGAGGGCGTGGGCCGCCGCGTTGGCGCCCAGGGAATGCGCCACCACCGCGTGCAGTACCAGGCCGCTGGCCTGCAGCCGCGCTGCTGCGTATTCCAGGGCGCGCGCGAACTGCGGCAGGTTGCTGGTGGCGCCGGCGCTGCGCCCGTGCGCCGGCATCTCCAGGATGACGGGCTGCAGGCCCCGCGCGGCCAGGGCCGCCGCCAGCGGCAGCATCTGGCCGGCGTGGCCGCCCCAGCCGTGCACCAGCAGTACGGCGGGCGCATCGCCGGCCACCGTGCTGTCCCGGTACAGCGTGAGGCCGGCACGTTCGAAGGGCCAGCGTTCGATCAGCCAGTGTGCCGGCCAGGCGCGGGACCGGCGCAGCCAGCGCGGCGGCAGCGGCGTGCCGAACAGGCGCTGGGCGGCGCGCACCGCCAGGCCGGGCCAGAGCTGCTGCGAGAGAGACAGGCCCAGGCGGGCCAGGCGGAGGAGGGCGCTGTTGCCGTAGTAGCTGGCGCCGGCGGTCTGGGGGCTGGTCGACATGGCGGGGGTCCTCAGAAAAAGATCCAGTCGCGATTGCTGCGCGGGATGCTGCGCAGCGACTGCAGGGCGGCGATGGTGCCGCGCAGCAGCAGGTACAGGCCCAGGCCGGAGAAGATGATCCACATGGTGATTTCCTTTCTTCGCACAATCGTGCGAAATTGGGGCGGACAAAAAGATGAAAGGGGTCGCTTGCGGCCCTTCAGGCCAGGTAGCTGCGTCGCAGGCGTGCCCAGCTGGCGGCAGCGCGGGCGGGGGCGGCGGGGTCCCGCAGGAAACGCGTGTCGTGCAGCAGGCCGATGGCCAGGGCATAGATCTCGCCGACCAGCTGTTCCGCGTCGGTGTCGGCCTGCAGATGCCCGGCTTCCACGGCCTGCAGGACCGTGCGGCGCAAGGCGGCGCGCCAGCGGGTGACCTCATGCAGCAGCAGCTCGCGCAGTTCGCCATCGCGATCGTCGAGCTCGAAGGCGCCGGGCACGTAGATGCAGCTGTTGTGGGCGCCGGGCCGGCTCATGCGGGCCAGCCAGAGGCGCACGATCTCGTCTAGCCGCGGCAGGCCCTTGGCTTGCTGCATGGCTGGCGCGAAGACGTCGGCCAGGAAGCGCCGGCCGAATTCCTCGACCACGGCCTTCTGCAGGGCCTCGCGCGAGCCGATGCGCGAGAACACCCCGCTCTTGGACAGGCCTGCCCGGTCGGCCACGGCCTGCAGGGTCAGGGCCTCCAGGCCCTCGGCCGCGGCCAGGTCCATGCCGGCGCCGACGATGGCGGCACGGGTCACTTCACTCTTGGCGGTTTTGGCGTCCAGGTTCATGGATGTAAATTTAGCACAAATGTGCGAAATTGCAAATCGGCAGGCTGGGCAGGGACAGGAGCAAGCACCTGGCGGCAGGGCCCGGTTCGGGCCGATGCTAGAGTGCGTCGGCAGAAAAGAACAAGGCAGGAGACCATGCAAGCGCCCTACATTCCCCAAATCCGTCTGTACCAGGACTGGCTGCGTGCGCAGCGCGGCCTGAGCTTCGAAAATTACGACGCGCTCTGGCGCTGGTCCGTCACGGAGCTGGACGCGTACTGGCAAAGCATCTGGGATTGCTACGGCGTCCATTCACCCACGCCCCACACGGCCGCCCTGGCCGAGAACCGCATGCCCGGCGCGCGCTGGTTTCCCGGGGCCCGGGTGAACTACGCCCAGCAGGTGCTGCGCCATGTGCAGCCTGCGCACGCGGCAGGCTTTCCGGCCATCGTCAGCCACGACGAACGGAGCCTGGCCGCGGGCGAGCCGGCGCGCGAGATCAGCTGGCCCGAACTGCAGCGCCAGGTGGCCTCGCTGGCCCTGCACCTGCAGGCCCAGGGGGTGAAAAAAGGCGACCGGGTGGTGGCCTACCTGCCCAACATTCCCGAGGCCATGGTGGCTTTCCTGGCCACCGCCAGCATCGGCGCGGTCTGGAGCATCTGCGCGCCCGACATGGGCGAGGCGGCCGTGCTCGACCGTTTCCGGCAGATCGAGCCCACGGTGCTGATCGCCTGCGACGGCGTGCGCTACGGCGGGCGCGATACCGACCGGCGTGAGGTGGTGACCGGGATTTGCGCCGCGCTGCCCACGGTGCGACAGCTGATCGTCCTGCCCACGCTGGCTCTGCCCGCCTTCAAAGTGCGTGCCGGGGTGAACCTGGTGGCCTGGGCGCAGACGGTGGCGCGCAACGACGCGCAGACGGCGGCCTTCAAGCCCCTGAGCGTGCCCTTCGATCATCCGCTGTGGGTGGTCTATTCCAGCGGCACCACCGGCCTGCCCAAACCCATCGTGCACGGGCATGGCGGCATCCTGATCGTGGCCCTGGCCTTCACGCTGAACACCGACATCGGTTGCAGCTATGCGCCAAACAGCTGGGGCGAACGTTTCCACTGGTACAGCTCGACCGGCTGGGTCATGTGGAACTGCCAGTTGGGCGGCCTGCTGACCGGCACCACGGTCTGCATCTTCGACGGCAGCCCGGGTGGCGCCACGGTGGACGGGGCCGGTAACAAGCAGGCTCCTGACTGGACCACGCTCTGGCGTTTCGTCGCGAACACCGGGGCTACCTTCTTCGGTGCCGGTGCCGCCTTCTTTGCCAATGGCATGAAGGCCGGGGTCGACCTTGCCAGTTGCGGGCCCTTGACGCGTGTGCGCGCACTGGGTTCCACGGGTTCGCCGCTCTCCGAGGACGTGCAGCGCTGGACCAACACGCAGATGCGGCGCGTGAACCCGAAAGCCGGTGGCACGCTGAAACGGGCCGGTGACATCTGGTGGTCCAACATTTCCGGCGGCACCGACTTTGCCGGCGCCTTCATCGCCGGCCACCGAGAACTGCCCCAGGTGCCCGGCGAGATGCAGTGCCGCGTGCTGGGCTGCGCAGTCGAGGCCTGGAACGAGCAGGGCGAGCCGGTGCTGGATGCCGTGGGTGAACTGGTCTGCAGCCAGCCCATCCCCAGCATGCCCTTGTACTTTTGGAATGACAACGGCAATGAGCGTTATCTTTCCAGTTACTTCGACATGTACCCGGCCGGGCACGGACGGCGTCCCGGTGGCGGTGACGCGCCGGCGACGGCCGGCCCGGTCTGGCGCCACGGCGACTGGCTGAAGATCACGACACGTGGCAGCTGCATCATCTACGGCCGCAGCGATGCCACCATCAACCGCCACGGCCTGCGCATGGGCACCAGCGAGCTCTACAGTGCGGTGGAAGCACTGTCCGAGGTGCTGGATTCCATGGTGGTGGATCTGGAGTACCTGGGGCGTGAGAGTTACATGCCGTTGTTTGTGGTGCTGCGGCCGGGGCATGCGCTGGACGGCGCCATGAAGGCCAGGATCAACGAGGCCATCAAGATTGCACTGTCGCCACGCTTCGTGCCCAACGAGATCCTGCAGGTGGCCGAGATCCCGCGCACACTCAGCGGCAAGAAGCAGGAGCTGCCGATCAAGAAGCTGTTGCTGGGGCAGGCGCTGGAGAAGGTCGTCAACAGGGACGCCATGGCCAACCCGGCCTGCCTGGGCTGGTACGTGGACTTTGCCCGGCAACATCTGCGCACCTGATCCGTCGCGCTCGGCCGGGCGAGCGAGGCCGGCCATAGCGCCGAGGAGAGACTTTCGCAATAATGGGGCGATGCAGATGCATACGCCCACCTTGCTGCTGGTCAACATCCTCGTCACGGCGGTCCTGGGCATAGGCATGGGGATCGTGGCGCGTCGCTCGCGCCGCGACGGCATGGTCTGGTGGGCCTGGGCCATGGGGGCGCAGACGCTGACCTACCTGCTGTTCGCCTTGCGCGGCCAGATCAGCGACTGGCTCTCCGTGGTACTGGCCAACACCCTGCTGGTGGCCACCTTTGCCCTGTTTGCCGAGGGTCTGTGCGAGTTCCAGCAGCGGCCTGCGCGGCGCTGGCTGATCTGGGGCCCGGTGCTGGCGATGCCGCTGCTCGTGACGCTGCTGATGAGCCATCCGCAGGCCCGCCCCCAGCTGGCCACCCTGCTGC
Organism: Rhodoferax sp. BAB1; assembly: GCF_013334205.1. NCBI lineage: Bacteria > Pseudomonadati > Pseudomonadota > Betaproteobacteria > Burkholderiales > Comamonadaceae > Rhodoferax > Rhodoferax sp. BAB1. Next base: position 3,326,617 of record NZ_CP054424.1, on the reverse strand, counting down.
TGAGTTTCCAGTCCCTGGTGCTGCTGCAGCTGATCATCGCGCGGCGCCATGCGACACCGGGGGGCGGACAGTATTTCGTGGTGGCCGGCCTGGTGATGATCATCCTCGCCTTGTTGCTGCGGTTCGTGGCCGCCCTGTCCGGACAGGTGGATCTGAACCAGGTCACCGCTTCCCATCCGGCCCATGCCTTCAGCGTCCTGATGTCCACCCTGATCATCGTGCTCATTGCCATGGGCCTGGTGCTGATGACCAAGGAGCAGGCGGATGTGCGCAACCACAACCTGGCCATGCAGGACGACCTGACCGGCCTGAGCAACCGGCGGTCCATCCAGCAGGTCCTGACCCAGCAGATCGCGCTGGCGCGGCGCGGCCATCGACCGTTGGCCCTGCTGCTGATCGACATAGACTATTTCAAGCAGATCAACGATACCCACGGCCATCTTTCAGGCGACCAGGCGCTGCGGGACGTGGCCGGGTGCCTGCGGGAACGTCTGCGTGCGCAGGACCTCGTGGGCCGCTGGGGCGGCGAGGAGTTCATTGCCATCCTGCCCGATACCGATGCGGTCGGGGCCCAGGCCCTGGCTGAAGATCTGCGCGCGGCGGTGGCGCAGGCGCGTTTTTCTGGTGTCGACGGGCAGTCCCTCAAGATGACCATCAGCATCGGGCTGCACGCGCTGGAGCTGTCCTCTGGCAATGAGCGCGACGACATGATCGGCGCAGCCGACCGCGCCTTGTACCTGGCCAAGCAGAACGGTCGCAACCGCGTCGAGGAACTCTGAGGGTCTTCAGCTTCTTGCTGCCAGCTGCAGCCAGGCGGCAAAGGCCGCCAGCGCCGGGCGTGGCTCGCCGCGCTCCGGCAGCACCAGCCAGTAGGCGCGACCGCTCTTGAGGGCGCGCGGGCAGGGCACCACCAGCTCGCCGCGCGCCAGCTCCGGCTCGATCAGCAGGCGCGGCACCAGGGCCAGGCCCAGGCCTTGCGCGGCAGCCGCGGCCGTCATCGAATACAGCTCGTAACGCGGGCCAGACAGCGCGGTGGGCGCCTCCACGCCTATGGCTTCGAACCACTGGCGCCAGGCTTCGGGTCGTGTGCTCTGCTGCAGCAGGGGCAGCCTGGCGAGCTCGGCCGGCTGCAGCCGCTTGCGAGCGCCCAGCAGGGATGGTGCGCAGACCGGCACTACCTCTTCCTCGATCAGCATCGTGGCCTGCGTACCCGCCCAGTTGCTCACCTGCTCGCGTGTGCCGGAATAAAGCGCGGCATCGAAACCGGTGTCGGCGAAGAGGAAGGGGCGGGTGCGTGTCTCGATGTGCACGATCAGTTCGGGGTGCGAGCCCATCAGTTGCGGCAGGCGCGGCACGAGCCAGCGTGTGGCGAAGGTCGGCACCGCGGCCAGCGAGATGCTGCCGGCCGTGCCCTGGCGCGACATGGCGTCCAGGGTGTCGCGCTCCAGCGCCTGCAGGCGCGGCGCGATCTGGCGCGCGTAGTCGGCGCCGCCGGGCGTGAGCGCCACGCCGTGGCGGGTGCGGCGAAAGAGCGCGATGCCCAGGTAAGCCTCCAGCGCGCCGATCTGGCGCGAGACCGCGCCCTGGGTCAGGGCCAGCTCCTGCGCGGCGCGTGTGTAGCTCTCGTGGCGGGCCGCGGCGTCAAAACAGGCCAGGGCTTGCAGGGAGGGGATCTTGCGGCGCATGGTGTGAGCAATATACACAACTGATGTCCAGTCTGGGTAGAAACACCTCAGTCGTTTGGACTAATCTATGCGTTTGGCTCATATCTGCGTGCGGTATTTTCGTTTGCCCGGGTGCCGGTCACGGTCGTACCATGGAGGCAGATTTCTGGAGCACACCCATGGCCAATGCCACCTTTCACTGGAACGACCCCTTCCTGCTCGACCAGCAGCTGAGCGACGACGAGCGCATGGTGCGCGATGCCGCCGCCGCCTATTGCCAGGACAAGCTGGCGCCCCGCGTGCTGGAGGCCTTCCGCCACGAGAAGACCGACCCCACCATCTTCCGCGAGATGGGCGAGCTGGGCCTGCTGGGCCCCACCATCCCCGAGCAGTACGGCGGCCCCGGCCTGAACTACGTGGCCTATGGCCTGATCGCGCGCGAAGTCGAGCGCGTCGATTCCGGCTACCGCTCCATGATGAGCGTGCAGTCTTCGCTGGTGATGGTGCCGATCTTCGAATTCGGCAGTGAAGCCCAGAAACAGAAGTACCTGCCGAAATTGGCAAGCGGTGAGTGGATCGGCTGCTTCGGCCTGACCGAACCCGACCATGGTTCCGACCCCAACTCCATGATCACGCGCGCGCAGAAGACGGCCGGCGGCTACAAGCTCAGCGGCGGCAAGATGTGGATCTCCAACAGCCCCATCGCCGATGTCTTCGTGGTCTGGGCCAAGGAGGTGAGCGAGAGCGGCGCCGTCGGCCCGATCCGCGGTTTCATCCTGGAGAAGGGCCTGAAGGGCCTCTCCGCGCCTGCGGTGCACGGCAAGGTGGGCCTGCGCGCCTCCATCACCGGCGAGATCGTGATGGACAACGTCTTCGTGCCCGAAGAGAACGCCTTCCCCGACGTACAGGGCCTCAAGGGCCCTTTCACCTGCCTGAACTCGGCGCGTTACGGCATCGCCTGGGGCGCTTTGGGCGCGGCCGAGGACTGCTGGTTCCGTTCGCGCCAGTACGTGCTGGACCGCAAGCAGTTCGGTCGCCCGCTGGCGGCCAACCAGCTGATCCAGAAGAAGCTGGCCGACATGCAGACCGAAATCTCGCTGGGCCTGCAGGGCTGCCTGCGACTGGGCCGCATGAAGGACGAGGGCACGGCCGCGGTGGAGATCACCTCCATCCTCAAGCGCAATTCCTGCGGCAAGGCGCTGGACATCGCCCGCCTGGCGCGCGACATGATGGGCGGCAACGGCATCTCCGACGAGTTCGGCGTGGCGCGCCACCTGGTGAACCTGGAGGTGGTCAACACCTACGAGGGCACGCACGACATCCATGCCCTGATCCTGGGTCGTGCGCAGACCGGCATTGCAGCGTTTGCGAACTGACACAATTGCCTGCGCAAAATAGGGGGCAACCGCTGCCGCGGAGCCCGACTTCGAGGATGAGACGACGCCATGAGTGACAAGCCCGCTGCCCTGCCGCACCTCAAGGTGCTCGACCTGTCCCGTGTGCTCGCGGGGCCCTGGTGCACGCAGATCCTCGCGGATCTCGGCGCCGACGTGGTCAAGATCGAGCGTCCTGGTGCGGGTGACGACACGCGTCACTGGGGCCCGCCCTTCCTGAAGGACGCGCAGGGCAAGGACACCGGACACGCGGCCTACTACACCTGCGCCAACCGCAACAAGCGCTCGATCACGGTGGACATCGCCAAGCCGGAAGGGCAGGCGTTGATCCGTCAGCTGGCGCTGCAGAGCGACGTGCTGGTGGAGAACTTCAAGGTCGGTGGCCTGGCGCACTATGGCCTGGACTACGCAAGCCTCAAGCAGGTCAACCCCAAACTCATCTACTGCTCGATCACCGGCTTCGGCCAGGACGGGCCCTACGCCGAGCGCGCAGGCTACGACCTGATGGTGCAGGCCATGAGCGGCATGATGAGCATCACCGGCCGGCCCGACGAGGTGCCCGGCGGCGGCCCGCAGCGGGTGGGCGTGGCGCTGACCGATATCTTCACCGGGGTCTACGCCTCGACCGCCATCCTGGCGGCGCTGGAAGTGCGGCACCGCACGGGCGAGGGCCAGCACATCGACATGTCCCTGCTGGACGTGGGCATGGCCATCCTGGCCAACCAGGCCGGCGGTTTTCTCAACACCGGACGGGTGCCGCAGCGCCAGGGCAACAGCCACCCCAGCCTGGTGCCTTACCAGGACATGCCGACGAAAGACGGCGCCATGCTGCTGGCCATCGGCAACGACGGGCAGTTCACGCGCTTCTGCGAGGTGGCGGGCCGGCCAGAACTGGCGCAGGACGCACGTTACGCCAGCAACACGCAGCGCGTGTTGCACCGCGCCGATCTGGTGCCGCAGCTGGAGGCCATCACGCGCACGCGCAGCACGGCCGAGTGGATCAGCGCGCTGGAGCACAAGGCCGTGCCCTGCGGCCCGATCAACGACATCGGCCAGGCCTTTGCGGATGCACAGGTCCAGGCCCGCGGCCTGGCCATCGAGCAGCCCCGCTCGCCGCAGGCCGTGGCCGCCGAAGGCGTGTCGACGATTCGCAGCGTGGCCAGCCCGCTGCGCCTGAGTGCCACGCCGCCGGTGTTGCACCGCGCCCCGCCCACGCTGGGTGAACACACCGACGAGGTGCTGGCCGGGCTGGGACTGGACGCGGCGCGCATAACGGCGCTGCGCCAGGCCGGCATCGTCTAATGGGGTTTGCGTCGTGCGGGCTGGCGCGCCCGCACGGCGGCCGCCAGCGCCAGCTGGCCCCAGTCGAGCATGGCCTGGGTGTCCTCGTAGACCTCGGGCGGGGCTTCGTAGTAGAGCAACTGCACGGTCTTGCCGCGCGCCTGGTACTGGAAACGCGGCAGGCCGCGGGTCTCGAAGCGGGGCTGGCTTTTGGCGTCGGCCTTGAAGTAGAGCTTGTCGCCGGTGACGATGGCGATGAACAGGCCGTTGCAGTACAGGCCGTGACCGCCGAACATGGCGCGCGCCGAGATGGCGCCCAGCGCGGCCATCTGGTCCAGGACCAGTGCCAGAAACTCATGGCGGCGTGACATGCCTTGCACTATAAAGGCGGTGAACTTAGGTGACAGTCCGCCCATGACGGGCGGATCACAATGTCATGGCAGATCTACAACAGGAGACCCTCATGACCGTATCCTCCAAACCTACCCTGAGCCGCCGCCAGCTCATCACGCGCAGCGCCGCGCTGGCCGCCGCACCGGCCCTGGTCAGTCCCTGGGCGCTGGCGCAGGACAAGTTTCCCAATCGCCCCATCACCCTGATCACGCCCTGGCCCACCGGCGGCAGCAGTGACGCCGTGATGCGCGCCTTTGGCGAGAGCGCCGCGCGCGCGCTGGGCGGCACCGTCATCATCGAGAACAAGCCGGGCGCCGGCGGCACCCTGGGTGCGGCCGCCATGGTGAACGCCAAGCCGGATGGTTACACGCTCACGCAGCTGCCGCTGGGCATCTACCGCATTCCGCACATGCAGAAGACCAGCTTCGACCCGGTCAAGGACATCACGCACATCGTCTGCCTCACCGGCTACACCTTCGGTCTGGCCGCGCGCCCCGACGCGCCCTACAAGACGCTCAAGGAGATGGTGGCCTATGCCAAGGCCAATCCCGGCAAGGTCAACTACGGCCACACCGGTACCGGTACCACGCCGCACCTGGCCATCGAGGAGTTCGCGTCCAAGGCCGGCATCGTGCTGCAGGACATCCCCTACAAGGGTTCGGCCGAGATCCTGCAGGCCATCCTGGGGGGCCACATTCCGCTCATGAGCGGCACCACCGAGTTCGCGCCGCACGTCGTGGCCGGCAAACTCAACCTGCTGGCCACGCTGGGCAGCAAGCGCAACAAGGCCTTCCCCGACGTGCCCACGGTCAAGGAAAGCGGCTGGGACACGGTGACCGAGTCGCCCTTCGGCATCGGCGGCCCGAAAAACATGGACCCGGCCCTGGTCAAGGTCCTGCACGATGCTTTCCGCAGAACACTGGAGGACCAGCGCGTGATCGACACGCTGGACAAGTTCTACATGCCGGCGATCTACATGAGCACGGCCGAGTACACGGCCTACGCCGATCGCACCTTCGCGGCCGAGAAGGCCACGATCGACCGCCTCAAGGCGGCCGGCAAGATCTGAGGGGTGTGGCTGGGCGCGAGACCGCTCAGCCGGCGCGCCGGTTCACCAGCACGATGCCCACGGCCACCAGGGCCAGGGCGGCCAGCAGGCTGGGCGTGAGCGGCTCCTGCAGCCAGAGCGCGCCGAAGAGCAGCGCGAACAGGGGTGTGAGAAAAGCGAAGGCCGAGATTTTCGTCGCCGGGTAGCGCCCCAGCATCCACATCCAGACCAGGTAGCTGGCGAAGGCGCCGACCACGGTCTGCAGCAGCAGCGAGCCGAGGGCAAAGGGGCTGAACTGCCAGGTCCAGTTCTCACCGAGCGTCAGCGAGAGCAGCGGCAGCACGGCCGCGCTCACGGCCACTTGGTAGAACAGCAGTTTCTCGGCCGAGGCCCGGGCCAGCCGGCTGGCCCGGATCGTCACGGTGGTCAGGCCCCAGGCCAGGCCGCCCGCCAGTGCCAGCGCATCGCCCAGCAGCTGGTTTTCGGACTGCGGGGCCACAAAGCTTTCGCGCAGGGCAAACACCATGGCCAGGAAAGCCAGCAGCAGCCCGGCCCACTGCAGGGCGCGCAGGCGTTCGGCGTGTACCAGCAGCGGCAGCAGCAGCGCCACCCAGAAGGGGGAGGTGTAGAGGAAGACCGTCAGCCGCGAGGCGCTGGTGTATTGCAGGCCGATGTAGAGGCAGGCGAACTCGGCGGCAAACAGGGCGCCGGCCAGCAGGCCGGGCCACAGCGTCTGGTCATGCGTGAAGAGGGGCACACGGCGCCAGCGACACCAGAGCATGAGCAAGGCCGTGGCCCCGACGAAACGCAGGGCCGCCTGGAAGATGGGGGGCAACTCTGGCAGCGTGGCCTTTACCAGCACCTGCTGGAAGCCCCAGAACATGCAGCAGGCCAGCAGGATGCCGGCGGCCAGGCCGTCGAGATGGTCCTTGCGTTGGCTCATCAGAAATCAGAGGGGATGCTCGGCGTAAAAACGGCCACCGTGGAAGAGCAGGGGCGAGGCATCGGCACGGTGGGTGCAGCGCTCGACTTCGCCGACGAAGATCACATGGTCGCCTTCTTCATAACGGCTGCGGTTGAAGCATTCGAAGCTGGCCGCCGCGCCGGCCAGCAGCGGGGCACCAGCCAGGCCTTCGGCGTGGTCCACGCCCGCCCAGCGGTCCACGCCTTTGGCGGCGAAGCGCTGGGCCAGGGCCTGCTGGTCGGCGGCCAGGACGTTGATGGCGTAATGCGAACCGGTGCTGAACACGGCCATCGATGCGGCTGCACGCGCCAGGCTCCAGAGCACCAGCGGCGGGTTCAGGGAAACCGAGTTGAAGGAGTTGGCGGTCAGTCCCACCAGCTTGCCGTTGGCCGCACGCGCGGTGACGATGGTGACGCCGGTGGCGAACATGCCCAGGGCTGCGCGGAACTCGGCCTGGGTGAAGCTCGGCGGGCGGGCGTGCGGTCCCGGGGAAGAAACGGACATGCGTGCAATTTACCTGAATTTGGGGGCGCCCTAGAATGCCGGCATGGGTTTCTGTAAACGGATGGCGGCAGCCGCAGTGCCGCTGCTGCTGGCCATGGGCGCGCAGGCCAACGAACGTGCCTGTGACGAGTTCTATGCGCGCCTGCCGAACGTGAGTTGGGCCCTGTGCCAGTCGGCGCAGCTGCAACCCGGCGAGGGCCGCAGCGTCAGGGGCCGGATGATCTACACGCGTGACGTGTTACCGGCCACGACGCGTCTGCGCGTGCTGGTGATCGGCGGCATGCATGGTGACGAGTTGTCATCGGCCTCGGTGGCGCTGCACTGGATCCGGCTGGCGCAAGGCTCGCCCGAGCAGATCCACTGGCGCTTCATCCCGGCGCTCAACCCCGACGGCCTGTTCGACAAGCCGGCGCGCCGGATGAATGCCAACGGGGTGGACCTCAACCGCAATTTCCCCACGCCCAACTGGGAGCGCGACGCGGCTTTCTATTGGGAAAAACGCACCCGCAAGGACCCGCGCCGCTGGCCCGGCAAGACCCCGCTGAGCGAGCCCGAGAGCCGCTACCTGCACGACGAGATGCAGCGCTTCAAACCCAACCTGATCGTCAGCATCCACGCGCCCTATGGTGTGCTGGACTTCGACGGCCCGATCGAGCCACCGCGTCGCCTGGGGCGGCTCTACCTGGACCAGGTGGGTATTTTCCCGGGCTCGCTGGGCAACTACGGTGGCGTGCACAAGGGCATGCCGGTGGTGACGATCGAATTGCCCAGCGCGCTGCTGACGCCACGCAATGTGGAAATCCAGCGCATGTGGGCCGATCTGCAGAAGTGGATGGGCGTGACCCTGGCCGGTGTGGTGGCCGAGCCGCAGGGAGTGCCCCTGCAACGCTGAGGGGCCAGCCGGCGGACGCAAAAACGCCGTCAACCGCCGCATGGCAGTGGTGACGGCGCGCGTGAGGAAGCGTGTGGCTTAGCGGACCAGCAGCACCGGCACGCCGCAGTGGGCCAGCACCTGGGTGGCGACCGAGCCCATGACCAGATTGCCCAGGGAGCCGTGGCCGTGCGAGCCCATGACCAGCAGGTCGAACTTGCCGGCATCGGCGACCTTGGCGATGGTTTCACCGGCGTGGCCGACTTTCCAGTTGCTCTTGGCCTCGATGCCGTGGCGGGCCAGGAACTTGGAGACCGGGCCCAGCACCTTTTCGGCTTCTTCGCTGTAGTACTTGTCCACGATTTCCTTGCCGACGGCGGCGCGGGCGCGGGGCGGCAGGGCGGGTTGCACGGTGAAGATCGTGTAGCTGTTGTCGCCGCTGAACAGCCCTTCATGGGTGGTCAGGTAGGCCAGCATCTTCTTGGTGTACTCGCTGCCATCAACGGCCAGAAGAATTTTCATGGGGGTTTCCTTTCTTTTTTCGGTGAACCGGAGTGTATCGGCAGCATCGTAGATCCGATTGACCCGGGTCAATAAGAAGGGGTATTACTTATCCCGCTGCTGCGGCAGGCGTGCCAGCACTTCACGCAACCAGGTGTGCGCACCGCTGTGCTGCAGGCGCCGGTGCCACAGCGCATCCACGTGCACCGCGGGTACCACGAAGGGCAGTTCACGCAGCACCAGCTGGTCGGCGATGCCGGTGACGCTGACGAAGTGGCGCGGCAGCACGGTGAGCAGGTCGGAGGTGGCCACCACGCGGCCGGCGGTGAAGAACTGGTTGACTGTGAGCACGATATGGCGCCGCCGGCCCAATCCGGCCAGGGCCTCGTCGATGAAGCCGTAGGGCCGGCCCGAGAAGCTGACCAGCAGGTGGCGTGCCGCGCAGTACCGGTCCAGCGTCAGCTCTTCGCGGGCCAGGGGGTGGTCGCGTCGCATCACGCAGACGTAGTTGCTGAGGTACAGGCCCTGGTGGTCGAAGGCCACGGTTTCGCCGGCCTGGGCCTGGGCGGTGAGGGAGGCCAGCACGGCCGGAAAGTAGCCGATCGCCAGGTCGGCGGCTTCCTCGTCGAGCAGGCGGCGCGGGTCGCGCGTGGTCAGCGGCACGACCCGGATGGTCACGCCCGGCGCGTCCTGGTCGATGACCCTGATGAGGCCCGGGATCAGTTCGGCGGCCGTGGCGTCGGCCATGGCCAGCACGAAGGTGGTGGTGGCCTGTCCCGGCACGAAGCGCCCGGGCGCCAGCGTTTCCTCCAACTGGCGCAGGGCCTGCTGCACCGTGGGCCACAGGGCCAGGGCGCGCGGCGTGGGCTCCAGGCCCTGGCCTTTGCGGCGCAGCAGTTCGTCGCCCAGAGTCTCGCGCAGCCGCCGCAGGGCATTGCTCACGGCCGGCTGAGTGAGCGCAAGCTTGCCGGCGGCCTTCGTCAGGCTTCGCTCGGTCATGACCTCGTTGAAGACCCGCAACAGGTTCAGGTCCAGGGTGCGGAAGTTGAGTTCGGCCATGGAGCCATCATATATCACCAGTATGAATAGCAACCATCATGAAGATAAAGTTGAGTCGCAGTAGTGAAAACCCTAATATCACCCCATTGCAGCCAATACACCAAGCAGGAGGTCCACCATGAACAACAGCTTCATTCACCTTGATTACTCCACCACCCATCCGGGCGTGGACCGTTTCGAGCGCGTGATCAGCGCAGCCGACAGCCTGCGCAAGGGCCTGAATCCGACCCGCAGTCTGGCGGCCTTGCTGCTGGCTGCCATGGTGGCCACCCTGGTCGTGGTGGCCGACCAACTCATGGATACTTGGGCCGACGGGCATCTGCTGGCGGCATGGGTGCTGATGTGGGTGATCGGCTTCAGCGCGCTGGCCCTGCTGGCGCCGACGGCCCGCAACGTCGCGGGGCGTGTCATGGAAGGTCTGGACGGCTGGTCGCAAGGCGTGGCCCGTCGCCGTGCCGACGAGCGTCTGCTGGATCTGGCCCGCAAGGATTCCCGCGTGATGGCGGACATCCAGGCAGCCGCCAGCCGCGCTGAAAGCGATGTCACCGAAGTCGCTGATGCCGTGCTTGGCACGACGGCCGCCCCGGCACTGAATTACGCTGCCGCGGCCCGCGTTGCGCGTCTGACGCAGCGTGTCTGGAACGAATAATCCGGGCCGGGCTGACCGCGACGCCAGCGCCGCGCAGGAAAAAGCCACCGCTTGCGGTGGCTTTTTCACATGTGCGAGTGCAAGTCCCGGTTGATAATCGGACGGCAGTTGCAATCAGGGCGTGCATGGCATCATGCACAGGACATCCAGCTGCGGGTGTTTCGCCAGCGGAGCAAAGATTCAGAGACACATGGGCATGACTTTTTTTATCGGTCGGACTTTGTTTGCGCGGATGCCGCCAAGCATCGTGATCAACGAACCCTTGCCACGCTGGAAGGCCATCATGCAAAGCGGCTTCAGAGTCACGGGTGTGGCACTGGTGTGCGCGGGGCTGTTCTATGCGGGCATGCACTTCGAACGTTACCGGCTGGGGCTGGAGCGGCCGGCCCAGGCAATGCCCAGCCAGCCCGAACTGGCACTGCAGGCGCCGGAGATCCCGGAACCGGCAAGACAGGACCAGGACGTGATGGCCTTGCGCCAGGAAGAAGGCCTGGACATCCAGGCCCTGAGCGTCGTCCGTGACGGCGCCGCCCCCGGCCTGCTGCGTTATGAGTTTGCGATTTCGAACGAAGGGCGTCTTTATGAGGGGACGCTGGAATTCCTGGTGCAGGGGGTCCTGGAGGGGCGCCCGACGGTCTGGACGTATCCCCCGACAGGGCAAAGAGCCGAAGGCAAGTTCCGGATGCGGGTTGGCCGCTACCTGAAGACCGATGGCCGGATACAGATGCCGGCTGGCCTGGTGCCGGAAACCGTCGCGCTCAGGCTGCGGGAGAGCTCGGGCAACATCCGCGCCAGCCGGGGTGTCAGCGTGACACCCGCCGAGCAGAACTGAAGGCCGGTTGGCCAGCCGCTGGCTGGGCTGCCCAGCAAAAAAGCCACCGCATGCGGTGGCTTTTTTTCATGTCGGCAAGAGCAGGATCAGCCGGCGGTCAGCAGCTTTTCGATGCGCTGGCGGGTGTCGCGCAGCGCCTTGGGCAGGCGCGCGTCGATCTGCTCGAACAGCGTGTCGTGCAGCTTGAGTTCCTGCAGCCACAGGGCCTTGTCGATGCTGGTCACGGCGTGGAACTGCTCGGGCGTGAAGTCCAGGCCCTTCCAGTTGACTTCGTCATAGCTCGGGGTCAGGCCGTAGAAGTGCTCCTTGCCCTGGACCTCATCCTCGATGCGATCGATCATCCACTTGAGCACGCGCATGTTTTCGCCGTAACCGGGCCAGACGAACTTGCCGTCCTCGCCCTTGCGGAACCAGTTGGTCGTGAAGATGGACGGCAGGCGGCCACCCTGGGCGGCGACCTTCTCGCCCAGGTTGAGCCAGTGCTGGAAGTAGTCGCCCATGTGGTAGCCGGTGAAGGGCAGCATGGCGAAGGGGTCGCGGCGCACCACGCCCTGTTGGCCGATGATGGCGGCCGTGGTCTCGGAGCCCATGGTGGCGGCCATGTACACGCCCTCGACCCAGTTGCGGGCTTCGGTCACCAGCGGCACGGTGTTGGAGCGACGGCCACCGAAGATGAAGGCGTCGATGGTCACGCCCTTGGGGTTGTCCCATTCAGGGTCCAGGGCCGGGTTGTTGGTCGCCGCCACGGTGAAGCGCGAGTTCGGGTGGGCCGCCTTGGCGCCGGTTTCCTTGGCGATCTGCGGCGTCCAGTCCTTGCCCTGCCAGTCGATGGCGTGGGCCGGCGCGGCGCCGTCCATGCCTTCCCACCAGACGTCGCCGTCATCGGTCAGAGCGACGTTGGTGTAGATCACGTCGCTCTTGAGCGACTCCATGCAGTTCGGGTTGGTCTTGTAGTTGGTGCCGGGGGCCACGCCGAAGTAGCCGGCTTCCGGGTTGATGGCGTACATGCGGCCGTCCTTGCCCGGCTTGATCCAGGCAATGTCGTCGCCGATGGTGGTGACCTTCCAGCCTTCGAAGCCGGCAGGCGGGACCAGCATCGAGAAATTGGTCTTGCCGCAGGCGCTGGGGAAGGCGGCGGCCACGTGGTACTTCTTGCCCTTGGGGCTGGTCACACCCAGGATCAGCATGTGCTCGGCCAGCCAGCCCTCGTCGCGGCCCATGTTGGAGGCGATGCGCAGCGCGAAGCACTTCTTGCCCAGCAGGGCGTTGCCACCGTAGCCGGAACCGTAGGACCAGATCTCGCGCGTTTCGGGGTAGTGCACGATGTACTTGGTCTGGTTGCAGGGCCAGGGGCTGTCCTGCTGGCCAGCGGCCAGGGGGGCGCCCACGGTGTGCATGGCCGGCACGAAGTCGCCGTCGGTGCCCAGCACCTCGTAGACGGCCTTGCCCATGCGGGTCATGAGTTTCATGTTGACGGCCACATAGGCGCTGTCGGAGAGTTCGACGCCGATGTGGGCGATGTCACTGCCCAGCGGGCCCATGGAGAAGGGCACCACGTACATGGTGCGGCCCTTCATGCAGCCGTTGAAGAGGGCGGGCGTGCCGTCGGCCTTGCCGTACTGCAGCAGCGCGCGCATCTCGGTGGGCTCGATCCAGTTGTTGGTCGGGCCGGCGTCGTCCTTGCGGGCCGAGCAGATGAAGGTGCGGTCTTCCACGCGGGCCACGTCGCTGGCGTCGGAGCGGCACAGGTAGCTGTTGGGGCGCTTGGCTTCGTTGAGTTTGGTAAAGGTGCCGGCGGAGACCAGTTGGTCGCACAGGCGCTGGTATTCGGCGTCGCTGCCATCGCACCAGTAGATGGCGTCGGGTTTGCACAGGGCGGCCATGTCGGCCACCCAGGCCAGCAGCCTGGCGTGTTTCACATGGCTCGGGGCATTGAGGTGTAGGCCCTGCATCACGGGAGAATTCATGGATTAGGCTCCTGGTTATGGTGATCTGTTCGAAACCGGCCCGCGTGGTTTGGCCCGCAGCTTCCGGAAAATGCCTGGCGCCTGTGGCCCCGCGAGGCGGCTGGCACCGGTGTGCGGGCCATTGTATGAACTGGATCCGGGGTTACATTCAGGTTACGAGCAAAATCCATGCAAAACATGCATAACTTTATGCCTCATCAAAACCGGGCGGCCAGAACAGGCTCAGGCCTGCGGCGGCGACACGGTCTGGGCCTGCTGGCCCTGGGCCTGACGATGCCGACCGCCTGGGCCAGCCAGCCCGTGCTGCGCGTCGCCGCAGCCAGCGATCTGAAGTTTGTACTGGCTCAGCTGCTGGAGACCTTCCAGAAGGAAACCGGCCTCAGGGTCGAGGCCAGTTTTGGATCATCCGGCAACTTTGCGCGCCAGATCCGGCAAGGCCTGCCGGTGCATCTTTTCATGTCGGCCGACGAGGGCTGGGTCTTGCAACTGGTCGAGGCCGGTCTGACGCGACGGCTGCCGGACGGGCTGGCGGATCGCGGCGTGGTCTACGGCCTGGGGCGGATTGCGCTGATCGTGCCGGCGGCCTCGACGCTGCAACTGGACCCGGAACTCAAGGGCTTGCAGGCGGGATGGTCCCGGGTCGGCAAGTTCGCTATCGCCAACCCCGAGCATGCACCCTATGGGCGGGCCGCCCAGCAAGCGCTGGAGAAGCTGGATGTGTGGAGCATGGCCAAAACCAGACTGGTGCTGGGCGAGAACATCGCCCAGGCCACCCAGTTCGTCACGACCGGCGCCGCCCAGGCCGGCATCACCGCGTTGGCCCTGGCCCTGGCTCCGGAGGTGGCGCGCCAGGTGCGGCATATCGTCCTTCCGGAAAGCCTGCACCAGCCCATGCGCCAGCGCATGGTGGTGCTGAAAGACGCCCCCCCTGCAGCCGAGCGCCTCTATGCCTACCTCCAGACGCCGTCGGCTCAGGCGGTGTTCCGGCGATATGGCTTCATGGTCTGAAGCCTAGGGGCGGCCGGACATAATCGGCGCATGGATTACCAGGCCGCCCGCGTTTCCCTGTTGCTCGCCGCAGCCACCGCGCTGTTGCTGCTGCCGCCGGGCCTGTGGCTGGCACGCTGGCTGGCGCTGAGTGCCTGGCGCGGCAAGCCGCTGGTGGAGGCGCTGCTCATGTTGCCGCTGCTGTTGCCCCCCACGGTGATCGGTTTTTACCTGTTGCTGGTCTTCGGCCAGGGCTCGGCCCTCGGCGCCTGGCTGGGCTCGACGCTGAACCTGCGCCTGGTTTTCAGCTTCGAGGGCTTGTTGCTGGCCAGTCTGCTGGTCAACCTGCCTTTCATGGTGCAGCCCATCCAGCGTGCCTTTGCCGCCCTGCCGCACAGCCTGCGCGAAGCGGCCTGGGTCTCGGGCCTGAGTGTGTGGCAGACCTTCTGGCGCATCGAGTTGCCGCTGGCCTGGCCCGGCCTGCTGGCCGGCGTGGCGCTGACAGTGGCACACACCCTGGGCGAATTCGGCGTGGTGCTGATGGTGGGCGGCAGCATCCCGGGGGAGACACGCACCCTGAGCGTGGCCATCTACGACCGGGTCCAGGCCTTCGACCTGGCTGGCGCGCACGGCATGGCGCTGGCGCTGGTGTTGTTCTCGCTGCTGGCGCTGGCGCTGGTGTTTGCCGCCGATCGCCGCCAGGCAGCGGCGCGCAGTCTGCAGGAGCGTTGATGGGCAGGCTCCAGGTCCGTCTGCAGAATCTGGCGCCCATGCCGCTGGCGGCCGAATTCGAGTGCGAGGCCGGCGAACTGATCGCCCTGGTCGGCCCCTCGGGCAGTGGCAAGACCTCGCTGTTGCGCGCAGTGGCCGGACTGTTGCGTGCGCCCCAGCTGCAGGGCACGGTACAGGTCGGGGATCAGCCCTGGTTCGACAGCGCACGTGGCATCCGCCTGACGCCGCAGCAGCGCCGCGTGGGGCTGGTGTTCCAGCACTACGCCCTGTTTCCGCATCTCAGTGCGCTGGAAAACGTGGCCGTGGCCTGCCCGTCCAGCCTGGACATCCGGCAGGACGCCTCGCTGCGCGCCCTGTTCGAGCGGCTGGGCCTGGCCGGGCTGGAACAGCGGCGGCCGGCCCAGCTCTCGGGCGGCCAGCAGCAACGTGTGGCGCTGGCCCGGGCCCTGCGCCGCATCCTGCGGCCGCAGGATGGCGCGGTTGAACAGGGCGGGGTGCTGCTGCTCGACGAGCCTTTCTCCGCGGTGGACGCGCCGACACGCCAGACGCTCTACCGCGAGCTTGCCGCCTTGCGCCAGCAGGTCTCCACGCCCATGGTGCTGGTCACGCATGATCTGTCGGAAGCGCGCCGCCTGGCCGACCGTGTCGTGATCGTCGATGCCGGCACCACGCTGCAAAGCGGGCCACCCGAGCGCGTGTTTTCCAGCCCGCGCAATGCCCGCGTGGCCGACCTGGTAGGGATTCAGAACCACTTCCGCGGCCGCTTCCGGCGTTTACCTGGCGACCAGGGCGTGCTGCGCTGGGAGGGCCGGGACGATGCCGGGCTGGATCTGCAGGTGATCGACAAGCACCGCCTGGACGACGGCGTGGCCGTGACCTGGGTGCTGGCGGGGGAGCACGTGGACGTGCTGCGGGCGGATGCTGCGCAGCCGGCCGGCGAGAAACACAACCTGCTGCGCTGCGAACTGGTGGAGGTGTTGGCTCTGGGCGAGACCAGCCTGTGTACGCTGGTGCCCGAGGGGCTGCCGTCGGAGAAGCTGACGCTCAATCTGTCGACCGCTCAATTGCGGCGACTGGGATCGGACGTGGGTGGGAAACTGCTGGTGCAGATCCCCCGGCAGGGGATCCACATCATGCCGCAGCGCACGGGCGGCTGAAGCGCCGCGCGCCGGGCGGGGGCATTCAGGCCATGAAAACGGCGATGAAGGCGAGCAGGAAAATCATCAGGCCACCCAGCACAGGGATGACCACCGGTGCCGAATGCACGATGTTCTCGATGGGATCGTCGGACTGGGACGGCTCGTGGGACATGGTATTTCCTCAATAGACGGATAAACGACAGCGCGCATTTTACATGGCGAACCCGGCACCGCCCGGGGCAGGCAACCGGCAAGGGTGTACCGGAGCGCAGCAGAAGTCAAGCACCGGCCGGCCGGGGGGGCATGGCGGGCCGGGGCTTCCCAGCGGCCGTGGACTGCGCTATCGTGAATGCGTCCAGGGAGCAGGTCCTGATGGAGGGCATTGCATGGTCAAGCGATTGACGATCGACAAGGCATACGGGCCCTTGCTGGCCTCGCCTGGCCTGCGCGATGCGCCGGTGCTGGACCTGATGTGCTCGCATTTCGTACTGACCCTGGTCAGCCGCATGGGTGGCGCCTTCAACGCGCGGCGCGACCTGCACGGCGTGATCGACCTGGCCGGCCGGCATCTGGTCTGGCCGCAGCCGGTGCTGCAACGTCTGCGTGATTACCTGGCCTGGCGCTGCGCGGGCAACGAACACTGGTCCGGTCACGAAGCCCTGGACATGGAGGGCTTTCTGGCGCGTTACGGCGACTGGCGCGGGCCCTATGAGGAGGGCACGCTGTTCTTCTACCTGGACGATTACGCCAAGAGCCAGCCGCGCGACCTGCTCGCGGTGCTGGGCGCCACGGGCGACTGGCTGCGCCAGACGCTGAAAAAGCAGTCGACGCTGGTGCAGAAGAACATCGACGCCCTGGCCAAGCTGCTGCAGCTCAACCAGGCCGAGCGCGCGCTGCTGCTCTACGGCACCCTCACGCGCTACCAGCGCGAGTTGCGCAGCCTGCTGGTGGAGTTCAAGGTCAACAACGCCGCCGAGGCCTATGCGGTGATTGCCGAGGTGGCGGGGGTCAAGGCCGAGGAGGTGGGCGAGGCCCTGCGCACCGGCTCGCGGCTGGAGCGCATTGGCCTGGTGGACAACCTGATCTCCGAGCACAACATCACCGACCTGGCCGACCTGATGAAGGTCAGCGAGAAATTGCCGCCGGTGCTCATGCGCGCCTACCGCGACCAGGCCGAGCTGATGGCCGTCTTCACCCGCCCGGCCAGCAAGAGCAGCCTGGTGCTGGAGGACTTCGCCTTTGTCGGCGAGGAGGCCCAGATGCTCGCGACCCTGCTGCGCAACGCTGTGGCGCGGCGCGAGGTGGGCGTGAATGTGCTGCTCTACGGCCCGCCGGGGACCGGCAAGACCGAGCTGGCCAAGGTGGCGGCTCAGGCCGCCGGGCTGGAGTTGTTTGAAGTGGAGTACGCTGACCGCGACGGCAATTCGCTCAGCGGGCGCGAGCGCTACCGCTCGCTGCAGATCGCGCAGGTCTTCCTCAAGGGCAGCGCGCAGTCGGCCCTGCTGTTCGACGAGGTGGAAGACGTCTTCCCGCCCATCTCCAGCGAGGCGGCCCAGCTGCTGGTGCGCGCCGAGAAGACCGGGGCGCCGGCCTCCAGCAGCGTCAGCGGCAAGGCCTGGGTCAACCAGATCCTGGAGTCCAACGCCGTGCCGACCGTCTGGGTGACCAACCGCATCGAGCAGATCGACCCGGCCTTCCGGCGCCGTTTTGCCTACCACCTGGAGCTGAAGTCGCCGCCGCCCGGTGCGCGCGAGCAGCTGGTGCACCGGGCCCTGGAGGGGGTGGCCGTGTCCGATGCCTTCGTCGCCCGGCTCGTGGCGCGCAAGGGACTGACGCCGGCCCAGATCCATACCGCCGTGCGTTTTGCCGGCCTGGTCGTCCCGGCGCAGGAGGAGGCGAACGCCCAGGGGGGGCTGGAGGCGCTGATCGAGCGGCAGCTGCGCAACGCCGATCTGGCCCTGGGCAGCCGGCGCGAAAACGCACCGGCGCGGCCCCTGGACACGCGTTACGACCTGGCCCTGCTGAATGTGGAGAGCCGTTTCGAGTTGCCGCGCATGGTGCAGGCCCTGCAGACGCGTGGCCACGGCAGCCTCTGCTTTTACGGGCCGCCGGGCAGCGGCAAGACCGCGCTGGCCGCCCACCTGGCCGAGCAGATGGGTCGGCCGCTGATGATCCGCCAGGCCAGCGACCTGGTCAGCAAGTTCATCGGCGAGACCGAGCAGAACATGGCCGCCATGTTCGCCGAGGCCGAGGCCGAAAATGCCTTGCTGCTGCTGGACGAGGCCGACAGCTTCCTGCAGGACCGCCGCGGCGCCCAGCGCACCTACGAAGTGACCGA
The DNA here is from genome assembly GCF_013334205.1 of Rhodoferax sp. BAB1. Taxonomy (NCBI): domain Bacteria; kingdom Pseudomonadati; phylum Pseudomonadota; class Betaproteobacteria; order Burkholderiales; family Comamonadaceae; genus Rhodoferax; species Rhodoferax sp. BAB1. The sequence continues at coordinate 3,308,294 of NZ_CP054424.1, read as the reverse complement.
GGTCAACGAGATGCTGCAGGGCATGGAGCGCCACAAGGGGGTTTTTATCTGCACGACCAACCTGTTCGACCGCATCGACCAGGCGGCCTTGCGGCGCTTCACCTTCAAGATCCGCTTCAAGGCGCTGACGCAGGAGCAGCGCCGCGCCATGTTCGTGGCCGAAGTTCTGGGCGGCCAGGCCGGGCAGCTCGATCCTGGCCTGCAGCAGCGGCTGGACCGGCTGGACCAGCTCTGCCTGGGCGACTTTGCTGCGGTGCAGCGACAGGCGGGCATTCTGGGCGCGGGTTTTGGTCCGCTGGAGTTCATAGAACAGCTGGAAGCCGAGCACCGCGTCAAGCCCGAAGTGCGGGAAAGCCGGGGCGTCGGTTTCATGCAATAACCCCGTGAATTTCGGGGGTTTGTTACCCCTGGACACAGCCTGTTGGTCGGGTCCGCCGGGTCTATGTCAACCGTTTACATGGCTGCGGCGTCATAAGCTCATGGCGGATGCCGGGAAAACCGGCCGGGCTGGCAAGTGCCAGAGCCCCGACGTTGGACCCGCCGCAGAGGACAGCTATGACGACTCTACGCAAAGACATCATCAAAGTGCCGGAAAAAGGTACTTACAAGTGGCAGCTTTTCAAGCAGTGGACCGACGAGTTCCGCCAGACCCAGGCCGACCACGTGGCCTACATCGCCCTGCATTTGGCCGGCGTGCTGGAGCCCTGCCGCACCAAGTTCGACAAGCTCATGCAGCACCACCGCCAGCAACTGTGCGACAGCTCCAAGATGCAGCGCCACAGCCGCGCCATCGAGCGTCTGCAGAACACCATGTCGGCGGCGGCCATGTCCTACGAAAGCAATTTCCGCCGCCACTGAGCGGAAAACCAGGGCGCCGGCAGGCCGCCCTTCAAGCCCCGTCTGCCACCACCCGCAAGACCTCGGCGCCATAAGCTTCCAGCTTCTTGGCGCCGATGCCGCTGATGCCCTGCAGGTCCTCCAGGGTCTGCGGGCGGCGTCGCGCAATCTCCGCCAGCGTGGCGTCGTGAAAGATCACATAAGCCGGCAGGTTGTGCTCGCGCGCCACCTCGGCGCGCCAGGTCTTCAGGTTGATGTAGCGCACCTGGTCGTCCACCCCCAGCGCCTGCGCTGCCGGTGCCAGGGCGCCGCTACGGCGGCTGCGCTTCGGTGAGGGCGTTGCCACCGACTCGCGCAGCTGCACCTTCACGTCCCCCTTGAGCACGGCCCGGGACCCGTCGGTCAGCCGCAGGGTGTTGAACATGCCCCCGTCCACCGCCACCGCGCCGATCGCGATCAGCTGGCGCAGCACGGCCCGCAGTTCGCTTTCGCTGGCCTCCCTGGCGATGCCGAAGGTGCTGAGCTGTTCGTGGCCGTACTGGGCTACCTTCTCGGTCTGCTTGCCGCGCAGGATGTCCATCATGTGGCCAGCGCCGAAGCTGATGCCGCTGGCCTGTTGCACGCGGTAGATGCAGCTCAGCAGCTTGCGCGCCAGTTCGCTGCCATCCTGCACGGCCGGCGGGTGCAGGCAGTTGTCGCAGTTGCCGCAGGGTTCGCTCTTTTCGCCGAAATAGCCCAGCAGACGCACCCGCCGGCAGTCCGTGGCCTCGGCCAGGGCCAGCAGGGCGTCGAGCTTGCCGCGCATGACCTGCTTGAAATCCTCGCCGGCCGGGCTTTCGTCGATCATGCGGCGCTGGTTCACCACGTCCTGCAGGCCGTAGGCCATCCAGGCGTCAGCGGCCGCGCCATCGCGTCCGGCACGTCCCGTCTCCTGGTAATAACCTTCGATGTTCTTGGGCATGTCCAGGTGGCCGACGAAACGCACGTCGGGCTTGTCGATGCCCATGCCGAAGGCGATGGTGGCCACCATCACCAGCCCTTCCTCGCGCAGGAAACGGTTCTGGTTCTGCTGCCGCACCGCCTGATCCAGGCCGGCGTGGTAGGGCAGGGCCGCGATGCCGGCTTCGACCAGGGACTGCGCCACGTCTTCCACGCGCTTGCGCGACTGGCAGTAGACGATGCCGGCATCCCCCGCGTGTTCGCGCTCGATGAAACGCAGCAGCTGGGTCAGCGCGTCCTTCTTCTCGACGATGGTGTAGCGGATGTTGGGCCGGTCGAAGCTGCTGACGAACTGTTGCGCTTCTTCGAGCTGCAGGCGCTCCAGGATGTCGGCGCGCGTCAGGGCATCGGCGGTGGCGGTCAGCGCGATGCGCGGCACGCCGGGGTAGCGCTCGTGCAAAACCGTGAGCGCGCGGTACTCGGGCCGGAAGTCGTGGCCCCACTGGCTCACACAGTGCGCCTCGTCGATGGCGAACAGGGCCACCTGCCCGCGCTCGGCCAGCGCATCGAGCTGGGCCAGGAAGCGCGGAGTGGTGACACGCTCGGGCGCCGCGTAGAGCAGGGTCAGCTCACCGCGCAGCAGGCGCTTTTCGACCTGTGCGGCTTCCTCACCCGAAAGACTGGAGTTCAGGAAGGCGGCTTCCACGCCGGCCTCGTGCAGGGCGCCGACCTGGTCGTGCATCAGGGCGATCAGCGGCGAGATCACGATGGCCGTGCCGTGCCCCGCCTGCTGGCGGGCGATGGCCGGGACCTGGTAACACAGGGACTTGCCACCCCCCGTGGGCATGAGTACGAGCGCATCGCCGCCGCCGACCACGTGCTCGACGATGGCCTGTTGCGGACCCCGGAAGGACTCGTAGCCGAAGACGCGGCGCAGGATGTCCTGGGGAGACAAGGCGGATGTGGCGTTCAAGTCAGCAAGGCGTGAGGCAGGAGCGGCCGGCCAGGGTGTTCACATCTGCTCCCAGGGCAGCCCGTCAAAGCGCCAGCCGTTGAGGGTGGAGCGCTTGAAGTGGTCGTCCAGGTCGCCTTCGAAGCCGTGCAGCACGTTGTAGATCGCGCTGAAGCCGGCCTGGGCCAGGACCTGTCCGGCATCGAGCGTGCGCTTGCCGCTGCGGCACAGCAGCACCACCGGGCGGCTTTTGTCGCCGCCGGCTTCGCGTTCGACGGCAGCCACAAAACCCGCCGGATCCGGCGTGAGGTCCGGGTACTCATACCAGGGGATGTTGATCACGCCCGGGGGGCGCCCGACATAAAGAGACTCGATTTCCATGCGCACGTCGACGAACAGCGTCGTCGGCTGTTGCTGCAGGAACTCCCAGGCTTCCTTGGGCAAGAGGTGTTTCATGGGGCTCTATTGTCCCGGGTTTTGGGTTCGCGCCGGGCCTGCCAGGCCGGCCTTTCTACAATAGAGGCCTATGAAGTCGCTGCACTACACCCGCGCCCAAACCCTGCCCGGTATCCTCGCCCGCCGCATCGCCGTCCTGGACGGCGCCATGGGCACCATGATCCAGCGCTTCAAGCTGAACGAGGCCCAGTACCGCGGCGAGCGCTTCAAGGATTTCCACAAGGACGTCAAGGGCAACAACGAGCTGCTGTCCCTGACGCGCCCGGACATCATTCGCGACATCCATGAGGGCTACCTGGCCGCCGGTGCCGACCTGGTCGAGACCAACACCTTCGGTGCCACCACCGTGGCCCAGGCCGACTACGACATGGCCCATCTGGCGCGCGAGATGAACCGGGCCTCGGCCCGCATCGCGCGCGAGGCCTGCGACAAGTACAGCACGCCGGACCATCCGCGCTTCGTGGCCGGGGCCCTGGGCCCCACGCCCAAGACCGCCAGCATCAGCCCGGATGTGAACGACCCGGGGGCGCGCAACACCAGCTTCGAGGAGTTGCGCGCGGCCTACTACGAGCAGGTCGAGGCCCTGGTCGAGGGTGGCGCCGACGTGCTGCTGGTGGAAACCATCTTCGACACGCTCAATGCCAAGGCGGCGCTGTTCGCCATCGACGAGTACTTCGAGAAATCCGGTGAGCGCCTGCCGCTGATCATCAGCGGCACCGTGACCGATGCCTCGGGCCGCATCCTCAGTGGCCAGACCGTCACCGCCTTCTGGCACAGCGTGCGGCATGCCCGGCCTCTGGCCGTGGGACTGAACTGCGCCCTGGGCGCGGCGCTGATGCGTCCCTACATCCAGGAACTGGCCAAGGTGGCCAGCGATACCTACATCAGCTGCTACCCGAACGCCGGCCTGCCCAATCCCATGAGCGAAACCGGCTTCGACGAGACACCCGACGTCACCAGTCGCCTGCTGCGCGAGTTTGCAGCCGAGGGCCTGGTCAACATCGTGGGCGGCTGCTGCGGCACCACACCCGAGCACATCGCCGCGATCCACGACGCGGTGTCGCCGCTGCCGACCCGGGTGCTGGGCAGCGCCGGCCCCTTCTACCGCGAAGCCGCCTGAAACCGCAGCGGCTTGATCCCCAGACTTGCTGGGGAAATGAGCCAGGCGGCACAATCAGGCTTCCCATCAAGGGGAGTAGTCAAGCAGACCGCCGGGCGTGCATGCCCGCGCAGCCTGCGGGGGTCACGTCAATACGCCGCTGGAAAACAGCGGCCGGGACCCTCAGCCACCGGCAGTGCAAGCAGGTGGTCCGGCAAGACCTTGCGGGTGTTCTTCAACACTGGCAAACGAGGTCTTGATCATGCAAAGCATTGCGCCACTCTGGCTGTGGATCGTTTTTGTCGCCTTCGTCCTGGCGGCACTCTTCGTCGATTTCGTCGTCCTCAAGAAACAGGGCGCCCATGCGGTGGGCGTCAAGGAAGCCCTGAACTGGTCGATCGTGTGGGTCGTCCTGAGCCTGCTCTTCAATGGCCTGCTCTGGTGGGCGGTGCTTGAAACCTCGGGTTCCCGCGAGGTCGCCAACGAGAAGTCGCTCGAATTCCTCACCGGCTATCTCATCGAGAAGAGCCTGGCGGTCGACAACATCTTCGTCTTCCTGATGATCTTCACCTACTTCGCGGTGCCGCCGGCCTACCAGAAGCGGGTGCTGATGATCGGCATCATCGGCGCCATCGTGCTGCGCACGGTGATGATCCTGGTCGGCAGCTGGCTGCTGACGCAGTTCCACTGGATCCTCTACGTCTTTGGTGGTTTCCTGGTGCTCACCGGCATCAAGATGTGGTGGGCCGCCGGCAAGGAGGGCAGCCTGGACGACAACCCGGCGCTCAAGCTCCTGCGGCGTGTGATGCCGGTGAGCCGCGAGTTCGACGGCGAAAAGTTCTGGACCGTCGAGAATGGCAAACGCATCGCCACGCCGCTGCTGATGGTGGTGGCCCTGGTGGGACTGACCGACGTGATTTTTGCCGTCGACTCGATCCCGGCCATCTTCGCGATCACGCAGGACCCCTTCATCGTGCTGACCAGCAATGTGTTTGCCATCCTGGGCCTGCGTGCCATGTTCTTCCTGCTGCAGGCGGTGGCCAGCCGCTTCCACCTGCTCAATTACGGGCTGGCCGTGATCCTGGTCTTCATCGGGACCAAGATGATGCTGATCGACATCTTCAAGATCCCGGTGGCGGTCTCGCTGGCCGTGGTGGTGGGCATCCTGGCCGTGACCATGGTCTGGAGCGTGCGCACGTCCTCCAGGCAGCCGGCGGACAAACGGGTAAGCTAAGGGCGCGGGCCCGGGTCAGGGCCCGGAGCCCTTAGCCATGCAGATCGAAGAACTGCGCCAGCGCCTGCGGGCGCTCGGCGCCAACCCCCGTCACGAGCATCGCGTGCTGCGCCTTTGGTCGCAGGCCTTACCGCAGACGCACGGCAGCCGGCCGATCGAGAATTTCTTGCCCACCACGCTCAGGCAGGCCTTGCCGGAGCTCGAGCGGGAGCTGGCGGCGCTGGCGACCGTGCATTCGGAGCACCCGGGCGAGGACGGCTCGCAGCGCCGCGTCGTGGCGCTGGCCGACGGCCAGCTGGTGGAAAGCGTGCACATGCCGCCAGGCCGTACACCGGCTTTGTGTGTCTCCACCCAGGTCGGCTGTGCCGTGGGCTGTGTGTTCTGCATGACCGGCACCACCGGACTGATCCGTCAGCTCGGCAGCGCCGAGATCGTGGCCCAGGTGGCGCTGGCGCGCCAGCGCCGCCCGGTCCAGCGCGTCGTGTTCATGGGCATGGGCGAACCGGCACACAACCTGGACAACGTGCTGGAGGCCATCGACCTGCTGGGCACGGCCGGCAACATCGGCCACAAGAACCTGGTCTTCTCCACCGTGGGCGATCCGCGTGCTTTCGAGGCTTTGCTGAGCCGCGGCGAAGGGCAGGTGAGGCCGGCGCTGGCGCTCTCCTTGCACACCACGCGGGCCGAGTTGCGCGCCCGCTTGCTGCCGCGTGCGCCACGCATGTCGCCCGAAGAGCTGGTAGACGTGGGCGAACGGTATGCACGCGCCAGCGGCTACCCTATCCAGTACCAGTGGACGCTGCTCGAAGGCATCAACGATACGGATGAGGAAGTCGAGGGCCTGGTGCGCCTGCTGCATGGCAAATACGCCATCCTCAACCTGATTCCCTACAACACCGTGGAAGGCATGCCCTATCGTCGACCCGACACGGCGCAGGCGGTCGAACTGGCGCGCCAGCTGCACCAGCGCGGCATCCTGACCAAGCTGCGCCAGTCGGCCGGGCAGGATGTGGACGGTGGCTGCGGTCAGTTGCGGGCGCGGGCTGCGGGTGAGCGGCGTGTCATTTCCGTGCGTTCAACGTAAGCCCGTGCTGATGGATGCGGTGCATCCGGGTGGTGGCTTAACAACAAATTGCGGGCCCTGATGCGTGTATGGCTTGGACCGCTGCGACAGGCATGGAAAAATCACTGCGAGATTTTTAATGATATCCAGGGAGGAAATCCATGAAGAAGAGTCTGATCGGGCTCGCGCTCGCTTGCGCCGCCGTGGTCGCGCAGGCCGATGCACCCACACTGCGTTTCTTTGGCAGTGTTGGTTATGCCGTTGGCGGGGATCCGGTACTCAGCGGAACTTGGCTCCCTTCCGGCGAGCCCTGGAATCTGAGGGCCGGGCGAGGTGGAACGTTGGCCTTGGGCGGGGATGTTCGCTTGTCGGACCGGTTTGCAATCCAGGGCAGCATGGGTTACCACCGAGACAGCATAGATGGCGCGGACGCCAACTTCGTGTTCTCCCGTGTACCTCTGGAATTGCTGGGCTTTTATTCAGTGACCGAGCAATTCCGGCTGGGACTCGGTGCGCGTAAATCGCAAAGCGCCAAGATGCAGGGCGGCGGCACGTACGAAGGTTTGCACAAGGCGTATGAAAGTTCCACGGGCGCGGTGGGGGAGGCACAGTATCTCTTCGGCGCACCATCCAAGTCTGACCGACAGCCTGTGATCGGGATGTACCTGCGCTACGTGAACGAGAGTTTCAAGGCCAAGGATGCAAGCTGGGACACGAGAAAGCGTGATGGCAGCCATGTCGCGCTCGGTCTGATGTTCTACTACTGAAGCTTGGTGGCCCGCCCCCATCGCCGGGGGCTTACGCGCGGTGCAGTGCCTCAGTGAGGCCGGCCTTGCGTGCCCAGGCCTCATTCAGCACCCCCACCGCGCCTGACGCATACAGCGCGTAGAATCACGGCTCTTCCAAGGAGCGTTGCAGCGGCCGCCGTGTCGTCAGGCTTGGATGACTCAACGACGCTCACCTGTTTCATGTTTTCCAGGTGAGCCCATGTCCGAAATTTCCGTCCCTCCCATGAAGCTGTCCGGCCTGGAGCCGGTGCTCATCGGCGCCGACAGCCTCTTCGTCAACATCGGCGAACGCACCAACGTCACCGGCTCCAAGGCCTTTGCGCGTTTGATCCTCAACGGCCAGTTCGAGGAAGCCCTGGCCGTCGCGCGCCAGCAGGTGGAAAACGGCGCCCAGGTCATCGACATCAATATGGACGAGGCCATGCTGGACAGCCAGGCCGCCATGGTGCGTTTTCTGAACCTGATCGCCAGCGAGCCCGACATCGCGCGCGTGCCCATCATGATCGACTCCTCCAAATGGAGCGTGATCGAGGCCGGCCTGCGCTGCATCCAGGGCAAGGGCATCGTCAACTCCATCTCCATGAAAGAGGGTGTCGAGGAGTTCAAGCGCCAGGCCCGGCTGGTCAAGCGCTACGGCGCGGCCGCGGTGGTCATGGCTTTCGACGAGAAAGGCCAGGCCGACACCTATGCACGCAAGATCGAGATCTGCGAGCGCGCCTATCGCATCCTGGTGGAGGAGGTCGATTTTCCGCCCGAGGACATCATCTTCGACCCCAACATCTTTGCCATCGCCACCGGCATCGAAGAGCACAACAACTACGCCGTGGACTTCATCGAGGCCACGCACTGGATCAAGCACCACCTGCCCGGCGCCAAGGTCAGCGGCGGCGTGTCCAACGTCTCCTTCAGCTTCCGCGGCAACGACCCGGTGCGCGAGGCCATCCACACCGTGTTCCTGTACCACGCCATCAAGGCCGGCATGGACATGGGCATCGTCAACGCCGGCATGGTGGGCGTCTACGACGATCTGGAGCACGCCTTGCGCGAGCGTGTGGAAGACGTGGTGCTGAACCGCCGCCCTGACGCCGGCGAGCGCCTGGTCGAGATCGCCGAGACCGCCAAGGGCGCGGCCAAGGACGACAGCAAGAAAAACGAGTGGCGCAGCGGCACGGTGGCGCAACGCCTGAGCCATGCGCTGGTGCACGGCATCACCGACCACATCACCACCGACACCGAAGAGGCCTACCAGGCCATCCTGGCCCAGGGCGGGCGCCCGCTGCACGTGATCGAAGGGCCGCTGATGGACGGCATGAACATCGTCGGCGACCTCTTTGGCGCCGGCAAGATGTTCCTGCCCCAGGTGGTCAAGAGCGCGCGTGTGATGAAGCAGGCCGTGGCCCACCTGATCCCCTACATCGAGGAAGAGAAGCGCCAGCAGGAAGCCGCCGGCCAGGACGTGCGCGCCAAGGGCAAGATCGTGATCGCCACCGTCAAGGGCGACGTGCACGACATCGGCAAGAACATCGTCACGGTTGTGCTCCAGTGCAACAACTTCGAGGTCATCAACATGGGCGTCATGGTGCCCTGCCACGAGATCCTGGCCATGGCCAAGGTCGAGGGCGCGGACATCGTCGGCCTGTCCGGGCTCATCACCCCCAGCCTGGAGGAGATGCAGTACGTGGCCGCCGAGATGCAGAAGGACGACCATTTCCGCATCCGCAAGATCCCGCTGCTGATCGGCGGCGCCACCACCAGCCGCGTGCACACGGCGGTCAAGATCGCACCGCATTACGAAGGCCCGGTGGTCTACGTGCCCGATGCCTCGCGCAGCGTGAGCGTCGCGCAGGGCCTGCTGAGCGAGCAGGCGGCGCAGTACATCATCGATCTGAATGCCGATTACGACAAGGTGCGCCTGCAACACGCGAACAAGAAGCAGACGCCGCTTTGGAGTCTGGACCGTGCGCGTGCCAACAAGACGCCCATGGTCTGGGACGGCTACGCGCCAGTGAAACCCAAGTTCATCGGCCGGCGTGTGTTCAAGAACTTCGACCTGGCCGAGCTGGCGAAATACATTGACTGGGGTCCCTTCTTCCAGACTTGGGACCTGGCCGGCCCCTTCCCGGCCATCCTCAAGGACGAAGTCGTGGGCACGGAGGCGCAGCGTGTTTTTTCGGATGGCAAGCGCATGTTGCAGCGCCTGATCGAGGGCCGCTGGCTCACGGCCAATGCCGTGCTGGGCCTGTACCCGGCCAACAGCGTGAACGACGACGACATCGAGCTGTATACCGACGAGAGTCGCCACAACGTGGCCATGACCTGGTATGGCCTGCGCCAGCAGACCGAAAAGCAGCTGATTGACGGTGTCATGCGCCCCAGCCGCTGCCTGGCCGACTTCGTCGCGCCCAAGGACAGTGGTGTGGCCGACTACGTGGGGGTGTTTGCCGTCACGGCCGGCATCGGCGTGGAGAAGAAGGAGAAGTACTTCACGGACGACCATGACGACTACTCCGCCATCATGCTCAAGGCCCTGGCCGACCGCCTGGCCGAAGCTTATGCCGAATGCCTGCACCACCGGGTGCGCACCGACCTCTGGGGTTATGCGCCCCATGAGGCGCTGAGCAACGAGGACATGGTTGCCGAGAAGTACCAGGGCATCCGCCCGGCACCGGGTTACCCGGCCTGCCCGGACCACAGCGTCAAGCGCGAGATGTTCGAGCTGCTGCAGTGCGAGGAGATCGGCATGGGCATCACCGAGAGCCTGGCCATGACACCGGCGGCCAGCGTCAGCGGTTTTTACCTCGGACACCCGCAGAGCGCCTATTTCAACGTGGGCCGCATCGGCGAGGACCAGCTGCACGACCTGGCGCGCCGCCGCGGCATGAGCGAACAGCAGCTGCAACGCCTGCTGGCGCCCAATCTCTGAGCCCCTTGCGTTTCGCTTCTTTACGCAGTTTTACACCTGCGACGCCCGGGATTCGCAGCACCTTGTCTACCATCCCCTGCGTGCCGCGTTGAAGAGGAAGGCGGTGGCGTTGCCACCGTTCTTCAAGGCCATGCCAAGCAGGAGGAAACAGATGAGTGACGTGACAAGCACCGGCGCCGTGGTCGCCGGAACCAAGGGGTTGTGGGTCGCCGTGGGCGTGCTGGGGCTGGCGGTGGTGGGCCTGGGCGGCGCCCTCTATTCCACCCTGCAGCCGAAAACGGCCGCCGAGGTGGAAGTCGTGAGCGCCTTGCCGGAGATCGTTGCGCCAGCTCCCGTCGCGGAGAAGCCGGTCGTGGTCGAGCCGGCACCCGTGACCAAGCCCAGGCCTCGTCCGGTTCCCGTGAAAAAAGCCCAGGCGCCTTCCGAAGCCAGTCCCACGCCGGTCGCCATGCCGACGCCTGCGGCAGCACCGGTCTGCATCGACTGTGCCACCGTGACGGCCGTCACACCCTTCGAACGCGAAGTTCCCACCAGCGGTGTTGGCGCGGTGGCCGGTGGCGTGTTGGGCGCCATCGTCGGTAACCAGATTGGCCAGGGTTCGGGCCGCGACGCGGCACGGGTGATCGGTGCCATCGGTGGCGGCATTGCCGGCAACCAGATCGAGAAAAACAGGAAGAAGGTACAGGCCTGGCAGGTCGAGTTGCGCATGGACGACGGCAGTCGTCGCAGCCTGGAGCTGGATACGCCCATCGCCGTGGGCGAGCGCGTGCGCTACGACGGCAGCAAGCTGGAGCCGCTCTCCCGCTAAGGCGATGGATGGGGGGCCGCCAGCCGCTGGGCCAGCACCAGGGCCAGCACACCGAGCACGCTCAGGCCCAGCATCAGCCACAGGCCGCTGCTGTAGGCGGCCTCGGGGGTCCACATCAAACCCAGCAGCCAGGGCGCGGCGGCGCGGCCCAGGGCCATGGGCAGGCCCAGCGCGCCGTTGAGACTGGCGGCCTGTTCACGGTTCACGTACTCGGCCACCGCCGTGCCCTTGACGATGGTGAGCATGCCATTGCCCATGCCGTAGACCGCGACGAAGAGCACCACCAGTGTGATTTGCAGTGTGCCAGCCCAGGGCGCCAGCAGCAGGATGAGCAGGCCTGTCGGGATCAGGCAGGGGATCAGCCGGTTCACCTGATGCAGGTTCAGGTGGTGTTCGAAGAAGAACAGCAGGGCCCGGCCGCCCACCTGCAGCAGGCCTACGGCCGCCGGCACGGCGATGACCCAGGTCTCGGACAGGCCGTAGCTGCGCAGCAGGCTGACCATGTGCGCCGGCAGGGCCGCGGTCACGCCCATCAGCAGCACGATGAAAAGACCCACCAGCAGGTAGGGCGCGCTCAGCAGATGGCGGTGCAAGGGTGCGCGAGGGGCATGTGCGCTCGTCTTCAGGGGCGGCGGCGCCTTGCGCAGCACCGTGGCATGGATGGGCGCGCACACCAGCAGGTGCAGCGCGGCCAGCGGCCACAGGGCCAGCCGCCAGCCCAGCAGGCTCATGAGCCAGGCGATCAGCGGCATGAAGACCGTGCTGGCCAGTCCGCCCAGAAAAGTGATGACGATGATGGCGCGGCGGAAGTCGTTCGGGTAACGACGGATGACCACCGCAAAGGCCGGCGGATAGAGCGTGCCGGCCAGGCCCACGCCCAGCAGGATCCAGACACCGTAATAGCCGGCCAGGCTGTCGACCTGTGTATGCAGGGCCAGGCCCAGCGCCACCACCAGGGAGCCCAGGGTCATCACCAGGCGTTCGTGCCCGCGGTCGATCAGTCGGCCCACGGGCCAGGCCAGCAGGCCTTCGGCGAGCAGGGCCAGGCTGAAGGCCAGGGAAGCGTCCGCCCGGCTCAGGCCCAGTTCGCGCTCGACCGGCTCCAGCAGCAGGGCAAAGAGATAAAACACGCTGCCCCAGCTGATGAGTTGCGTCAGCGAAAGCCAGCCTATCAGTGAGGGAGACTGGGCTGAGCGCTTGAGCATGGCGACGATTATGATTCAGTACGCTTCTTGTGATTCCTTCCGCAAGCCCGGGCGCGTCTGCCCTGCCCACCGATTCCCACACCACCTTCCCGCATGAGCTCCGGCACCGTCACGATTTCCGCCTCCACGCGCCGTTCCGTCCTGTTGTTGTCTTTTGCCACCTTTGCCAGCATGGCGGTACAGCGTTTGTGTGACGCCATGCTGCCCGAACTCGCGCGCGAGTTCTCCGCCAGCCTGGGCGAGGTGGCGAGCGTGATCTCGGTTTTTGCCGTGGTCTACGGCCTGTGCCAGTTGTTCTACGGCCCCCTGGGCGATCGCCTGGGCAAGTTCCGCATCGTCACCTGGGCCACGCTGGGCTGCAGCGTGGCCAGTGTGCTCGCAGTGTTTGCGGCCAGCCTGGACATGCTGGTGCTGGCGCGCATGCTGGTGGCATTGGGCGCGGCGGCCATCATTCCGCTTTCGCTGGCCTGGATCGGTGATGCGGTGGCCTACGAGTTGCGCCAGGAGACGCTGGCGCGCGTGGGCCTGGGCACCACGCTGGGCATCACCGGTGGCCAGCTGCTGGGCGGGGTGTTCACCGACACCCTGGGCTGGCGCTGGGCCTTTGTTTTCATGACGCTGCTGTTCGGCGTGGTGGGTTTGCTGCTGTGGCGTGACGAGCGGCGCCAGCGCAGCGAGGCAGCGGTGACGCACAATCCCGTGCCCGAGGTGCGCCCCGGTTTCGTGCAGCAGGCGCTGCAGATCGTCACCGGGCGCTGGTCGCGCATCGTGCTCATCGTGGCCCTGTTCGAAGGCGCCTCCGGTTTTGGCGTGCTGGCCATCTGGGCCTCGCACCTGCACCATGAACTGGGCCTTTCGCTCTCTGCGTCGGGCGCCATCGTCGCCTTGTTTGGCCTGGGCGGCATGGCCTACATGGCCGTGGCGCGTTTCATGATCCAGCGCCTGGGAGAGCACGGGCTGGCGCGCGCGGGTGTCACGCTGCTGGGCCTGGCCTCGCTGGTGATTGCCTTCACGCCCGTGTGGTGGCCCAGCGTGCCCGCCAGCCTGCTGGCCGGCTTCGGCTTTTTCATGTTCCACAACACCATGCAGGCCAATGCGACGCAGATGGCGCCGTCCGCGCGCGGCACGGCGGTGTCCCTGTTCGCCTCGGCCCTGTTCATGGGCCAGTCCATCGGTGTGCTGCTGGCGGCCGCGCTGGTGGGGCGCATCGGCTCGACGGCCGTCATCGCGCTGGGTTGCAGTGTGCTGGTGGCGGTGGGCCTGTACTTCGCCAGCGCACTGCGCCGGCGTGCCGACCTGATGCAGCTGGAGTGAGCCCTGCGGGCTTCAGGCCCGCGCCGCTTGCCGGTACTGCAGCGCTTCGGCGACATGCTCCAGTGTGATGCGTGGTGCATCGGCCAGATCGGCAATGGTGCGCGCTACCTTCAGCGTGCGGTGCAGGCCGCGTGCCGACCAGCCCAGCCGCACCGCGGCCGTGTCCAGAAAACGCAGGGCGTCTTCTTCGGGGCGGGTGTGTGTGTCGATCTCCTGGCTGGTGAGCGCATGGTTGGGTTTGCCCTGGCGTGCCAGGGCGCGTGCGTGCGCCGCCGTGCAGCGCGCACGCACGCTGGCCGTGTTTTCGCCGGCGCTTGCCTGCAACAGTTCGGTGCTGGGCAGGGCGCCCACTTGCACATGCAGGTCGATGCGGTCCAGCAGGGGGCCGGAGAGCCGCCCCTGGTAACGCGCCACCTGGTCGGGCGTGCAGCGGCAGGCGCGCTGGGCCGAGCCCAGGTGGCCGCAGGGGCAGGGGTTCATGGCGGCCACCAGCTGGAAACGCGCCGGGAACTCGGCGCGCCGCGCGGCGCGCGCAATGGTGATGCGGCCGGATTCCAGCGGCTCACGCAAGGCTTCCAGCGCGGCCCGCGGAAATTCCGGCAGTTCATCCAGATAAAGCACGCCGTGGTGGGCCAGCGAGACCTCGCCGGGGCGTGGTGGTGAACCACCGCCCACCAGCGCCACCGCGCTGGCCGAGTGGTGCGGGCTGCAAGTGGGGCGTTGGCCCCAGTGGGCGATCTCGAAGCGCCCGGCCAGGCTGGCGATGGCGGCGCTTTCCAGCGCCTCGTCGGTCGACATGGGGGGCAGCAGGCCGGCCAGACGCTCGGCCAGCATGGACTTGCCGGCACCCGGCGGGCCGCTGAACAAAATGCTGTGGCCGCCGGCAGCTGCGATTTCGAGGGCCCGCTTGGGGGCGGCTTGGCCCTTCACATCGGCCAGATCGGGGCCATCCCACCGGATATGGAGCGGCTGCGGGGCCAACGGGGACCAGATGGGTGCATCGGGGTGGGCCGGGCCCCGGCCGGGCAGGAACTGTTGCACCAGGTCCAGCAGGTGGGTCGCCTTGTAGATGGTGATGCCTGGCACCAGGGCGGCCTCCTCGGCACTGCCCGGGGGCAGCACCAGCTTTGTGGGTACGGCGCGCAGGGCCAATGCCATGGCCAGGGCGCCACGGACCGGGCGCAACTCACCCGAAAGGGACAGCTCCCCGGCGAACTCATGACCGGCCAGGGCGGCTGGGTCGATCTGGCCACTGGCCGCCAGGATGCCCAGGGCAATGGGCAGATCGAAGCGCCCGGAGTCCTTGGGTAAGTCAGCGGGTGCCAGATTGACCGTGATGCGTTTGTTGTGCGGGAACTCCAGCCCGGCGTTCAGGATGGCCGAGCGCACGCGCTCGCGGGCTTCCTTGACTTCGGTTTCCGCCAGGCCGACCAGCGTGAAGCTGGGCAGTCCGTTGGCGAGGTGGACTTCCACGGTGACCGCGGCGGCGTCCAGGCCCAGCAGGGCCCGGCTATGCACCAGTGACAGGCTCATGGCAAATTCCTCCACAAATCGGTGCAAGTCTTGCACTTGTCATCCAGAAGGCGCACACTATTGGTGCATTCTGTATGTTTGTACAGTTATCTTAACGTATCTTGTGCAGATACGTGTACATATTCATGTGGAATTTCTAAGGTAGGAGTTGGCACGGTCCCTGCTTATTCGGTTCGTCCCTTTAACCCTCTGATGGAGTACGACATGAACCTGAAATCCAAGATCGCCCTCGCCGCCCTGGCCCTGACCGCTGGCTCTGCCGCCTTTGCTCAAGTGGCCTACAACGTGGGTGTGGTGAGCGAGTACCGTTACCGTGGCCTGTCCCAGACCAATGGCGATCCGGCTGTGCAAGGCGGTGCCGACTATGCCCACGCCAGCGGCTTTTACCTGGGTGCCTGGGGCTCCAACATCTCCTGGATCAAGGACTCCGGCGCGAAGGACAGCAGCTTTGAGCTGGACCTGTACGGCGGCTACAAGGGTACGGCCGGGCCTATCGCCTACGACGTGGGTTACCTGCGTTATGAATACGTCGGCAACAAGCTTGGCGATGTGAGCGGCTTCAAGAACGCAAGCACCGACGAGGCCTATGTTGCCGGTACCTACGGCCCGTTCACCCTGAAGTACTCCTACGCATTCTCCAACCTGTTCGGTACCCCCGACAGCAAGGGCTCGACCTATACCGACCTGTCGGCCACCTTCGATCTGGGCAAGGGTTTCGCGCTGGTGCCGCACGTTGGTCTCCAGGATTTCAAGAGCAACAACGGCACCAACAACGACAACTACGACTACACCGACTACGCCCTGACGCTGACCAAAGACTTCGGCGGTGGCTATACCGGCAGCCTGTCCTATGTTTCCGTCGATCAGAAGACCGCAGGTACCTGGGCTCGCAATCTGTCCAAGGACCAGGCCATTGTGGGCGTGAAGTACAGCTTCTAAACTCTCAACTCAACCCAGAGGAGAACCCATGAAACTCGTTACAGCCATCATCAAACCGTTCAAGCTCGATGAGGTGCGAGAAGGCCTCTCGGCCATCGGGGTGCAGGGCATCACCGTCACCGAAGTCAAGGGCTTCGGCCGCCAGAAAGGCCATACCGAGCTGTACCGCGGCGCGGAATACGTGGTCGATTTCCTGCCCAAGGTGAAGATCGAAGCCGCCGTGTCCGACGAACTGGTCGACCGCGTCATCGAGGCCATCGAAGGTTCGGCCCGTACCGGCAAGATCGGCGACGGCAAGATCTTTGTCTACAACCTCGAGCAGGTCGTGCGTATCCGCACCGGTGAAACCGGCAAGGAAGCGCTCTGAGCCGCCCACAACAGAGAGAACACTGACATGAAAAAACTACTTGTCTCCTTCGTGCTGGGCCTGGGCCTGCTGGCCGGCTCGGCCGCCGTCTGGTCCCAGACTGCTCCGGCCCCGGTTGCCGAAGCCGCCGCTCCCGCAGCGGCTGCTGCTCCGGCCGCTGCCCCCGCAGACGCCGCCCCGGCGGCTGCCGTGCCCGTGCCCAACAAGGGCGATACCGCCTGGATGATGGTCGCCACCCTGCTGGTGATCATGATGACGGTGCCTGGCCTGGCCCTGTTCTATGGCGGCCTGGTCCGCAGCAAGAACATGCTGTCGGTGCTGATGCAGGTCATGGTGACCTTCTCGCTGATCGTCGTGCTGTGGTTCATCTACGGCTACAGCCTGGCGTTCACGGAAGGCAACGCCTTTGTCGGCGGCTTCGACCGCTTGTTCCTCAAGGGCATCTGGGACAACGCCGCGGGCACATTCGCCAACGGCGCGACCTTCAGCAAGGGTGTCTACATCCCCGAGATCGTGTTTGCCGCCTTCCAGGCGACCTTCGCGGGCATCACCTGCGCACTGATCGTCGGTGCCTTCGCCGAGCGCATGAAGTTCTCGGCCGTGCTGATGTTCATGGTTCTGTGGTTCACCTTCAGCTACGCCCCGATCGCGCACATGGTCTGGTTCTGGATGGGTCCGGACGCCTATGCCGCCAAGGAAGTCGTCGATGCCATGAACGGCAAGGCCGGCTACATCTGGCAGATGGGTGCGCTGGACTTCGCCGGCGGTACCGTGGTGCACATCAACGCCGCTGTTGCTGGCCTGGTGGGTGCCTACATGGTGGGCAAGCGCATCGGCTACGGCAAGGAAGCCATGGCCCCGCACAGCCTGACGCTGACCATGGTCGGTGCCTCCCTGCTGTGGGTGGGCTGGTTCGGCTTCAACGCCGGCTCCGCCCTGGAAGCCAACGGCTTCGCCGCCCTGGCCTTTGCCAATACCTTCGTGGCCACGGCCGCTGCGGTGCTGGCCTGGAGCGTGGGTGAGGCGCTGCTCAAGGGCAAGTCCTCCATGCTGGGTGCTGCCTCTGGTGCCGTTGCCGGCCTGGTGGCCATCACCCCGGCTGCCGGCAACGTCGGCATCGGTGGCGCGCTGATCATCGGCCTGGTCGCCGGTTTCGCCTGCCTGTGGGGCGTCAGCGGTCTGAAGAAGATGCTGGGTGCCGACGACTCGCTCGACGTGTTCGGCGTGCACGGTATCGGCGGCATCGTCGGTGCCCTGCTGACCGGCGTGTTCAACAGCCCGGCCCTGGGCGGCCCGAGCCTGGTCGGTGACTGGGTCACGGTCGGCATGGTCACGGCGGCCGATTACTCGATCGCCACCCAGGTCTGGACCCAGCTCAAGGCTGTGCTGATCACCATCGTCTGGTCCGGTGTGGTTTCCTTCATCGCCTACAAGATCGTGGACCTGACCATCGGCCTGCGCGTCAGCGAAGAAGACGAGCGCCAGGGTCTGGACATTACCGCCCACGGCGAAACCGCCTACAACCGGTAAACGAGCAATGGACGGCAGCTGAACTTCATCAGGGTCCGGCTGCCGCACCAGGGCAACGAGAGTCTCCTCTGGTTCAGGCCCGCAAGAGCGCAAGCTCGAGCGGGCCTTTTTTCGTCTGCACGGTCGCCAGCCGTTAACATGGCGGTATGGATACAGCCCTGCAACACATCACCGAAATCGTGCGCCAGGCCGCCGCCAACCGCACCCCGCTGCGCATCCGCGGCGGTGGCAGCAAAGACTTCTATGGCCAGACCCTGCAGGGCGACGTGCTCGACACGCGCCCCCTGCAGGGCATAGTCAGCTACGAACCCAGTGAACTCGTCATCACCGTGCGCGCAGGCACCCCGCTGGCCGAGGTGGAGGAAGTGCTGGCCGAGCGCGGCCAGATTCTGCCCTTCGAACCCCCACACTTCGCCGCCAGCGGCGCCATGGCCACCGTCGGCGGCATGGTCGCATCGGGTCTCAACGGCCCGGCCCGTGCCAGCGTGGGTGCCGTGCGCGACTACGTGCTGGGCCTGGAGTTGCTCAACGGCAAGGCGGAGTTGCTGACCTTCGGCGGACAGGTCATGAAAAACGTGGCGGGTTACGACGTCTCGCGCCTGATGGCCGGCGCCATGGGCACCCTGGGCCTGATCACCGAGGTCTCGCTCAAGGTGCTGCCGCGCGCCGTGGCCGAAAGCACCCTGGTCTTCGAGCTGGACGAAACCCGCGCGCTGGCGCAACTCAACAGCTGGGGCGCGCTGCCCCTGCCCGTCAACGCCTCCTGCTGGTTTGAAGGCGCCCTGATGGTGCGCCTGCGCGGCGCGCAAGCCGCCGTGGCGGCTGCCCAGAAGAGCATGGGCGGCACCGTCATGGACGCCGGCCAGGCCACGCTCTTGTGGAATGCACTGCGCGAGCAGACCGCACCGTTTTTCCAGCTGGCCGAGGGCGAATCCTTGATGCGCCTGAGCGTGCCCGACACCGCGCCGCCACTGGGCCTGGGCCCCACGCTGATCGAATGGGGCGGCGCCCAGCGCTGGCTCAAATTGCCGCTGCCACGGCGCCCCGACATGAGCGAGGTGCTGGACAGCACCGCCGGCCATGCCACGCTGTTCCGCGCCACCGACAAGAGTGCCGGTGTCTTCACACCGCTGGCCGCGCCGCTGGACCGCATCACCCGCGAACTCAAGAAGCAGTTCGACCCGGCCGGCATCTTCAACCGCGGCCGCCTCTACCCCGATTTCTAAGCCGTCATGCAAACCAACCTCGCCCCCGAGTTCAAGCACACGGCCGACGGCCAGGCGGCCGAAGCCATCCTGCGCAAGTGCGTGCACTGCGGCTTCTGCACCGCCACCTGCCCCACCTACCAGCTGCTCGGCGACGAACTCGACGGTCCGCGCGGCCGCATCTACCTGATCAAGCAGGTGCTCGAGGGCGAAGCGCCCACGCGCAAGACCCAGGCTCACCTGGACCGCTGCCTCACCTGCCGCAATTGCGAAAGCACCTGTCCTTCGGGCGTGGACTACGGGCATCTGGTCGACATCGGTCGCAAGATCGTCGACGAGAAAGTGCCGCGCCCCGCCAATGAGCGTTTTGTGCGCTGGGCGCTGAAAGAGGGCCTGACCTCGCCGCTGTTCGCTCCGGCCATGAAGATGGGCCAGCTGGTACGCGGCCTGATGCCCGCCAGCCTCAAGGCCAAGGTGCCGGCCGCGCAAGATGCAGGTCAGTGGCCCACGCGCAGCCATGCGCGCAAGGTGCTGATGCTGGCCGGCTGCGTGCAGCCGGCCATGATGCCGAACATCAACAGCGCCACGGCCCGCGTGCTGGACGCCGCCGGTATCCAGACCGTGGTGGCCGCGAAAGCAGGCTGCTGTGGCGCCGTGAAGTTCCACCTGAACGACCAGGACGGCGGCAAGACCGAGATGCGTGCCAACATCGACGCCTGGTGGCCGCACATCGAGAGCGGCGTGGAAGCCATCGTCATGAACGCCTCGGGCTGCGGCGTGACCGTCAAGGAATACGGCCATATCCTGCGCGACGACCCGCAGTACGCGACCAAGGCCCAACGCATCAGCGAGCTGACCAAAGACCTGAGCGAGCTGCTGCCCGCACTGGTGGACCCCTTGCGCGGCAAGGTCGGCGCCAAGGCCGGCCAGATCGCGTTCCATCCACCTTGCACCCTGCAGCACGGACAGAAGCTGCGCGGTGGTGTGGAAGAGCACATGGGCGCGCTGGGCTTCAAGGTCAACACCTGCCGCGTCGAGCCCCACCTGTGCTGCGGCTCGGCCGGCACCTACTCGGTGCTCAACCCCAAGCTGGCCTACGAATTGCGCGACCGCAAGCTCAGGAACCTGGGTGAGATGCAGCCTGAGCAGATAGCCTCCGCCAACATCGGCTGTATCACGCACTTGCAGAGCGGCACCGGCACGCCGGTGAAGCACTGGGTGGAGCTGCTGGACGAGGCGCTGGCGCAGGCCTGAAGCCGGCCAGGAGATCAGGCGGCCAGCGCGGCCTCGA
The DNA here is from genome assembly GCF_013334205.1 of Rhodoferax sp. BAB1. Lineage (NCBI taxonomy): Bacteria > Pseudomonadati > Pseudomonadota > Betaproteobacteria > Burkholderiales > Comamonadaceae > Rhodoferax > Rhodoferax sp. BAB1. Next base: position 3,287,811 of record NZ_CP054424.1, on the reverse strand, counting down.
TGTCGTGCTGCAGCCGCCGCGGATCGGTGTAAGGCGCATACCGCTTGCGCACCGTGCCGTCCTTGCCGATCAGGAACTTGGTGAAGTTCCATTTGATGGACTTCGTTCCCAGCACTCCCCGGGCCTCCCGCACCAGCCACTGGTAAAGCGGGTGGGCTTGCGGCCCGTTGACCTGGACCTTGGCCATCATGGGGAAGCTCACGCCGTAGTTGAGCTGGCAGAAGCTGGCGATCGCGGTGTTGCTGCCGCGGTCCTGGGCGCCGAACTGGTTGCAGGGGAAACCCAGCACGACCAGTCCCTGCGGGCCGTAGGCCTGGTGCAGTTCCTCCAGCCCGGCAAACTGCGGCGTGAAGCCGCAGGCACTGGCGGTGTTGACGATCAGCATGACTTTCCCCCTGAACTGGCTCAGGGCGACGGGCTGGCCGGCGATCTGTTCGGCTTCGAAATCGTAGACGGAGGGCATGCTGGAGAGAGGGTGCGCGTGCGGAGCTTGCGTGCTAGCACCGCGGCTTTGCCGGCCAGGCCGCCCACAAGGCCGCCAGCAGGATCAGGGCCCCGCCCAGCAGCGTGCGTGGCTCCAATTCCGCTGCACCGAGCAGCACCGAGGACACACTGGCAAACACCACCTCGGTCAACATGACCAGGGCCGTGGTGGCCGCCGGCAGGCGCGCCGCGCCGTACTGCAGGCCCAGGTTGGAGGCCAGGAAGGCCAGGCTGGTCAGCAGCACCAGCCCCATCCAGCTGGCGCCAACTGCCGGCAGCGCGGGCACCAGGCCCGAGGGGGTGCCCAGCCCGGCCGTGGCCAGGGCCAGCAGCGCGCCGCCGGCGAACATGGCGACCATGCGCGCCTCTTCGGCCGTGTCCCTGAGCTTGAGAAGCAGCACATTGGTCAGCGCAAAGCAGAAGCCGCCCATCAGGGCCAGCCAGTCGGGCAGGCTGTGCGGCAGCGGCCAGGGCGAGCCCGGTGTCTTGAGCACGATGACCACGCCGGCCAGGGCCAGCCCCAGGCGCAGCAGCGCGCTCAGGCCCGGGCGTTCACCCAGCAGCCCCCAGGCCAGCAGCACCGACCACATGGGCATCAGGTAGAACAGCAGCACCACGCGCACCACGTCGCCCACGGTGACGGCCCAGTTGAAGCCCACATTGGTCAGACCGGCGGCCACCAGCAGCAGAAGAAGCATGGGCTGGCGCAAAAAGTGACGCCAGGCCCCCGGGCGCCAGGCCAGCAGGGCCAGCAACGCCAGCGCGTAGATCAGGAAGGTGGACCACAGCGGGTGCAGGCCTTGTGCTTCCAGCAATCGGAAGGGGTACCAGGAGACGCCCCAGATGAAGGCGTTGAGCACCAGGGCCCAGGCGGCGAGTTGTCGATTCATGGGATCACCACCGCCATGCGCTTGCGCAAAGGCCACAACTAGCCGTGGAGGTGGTCGTTGCGGGCGATCTCGATGAGGTGCTCCACCTCCTCGGGATAGTTCTTGCAGTTGTTCTCGTGCCAGCGCTTGATCAGCCACATGAACCCGGCCACCAGGATACCGAAGCCGGTGATGGCGGCGAAGGCCGACAGGCCCATGCCGGTGGAGAAGCTGTAGAGAAAGCCCAGGCCCAGGATGCAGGCCTGTTCGTTGAAGTTCTGCACGGCGATGGAGCGGCCGGCGCCCATGAGGTTGTGGCCGCGGTGCTGCAACAGCGCGTTCATGGGCACCACGAGGAAACCGCCCAGGCCGCCCAGCAGGATCAGGAAGGGTGCGGCCACCCAGACGTTGTCGATGAAGTTGAGCAGGATGACCAGCAGGCCCATGGCGATGCCCAGGGGCATCAGGCGCGGCGCATCTTCCAGCCGCATGCGCACCGAGGCCACCACGGCGCCCACGGCGGTGCCGATGGCCACCACCCCGACCAGCGAGGAAGCCTGCGTGACGCTGTAGCCCAGCGCGGCCGCGGCCCAGGCCAGCACGATGTAGCGCAGGTTGCCGCTGACGCCCCAGAAGAGCGTGGTGGTCGAGAGCGAGATCTGGCCCAGGCGGTCCTGCCAGAGCCGGGTGTTGCATTTCCAGAAGTCGGGCAGCAGGGCCAGCGGGTTCTTCGGCATGGGGCGCATTTCCACGCCGGTGTGCGGGATGCGGGTGTTGAACCAGGCGGCCAGCAGATAGACCAGGATGAGAACGCTGATGGCGGCTTCCGGCGCGCTGTCGATGCCGGTGTTGATCAGCGGCAGGTCAAAGGAGAGTAGGGAACTGGAGATGGCCGCACCGACCAGCTGGCCGCCCAGCAGTACGCCCAGGATGATGGAGGCGATGGTCAGGCCTTCGATCCAGCCGTTGGCCTTGACCAGCTGCGAGGCCGGCAGCAGTTCGGTGAGGATGCCGTACTTGGCCGGCGAATAGGCCGCCGCGCCCAGGCCGACGATGGCATACGCCATCAGCGGGTGGGTGCCGAAGAGCATCATGAGACAACCGATGATCTTGATACCGTTGCTGACCAGCATGACCTTGCCTTTGGGCAGGGCGTCGGCAAAAGCGCCCACGAAGGGCGCCAGGATCACGTAGAAGAGGGCAAACATGGGCACCAGGGCCGCCTGTTGCCATTCGGGCGCGCCCTCGCTGCGCAGCAGCTGCACGGCCCCGACGAACAACGCGTTATCAGCCAGCGAGCTGAAGAACTGCGCCGACATGATGGTGTAGAAACCGCGTTTCATGGGCAGGGGGGACCGGGGGGCTCGTACTTGTTATGAAAATCCAATCGACGCCGGGTTATAGCATGGTGGGCGATGTCACAATTCAAGCTACGGGGTTGACGAAAACCCCGCCCAGAGATAGTTCGCACCAGCATGTCCCGCCCGATCCAAGCCCAGATCCACGTCGAAGCCCTGCGCCACAACCTGGCGCGGGCGCGCCAATCCAGCCCTGACGCCAGGGTGTGGGCGGTGGTCAAGGCCAATGCCTACGGGCACGGCATCGAGCGCGTCTACGAGGGGCTGCGTGGTGCCGACGGCTTTGCCCTGCTGGACCTGACCGAGGCTTCAGCGCTGCGGGCCCTGGGCTGGCGCGGGCCCATCCTGCTGCTGGAGGGCGTGTTCGAGCAGCGCGACCTGGAGCTGTGTTCGCGCCTGGACCTGTGGCACGTGGTGCATTGCAGCGAGCAGATCGACATGCTGGCCGTGCACAAGACGCATGCGCCGCACCGGGTCTTTCTCAAGATGAACAGCGGCATGAACCGCCTGGGCTTCAAGCCGGATCAGTTCCGCGCCGCCTGGCACCGCCTGAACGCGCTGCCGCAGGTCGATGAGATCTCGCTCATGACGCACTTCAGCGATGCCGACGGCGCCAAGGGCGTGGCGCAGCAGCTGGCCGCTTTCAACACCGCCACGCAGGACCTGCCGGGCGAACGCTCGGTGAGCAACAGCGCCGCGGTCCTGCGCCACATGGGGCCGCAGGCCGCGGCCAGCCTGCGTTCGGACTGGATCCGCCCCGGTGTGCTGCTCTACGGCGCCTCGCCCGATTTCCCCGAGCACAGCGCCGCCCACTGGGGGCTGCAGCCGGCCATGACACTGCGTTCGCGCATCGTCGGTGTGCAGCAGCTGGCCGCGGGAGACAGCGTGGGCTATGGCTCTGCCTTCACGGCTGCCCAGCCCATGCGCATCGGCGTGGTGGCCTGCGGTTATGCCGACGGTTACCTGCGCGCCAGCGCCGGCACGTCCGGGCGCGGCACGCCGGTGCTGGTGGACGGCGTGCGCACGTGCCTTGTGGGACGCGTCAGCATGGATCTGATCACGGTGGACCTCACGCCGGTGCCCGCTGCGGGCATGGGCTCGGAAGTCACGCTCTGGGGCCGCGCCTCCAACGGGACCCTCCTGCCCATCGACGAGGTGGCCCAGGCCGGGGGCAGCGTGGGGTATGAGTTGATGTGCGCGCTGGCTGCGCGCGTGCCGGTGGAGCTCGCATGAAGTACGTGCCCATCCCCATTGCCATGCTGCCGGTGGGCAAGCCCCTGCCGGTCAATGTATGGAACCCCGACGGCCTGCTGCTGCTGCGCAAGGGCCAGCCCATCGTGTCCGAGCAGCACCGCGACAAGCTCTACGCCCACAACGCATCGACCACCGAGGCCGAGGCGCAAGCCTGGCAGCGCTCCTACGAGCGCATGGTGCACACCATGCTGATGGAAGGGGTGGAGGTCGAGCAGATCGCGCGCCTGCCCATGCCCAGCGCCATCCGCGAGCGCGATTACATGGTGGGCGAGCAGCTCAACGGCGGCTGGATGGATCTGCAGGAGGTGCTGCGCGGCATCCTCTACCAGGGGGGGCTGGCGCTCAATCCCCTGCCGCGCCTGGCAGCCCTGGAGAACAAGGCGCGTGCGCTGCTCCAGGCGGACGCCGACGACAGCCTGTTCTGCCTGTTCCAGGCCCTGGCCGACAGCAGCCTGGGCTATTGCGCCACGCATGCCCTGCTGTGTGCCTGCGTCTGCGAGCTGGCGGCGCAAAAGCTGGGCCTGAACCCGCAGCAGCGGCAGTCGCTGATGAGCGCGGCGCTGACCATGAACATCGGCATGGCCCGCGAGCAGGACGTGCTGGCTCGCCAGAACGAGGCCCCCACGCCCGAACAGCGCCAGCTGATCCAGGACCATCCGCAGCTCAGCCTCAAGATACTGGTCTGGCTGGGCATCGAGGACGTCGAGGAGCTGGACCTGGTGCGCTGGCACCACCAGCCCGACAGCGCCGAAGGCCTGCCGCACAACCTGCAGGCGCGTCGGCTGCTGAGCATGACCGACGTCTTCGTCGCCAAGATGGCCGCACGCCGCACGCGTGAGGCGCTCTCGCCGCTGGAGTCGGCCAAGTCCATCTACCTGCAGACCGAGAAGGAAGTCACCGCCTCGGTCGGTGGTGCCTTGACCGCGGCGGTCGGTTTCTATCCGCCGGGGACCTATGTGCGTCTTGTCAGTGGCGAGACGGCGGTGGCGGTACAGCGCGGCCTACGCGCGAACACGCCCTGGGTCATCGTCATCGTCGACAAGAACGGCATGCCGGCCTTCAACTACCACTGCCTCGACACCGCGGACCCGGCCTACGCCATCGCCTCCCCCATGCTGTTTCGCAGCGGCAAGGTGGCGATCAACGTCGAGCGCGTGCGGCGCGCGCGCGAGAAGATCCGGCGCTGAAGGCGCGCCCTGCACGCCACGTTCCGTGGCCGTGACATTTTTCACACACGAGATACCCCTCAGGGTTAGTCCGAGGTGGGCAGACCGCAGGGCCGGGCTAGAGTGCCTGCGGGCCCAGCGGCCCTCCACTTTTGCATCTCAACCTAGCTGACCAGGGAGTACCATGAATTTCAAACGTCTCTTGAGCATCGCGGCCTGTTTGCTGGTCGTGACCGTGAACGCACACGCCCGAAACCCGGGCGAGAACGCTCAGCGCTGCGTCGATGTGAGCGAGCGCAATGGGCGCGTCACGTTCACGAATACCTGCAACAAGCAGATCTTCGTGATCTGGTGCGGTGACCTCAAGTACACCAAAAAGCGTTGCGGTGACGGTCCCAAGGGCGGCTTCTATACCCACTCCGACAACCTGAGGCCGGGCGCAGAAAAAGAGATCGTGGTCGAGGGACAGTACCGCTACGCCGCGTGCGTCGGCGGCATCAGCTTCGGCAACAGCGGCGAATACGAAGACGACGCCCGCGGACGTTATCGCTGCCTGCCCAGGTGATCGATCCGGGATGGCCGGGTGTGCGGCCTGGCCTGCTGCGCGCGCTCAGCGCTTGCGCAGACCCAGCGCCATCACGGTCCCGACGACGATGAGGGCGCCAGCCACCTGCACCGGCGCGATAGCCTGGCCCAGCAGGGCCCAGGCCAGCACCAGCGCGGCCACCGGCTCCACGTTCATGATGGGCGAGCTGCCCACCACGCCCAGCCTGGGCAGCAGCGTGAACATGATGGTGAAGGCCGTGCCGTAGCACAGCGTCAGCCCGGCCAGGCCCCACCAGCCGGCTGCTGCCTGCGGCAGGTGCAGGCCGCCCTGCAACGGCACCACGACCAGCGCCAGCAGGCCGACCAGGGCCATGGTGATGGTCGTGCGCAGCCGCCCGTCCACGCCGGCCGCCTCGTGTTGCGTGAAGACCAGCGCCGCGCCGAACACGGCGGCCGCGGTCATGGCAAAGGCCACGCCGGCGCCGATGCGACTCCATTGCCCGGCAGCTCCCAGGCCCGAGGCCGCGCCCAGCGCATCGAGCGCCAGGGCCAGGCCGAAGAGCAGCACGGGCATGGCCAGCAGCACCGCGCGCTCCGGTCGGTGGCGGTAGAGCAGCCAGGCAAACAGCGCCGTCCAGAGCGGGTAGGTGTTGAAGGTCAGCAGGGCCAGGGCCACGGGCAGGCGTACCACGGCGGCATAGAGGCACAGGCTCTGCACGGCCACCAGGGCGCTGATCAGCAGCAGGAAACCGCGCTGGCGCGGTGTGATGCGCAGGGGCACGCCTTGCAGCCAGACGATGCCGCCCACCACGGCGGCGGTGACGAAACTGCGCACCAGCACGGCAGTCGCCACGTCCAGTCCGTGGTTGAAGGCCAGGCGTGCGGCCACGTGGTTGGCGCCGAACAGGCAGGCCGTGAACAGCAGGGTGAAGAAGGCGGCGCGGCTGAGCGCCAGCGGAGCAGGCAGCATGAGGGGGCTCAGTAAAGGCCGCGTACGCGCGCCTGCAGGCGGCTCATCCCCAGCAGGATGTCGGTGCAGGGGGTGGGCACGCCGGTCAGCGCACCCAGTTCCTGCACCACGGTGACCAGGGCGTCGATCTCCATGGGCCTGCCGGCTTCCACGTCCTGCAGCATCGAGGTCTTGAAAGCGCCCAGTTTCATCGTGACGGCGTGGCGGTCTTCGGGCTGCTGGAAGATCGGGATGCCGATGCGCGCACCGATCTCCTTGGCTTCGAGCATGATTTTCGAGATGAAATCGCGCACCAGCTTGTCGCCCAGGATCCTGTCGGTGGTGGCGCCGGTCAGCGCGCTGACGGGGTTGACCGTCATATTGCCCCAGAGCTTGTACCAGATGTCCTTCTGGATCTGGGCCGAGAGCTCGACTTCGAAACCCGCCTGCCCCAGCAGGGCGATGAGCTGCTGCACGCGCTGGGTCTTCTGGCCCGAGGGCTCGCCGATGATGAGGCGGTTGCCGAAGTGATGCTGCGCGCAGCCCGGCTCTTTGATCGAGCAGCTCGCATGCACCACCCCGCCGACGATCTGCGCCGCCGGGATGTGGGCGGCGATCTCTCCCCTGGGATCGATGGCCTTGAGCTGGGTGCCGGAAAACTTCTCGCCAAAACCCTGGAAGAACCACCAGGGCACACCGTTCATGGCGGTGAGCACCACGGTGGAAGGACCGAGCACGGGCTTGATCTGGCGCGCCACCTCGGGCAGGGACGGGGCCTTGACTGCCAGGATCACCAGGTCCTGCACGCCCAGGTCGGCCGGGTTGGCGCTGGCCTGTACGGGTACGCTGAGCAGTTCCTTGTCGATCTGGCAGCGTAAGCCGTGCTGTTGCAGGGCATGGAGCGTGGCGCCGCGCGCGACCACGCTGACCTGGCAGCCGGCACGCGCCAGCCGCACCCCCATCCAGGCGCCAATGGCGCCGGCACCGTAGATGCAAACCTTGCCGTAAGGCGTGTCGTTCATGCTGTCCCTCTCCCCGTGGGCCCTTAGTTCTTGTAGCTGGCGTCCAGACGGTCCACCTGCCGCACCAGTGCGTCGAACACGTCCTGTCCGGCGCCATGGTTCGGATTGAACTGTAGCGCGTCGCGCGTGCATCTGGCCGCAATCGCCTCGGGCACGGGGATGGCCGGGCCCATGCTCAGGGTGGCCAGCTGGATCTCGCAGGCGCGCTGCAGTGTCCACAGGATGGCGAAGGTCTGCGGCAGCGTGGCACCCCAGGCCAGCAGGCCGTGGTTGCGCAGGATCACCGCCGGTCTGCTGCCGATGCTCTTCAGGAGGCGTGGCGCCTCCTCGGCGTGGATGGTGATGCCCTCGAAGTCATGGTAGGCCACCATGTCGTGCAGCTGCGCGGAATAGAAGTTGTTCTGGGCCAGCCCGCCCTGCTGGCAGGCCACGGCCACGCCGGCCGTGGTGTGGGTGTGCATGACGCAGTGCGCGTCCGCTATCCCGGCGTGGATGGCCGAGTGCACGGTGTAGCCGGCCGGGTTGATCGGATACGTGGAGCCGTCGAGCACACGGCCCTGCAGGTCGATCTTCACCAGATTGCTGGCGGTGACTTCGCTGTAGTGCAGGCCGAAGGGGTTGATCAGGAACTGTTTCTCCTGGCCGCTCACGCTCTCGGGCAGGCGCAGCGTGATGTGGTTGTAGATCATCTCGGTCCAGCCCAGCATCGCGAAGATGCGGTAGCAGGCGGCCAGTTGGAGGCGCGCGGCCCATTCGTCGGCATGCATGCCGGTGGGCGTGATCGGGTGTTGCAGGGCATTCATGGGCGTGCTCCTCAGTAGACCTTGTCGCCGGCGGCCAGGGGCTTGATGTCACCTTTGTAGAGTGCGGCCAGGGCCGAGGTCTGGCGCACCAGGATCTGCGTGTCCAGGCCCACGGCGACGAAGCTGGCGCCGATCGCCAGGTAGTGGCGCGCCAGCGTCTCGTCGCTGATCAGGATGCCCGCGGCCTTGCCGCATTTCACGATGCGGCGGATGGCATCGTCGATGGCCTTCTGCACTTCGGGGTGCGTGGCCTGGCCGATGTAGCCCAGCGAGGCCGAGAGATCGGCCGGGCCGATGAAAACGCCGTCCACGCCGGGCGTGCTGGCGATAGCCTCCAGGTTGTCGAGTGCGGTGCGCGACTCGGCCTGCACCAGCAGGCAGACCTGCTCGTTGGCCTCCTTGCCGTAGTTGGGGTAACGACCCCAGCGCGCCGCGCGTGTGCCCGCCATGCCGCGCACGCCCTCGGGCGGGTAGCGCATGGCCTGCACCAGCGCCGCGGCCTGCTCGGCCGTGTCCACCATGGGCACCAGCAGGGTCTGGAAGCCCAGGTCCAGGAACTGCTTGATGGTGGCCGTGCCGGCCTCGCCGTGGCCCAGCGGCACACGACCGATCGGGTGCGAGCCCGGATAGGCCGCGATGGTCTGGAGCTGCGAGAGCAGGGTGGGCAGGGTGTTGGGCGAGTGCTCGGCGTCGAGCAGCAGCCAGTCGAAGCCGGCGCCCGCGCAGATCTCGGTGCTGACGGGATGGCCCAGGTTGACCCACAGGCCGATCTGGGCCTGCTGCCTGGCGATGGCCTGCTTGAAGGGGTTGACGGGTGTTTTCATGCGGAGTCCTCAGACAAAACGGAAATTCAACGGACCGAGAGGGCCGTAGTCGGCCTCGAACAGGTCGCCGGCCTTGCCGGGCACCGGGCGCGTGAAGGAGCCGGCCAGCACGATCTGCCCGGCTTCGAGATGTTCGCCCCAGGGGGCCAGCTTGTTGGCCAGCCAGGCGATGCCGATGGCCGGGTGGCCCTGCACGCCGGCGGCCAGGCCGGTCTCTTCCACCACGCCGTTCTGGCGCAGGATGGCGCCGACCCAGGGCAGGTCCACCTCGGTTGGCTGGGCGCGCGCGGCGCCGACCACGATGCCCGCGTTGGCCGCGTTGTCGCTGATGGTGTCGTAGACCTTGCGCATGACCTTCGTATGGCGGTCGAACTGCTCGATGCGCGCGTCGATGATCTCGATGGCCGGGGTCACGTAGTCGGTGGCGGCGATCACCTGCGCCTGCGTGACGTTCGGGCCCTTGAGCGGCGCCTTGAGCACGAAGGCCAGTTCCACTTCCACGCGCGGCGCAATGAAGCGCGAAGCCGGGATGTCCAGCACCTGGCCTGGCGTGCAGGTATACAGCATGGAGTCGAGCAGGGTGCCGTAGTCGGGCTCGTCGATCTGGCTGGACTGCTGCATGGCGCGCGAGGTCAGGCCGATCTTGTGGCCGATGACCTGGCGGCCCGCGGCGAGCTGCAGGGCGACCCAGGCGCGGCTGACGCGGTAGCCATCCTCGATGCTCATGCCGGCAAAACGCCTGGAGAAATGCTCCAGTTGCGTGCGCGTGTCCTGCGCCTGCTGCAGTTCGGCGGCCAGTTGTTGGGTGAGTTCTGCAGTGAAGGCGCTCATTTGAAGAGAGGATGCAGGTTGCTGTGCTTGGCGTCGAAGACCTCCGGGCCTTCGTCGATCTGCAGCGTGACGCCGATGTGGCGCTGCGAGAAGAGGGGCTGGAAATGCGCCTTGGTGGCCATCAGCAGCGCGTCACCCGCGCGCTTGTGGACCGCGGGGGAGCGACCACGGCCCATGCGCAGATTGAGGTAGACGAAGGCGTAGTCGCCGCTGCCGCCCGCTGCCCTGCCGGCCGTGCCGTCGTCGGCCACGGCATAGTGCGCGGCCGGGTAGGCCAGCACGCGCGTGCCGCCGGTGGGGAAGACCGGCTTGTCGTTCTCGTCGTGTTGCACCAGCATGACGTCGGCCAGGCTGCGGCACAGCGCCGTCATGTCGGTCTCTTTTTCGAGGTTGTTCGTGTAGAGGATGACGAGGTGAGGCATGGCGTACTCTCAGAGACGGGGAAAGGCGCGGTAGCCGGTGGCACTGGAGGCCTGGGCCGCCGGGATGGCGCGGCCCTGCACCGGCAGCACCGGGAACACGGCATTGAGCTGGCCGGTGCCGGAAGCGCCGAAGTAGGGTGTGAGGATCTCGGCCCGGCCCGTGTATTCGGACCAGCCCAGCGCGCCCAGCAGCATGGCCGTGTCGTGCATGAAACCCTCCCCATGGCCCTTGCTGGCGTACTCGGGCAGCATCTCGCAGAAGGCCGGCCATTCGCCGCCCTGCCACATGCGAATGACGTCGCGGTCCAAACGTTCGAGCAGCGGGCTCCAGATCTTGTGCGCGTACTCGGGCGCCAGACCGTTCTGCGCGAAGCGGTGGCTGAGCGAGCCGCTGGCGAAGAAGGCGACGGTGCCGTCGTAATGCTCTTCCACCGCGCGGCGCATGGCCCAGCCCAGGCGCGCGCTGTCGTTGAGGTAGTGCACCTGGCACAGGGCCGAGACCGAGATCACCTTGAAATGCTGGTCCTCGTTCATGTAGCGCATGGGCACCAGGGTGCCGTACTCGGGCGCCAAGGTGGTGGCCGGATGGGCCAGGGTCTCGACGCCGTGTTCGCTGCAGACTTTCGCCAGCAGCTGGCCCAGCGCCGGGTTGCCCGGGAATTCGTAGGCCAGGTTGCTGATGAAGTGCGGCAGTTCGTTGCTGGTGTACAGGCCCTTGAAGTGCGGCGCGCAGTTCACGTGGTAGTTGGCGTTGACCAGCCAGTGCGTGTCGAACACCACGATGGTGTCCACGCCGAGTTCGCGGCAGCGCCGGCCGATTTCCTTGTGGCCGTCAATCGCGTCCTGCCGCGTGCCCAGTCGCGGGCCGGGCAGCTCGCTGAGGTAGATCGAGGGGACGTGGGTGATTTTGGCGGCCAAGGCGAGCTTACCCATGAATGGTCTCCTGGACTCGTGGCCCGCCCCTGGAAGGGGAGGGTCGGGGTGGGGTGAGTGTCATGACACCCCTGGTGGGGAAGGGCTTCATGCCCTTCCCCAGTGTGGGATGTGGTGATGGCCCATGCTCACCGCGACGTTCTTTGGCTCCAGGAACACCTCGTAGCTCCAGGTGCCGCCCTCGCGCCCGGTGCCGCTGGCCTTGGTGCCGCCGAAGGGCTGGCGCAGGTCCCGCACGTTCTGGCTGTTGACGAAGCACATGCCGGCCTCGATGGCGCCGGCCACGCGGTGCGCGCGGCCCAGGTTCTCGCTCCAGACATAGCTGGAGAGGCCGTATTGAATATCGTTGGCCAGGCAAATCGCGTCGGCTTCGTCCTTGAAAGGGATCAGGCAGGCCACGGGGCCGAAGATCTCTTCCTGCGCGATGCGCATGCGGTTGTCCACGTCGGCAAACACGGTGGGCCAGACGTAGTTGCCCTTGTTCACGCGCGCCGGCAATTCGGGTGCGTAGGACGGGCGATCCAGCCCGCCGCACAGCAGCGTGGCACCTTCCTTGGGGCCGAGTTCGATGTAGCTGCGTACCTTGGCCAGATGCTTGGCCGAGATCATGGGGCCGACGATGGTCGCATCAATCTGCGGGTCGCCCACGGTAATGCGTTTGGCGCGTTCGGTGAACTTCTGCACGAAGTCCGCGTAGATGCTTTGCTGCACCAGGATGCGGCTGCCCGCGGTGCAGCGCTCGCCGTTGTTGCTGAAGATCATGAAGACCGCGGCGTCGAGCGCCCGGTCCAGGTCCGCGTCGTCGAAGATCACGAAGGGGCTCTTGCCGCCCAGCTCCATGCTGAACTTCTTCAGGCCCGCGGCCTTGACGATGCGGTTGCCGGTGGCCGTCGACCCGGTGAAAGAGATGGCGCGCACGTCCGGGTGGGCGCACAGCGGCTCGCCGGCTTCCTGGCCGTAGCCGTGCACCACGTTGAGCACGCCGGCCGGGATGCCGGCTTCCAGCGCCAGTTCGCCCAGGCGTGCCGCGGTCAGCGGCGAGAGCTCGCTCATCTTGAGCACGGCGGTGTTGCCGAAGGCCAGGGCCGGCGCCACCTTCCAGGTGGCCGTCATGAAAGGCACGTTCCAGGGGCTGATCAGCGCACACACGCCCACGGGGTGGAAGAGCGTGTAGTTCAGGTGCGTGGGCGTGGGGTAGGTGTGGCCGTCCACACGCGTGCACATCTCGGCGAAGTAATGGAAGTTGTCAGCCGCGCGCGGGATCAGCTGCTTGCCGGTCTGGGCGATGACCTGGCCGGTGTCGTCGGTCTCCATGCGCGCAATCTCGGGCACGTGCTGCGTGATCAGGTCACCGAGCTTGCGTATGAGTTTGGCGCGCTCGGGGGCGGGCAGGCCGGCCCACTTGGGGAAGGCATCCTTGGCGGCGGCCACGGCCGCGTGCACTTCGGCCGCGCCACCGGCGGCCACTTCGGCCAGCACTTCCTGCGTGGCGGGGTTGACGGTTTCGAAGTAATCGACGCCGGCGACCGGCTTGCCCTTGATGAGGTGGTTGATGACGGTGTTCATGCGGTGCGGATGGTGTTGACGAGGGCGCCGAGGCCCTCGATCTCGGTGACGATGACATCGCCGGGCCGGCAATCGACGATGCCGTCGGGCGTGCCGGTCAGGATCAGGTCGCCGGGGTTGAGTGTCATGAAGCTGCTGAAATACTCGATCAGATAGGGCACGTTGAAGATCATGTCGCGCGTGTGGCCCGATTGCGTGAGCTTGCCGTTGACCGTGGTGCTGAGCGCCAGGTTCATGGGGTTCGGAACATCGGTCGTGTCAACGAGCCAGGGCCCCAGCGGCGTGCAGGTGTCGCGGTTCTTCACGCACAGGTTGGGGCGGTACCAGTTCTCCAGGTAGTCGCGGATGGCGTAGTCGTTGGCCACCGTGTAGCCGGCGATGTAGTCATAGGCGTCGGCGCGTCGGACCTTCTTCGCTGTCCGGCCGATCACCACGGCCAGCTCGCATTCGTAGTGCATGTAGTCCACACCGGCCGGGCGCACGGTATGCGCGCGGTGACCGATCAGCGAGCCTTCACCCTTGATGAAGACCAGCGGCTCCTCGGGGGCCTTGAAGGCGAGCTCTTTCGCATGGTCGGCATAGTTCAGGCCCAGGGCCAGCACGGTGCGTGGCCAGGGTACGGGGGCCAACGGTGGCAGCCAGGTCACGGCATCGAAGTCGACCAGACGCCCATCGGCCAGCAACAGACGACCATCGCGCTCGGTGGCGTCGTGGATGGCGCCGTCGCAGGCGACACGTGCGTGTTTCATGCCTGCTCCTTCACCAGCGTGTTCGTCAGCACGCCCAACGCCGGTACGCCGCCGGCACGGATCTCGATGCGCTGTCCAGCGCGCGCCAGCGGCCGCTTGGCCCCCAGGCCCAGCAGCAGCACGTCGCCGTGGCGCAGGGTCATGAACTCGCTGACATCGGCGATCAGCTGCGCCGCCGGGCGCAGCATGCGCCCCAGGTCCACGGTCTGCTGCAGCCGGCCGTCGATGCGCACCTCCAGCCGCAGCCGGCTCGGGTCGCCCACTTCATCCAGTGTGGCGCAGCGCGGCCCGATGCCAAGGAAACCGTCGAGGTTCTTGTACTTGACGGGCGGGCGGTAGTAGCTGGCGTGCGGCAACGAGAGGTCGTTGACCAGCACGTAGCCGGCCACGTGCTGCAGGGCGCCGGTGGCGGTGACCTGGTGCGCAGCGGTGCCGATCACCAGGGCCAGGCTGGCACCGACTTCCACCTCGGGCGCGTGGCCGGGTACCGAAATGGTGGCGTCGCAGGCGCTCCAGGTGTTGGCCGTCTTCACATAGAGCACCGGCGCCTTCGGCGGCGCCTTGTAGGGGGGCTCGCTCATCCGCCCAGCCCAGCTGTCCCACTCATCTTTCGAGTTGAGCAGCACGCCGTAGACGGTGCCGGCAGACCAGACAGGCGCCATGCTCATGCCGGTTCCTCCAGGGCGATCAGTTCATCGAGCAGCCCGTAGAGCTGGCCCAGTTTTTCCTTGCCCAGCGACTTTTCCATCCAGGCGTAGTGCGCCTCGATGCTGTGCGAGAGCGTGTCCACCAGCCGGCGGCCCTGGTCCGTGGCCTCGACCACGGTGCGGCGCTGGTCGGTGGCATCGCGCGCACGGCGGATCAGGCCGTCGCGTTCCATGCGCGTCAGCACCCCGGTCAGGCTGGGGCCGAGGATGTAGGCCTCGCGCGCCACCCTGCCGGTCTCCACCACGCCGTGTTCGCCCAGCACGCGCAGCACACGCCACTGCTGGTCGCTCAGGCCGTGGGCGCGCAGGCCGGGGCGGGTGTGCGCCATCACGGCTTCGCGCGCCTGCAGCAGCAGGCGGGGCAGGTTGCGGTGTCGAAAGGACGTGGACATGGGTCGGCCTTGATTTATTTAATATGTTAAATGTTTTGCGGCCGTGTTCAAGCCCGGTCGGCACCCACAGGCCCCGGACTTACCCGGGCTGTAAGTTCATACAGTATTCGGGTACGATGCACGGATGGCGAAAGACAAGACCATCTACACCTGCAACGAGTGCGGCGGCATCAGTCCCAAGTGGCTGGGCAAGTGCCCGCATTGCAATGCCTGGAACTCGCTGATCGAGTCCGTGGCGGAGAGCGCCGCGCCGACCAAGAATCGTTTTGCCGCGCTCGCGAAAACCGCCGAGGTGGTCGCCCTGGCCGACATCGAGGCTTCCGATGTGGAGCGCACACCCACCGGTCAGGACGAACTGGACCGGGTGCTGGGCGGCGGCATCGTCGAAGGCGGGGTGGTGCTGATCGGTGGCGATCCGGGCATCGGCAAGTCCACGCTGCTGCTGCAGGCGCTGGACGCGCTGCAGCGCGCCGGCCAGAAGACGCTCTACGTCACGGGCGAAGAAAGCGGCGCCCAGGTCGCCCTGCGCGCGCGCCGCCTGGGGCTGGACGGCTCGCGGGTGCAGGTGTTGGCCGAGATCCAGCTCGAGAAGATTCTGGCCACGCTGGATGCGCACCAGCCGGCGATAGCCGTGATCGACTCCATCCAGACCGTGTATTCCGACCAGCTCACCTCCGCGCCCGGTTCGGTGGCCCAGGTGCGCGAATGCGCGGCCCACCTCACGCGCGCCGCCAAGGCCAGCGGCACGGCCATCGTGCTGGTGGGCCATGTCACCAAAGAGGGTGCGCTGGCCGGCCCGCGTGTGCTGGAGCACATGGTGGACACGGTGCTCTACTTCGAGGGTGATACGCACAGCAGCTTCCGCCTGATCCGTGCCATCAAGAACCGCTTTGGCGCCGTCAACGAGATCGGCGTCTTCGCCATGACGGAGAAGGGCCTGAAGGGTGTGAGCAACCCCAGCGCCATCTTCCTCTCTCAACATGCCGAGCCCGTGCCGGGCAGCTGCGTGATGGTCACGCTGGAAGGCACGCGCCCCATGCTGGTGGAGATCCAGGCGCTGGTCGACAGCGGCGGGCCGTCGCCCCGGCGCCTGTCCGTGGGCCTGGACCGCGACCGCCTGGCCATGCTGCTGGCCGTGCTGCACCGCCATGCCGGCGTGGCCTGCCTGGACCAGGACGTGTTCGTCAATGCCGTCGGCGGCGTGCGCATCAGCGAACCGGCGGCCGATCTGGCGGTGATGCTGGCTATCACCTCCTCGCTGCGCGGAAGGCCCCTGCCCAAGGGTTTCCTGGCCTTCGGCGAAGTGGGCCTGGCCGGCGAGGTGCGGCCCGCGCCGCGCGGTCAGGAGCGCCTGAAGGAAGCGGCCAAGCTGGGCTTCAGCGTGGCCGTGGTGCCCAAGGCCAATGCGCCCAAGAAGGCCATCGAAGGCCTGACCATCCACGCGGTGGAGCGCGTGGAAGAGGCGCTGCAGGTGCTGCGCACGCTGGAGTAGGGCCTGTTCCTACAATCCTGTGCATTGAATGCTCAGGAGCTGTCATGTCCAACCTTACCCTCGCCATCGCCCGTGACCTGATCGACCAGGCCATGGCGCATGCCGAACAAAACTTCAAGAAACCGGTCTGCGTCTCGGTCTGTGACGCCACAGGCCTGCTGCTGGCTTTTGTGCGCATGGAGGGTGCACCGCTACGCAGTGTCGCCATCTCGCAAGGCAAGGGTTACAGCGCGGCGCGTTTGGGCGTCACCACCCAGGCCGTGCTGGAGCGTCTGCACCGCGAGAACATAGCGATCGGCTACTTTTGTGACCCGCAACTCACGGCCCTGCCCGGCGGCTCGCCGCTCAAGGACAAGGACGGCGTGCTGCGCGGTGCCATTGGCGTCAGCGGCCTGACCTCGGCCGAGGACCAGCAGGTCACCGACTTCATCGCTGCCAAGTTCGCGGCATGAAGCAAGTCCGTTTACCTTCGGGTGAACTGGTGCCCGCCCTGGGCCAGGGCACCTGGTACATGGGCGAGGACCGCAGCGCGCGCCAGGCAGAGGTCGCGGCTCTTCAGATCGGCCTGGACCTGGGCCTGACGCTGATCGACACGGCCGAGATGTACGCCGAGGGCGGGGCCGAAGAGGTGGTGGGCGAGGCGTTGGCCGGGCGGCGCGAGCAGGCCTTTGTGGTCAGCAAGGTCTACCCGCACAACGCCTCGCGCTTGGGGGCCATCGCCGCCTGCGAGCGCAGCCTCAAGCGTCTGAAGACCGATTGCATTGATCTCTACCTGCTGCACTGGCGCGGCCAGCACCCGCTGGCCGAGACCGTCGAGGCCTTCGAAGCTTTGCAGCGCGTCGGCAAGATTCGCCACTGGGGGGTGAGCAATCTGGACCTGGACGACATGCGTGAGCTGTGGGACGTGCCTGGCGGCTCGGCCTGTGCAGCCAACCAGCTGCTCTACAACCTGGGCCGCCGCGGCATTGAGTGGGCGTTGTTACCCTGGCTACGCGAGCGCGGCATGGTCACCATGGCCTATTCGCCCATCGAGCAGGCCCGCCTGTTGCGCCAGCCGGGGCTCAAGGACTTTGCGCGCCGTCACGGCGTGACGCCGGCCCAGGCCGCGCTGGCCTGGCTGCTGGGGCAGGAGGGGATGATCGCCATCCCCAAATCGGCCAGCGTGGCCCATGTACGTGAGAACGCAGCGGCGGGCGGATTCACGCTCGAAGCTGTGCAACGGGCCGAACTCGACCGCCTGTTTCTCCCGCCTGCCGGGCCCTCGGCTCTGGACATGCTCTGAGACAATCGGGGCATGCAACTACAGAAAATCCTGATCCCTATCGGCGCCGTGGTGCTGGTCGTGGCCGGCTACCTGGGGGGGGCTGGGCTGGCGTGGCGCTGGCCGTGGGTGCCCTGACCTTCTGGCTGATGCTGCACTTCACGCGCCTCATGCATGTCCTCAAGCGCGCGGCCGACAGCCCGCTGGGTTATGTGGGCAGCGCGGTCATGCTGCAGGCCAAACTCAAGCCGGGCATGACGCTGATGCACGTGATAGCCATGACGCGCTCGCTGGGTGTGCAGCTCAGCCCGCTTGGCAGCCAGCCCGAGCAGTTCCGCTGGACCGATCCTTACGAGGCCTCGGTCACCTGCGACTTTGCCGACGGCAAGCTGCTGCGCTGGGAGTTCTGCCGCCCGGACGCGACCGACCCCGGCTCCACCACCATGCCGGGCCTGCCGCCGGCCCCGTAAAATCAGAGTTTTGGCCCGGCCGAACGGGCAGCCCCTACTTAGGAAAGAACCGATGAGCCCCCTACCGACCTCGATGTCCGACCGCGACGGAAAAATCTGGATGGACGGCCAGCTGGTGGAATGGCGTGACGCCAAAATCCACGTGCTGAGCCATACCCTGCACTACGGCTGCGGCGCTTTCGAGGGCGTACGGGCCTACAACACGGTCAACGGCACGGCCATCTTCCGCCTGCAGGAGCACACCGAGCGCCTGTTCAACAGTGCCAAGATCCTGCGCATGAAGATCCCCTTCAGCATGGAGCAGGTCAACGAGGCGCAGAAGGAAGTGGTGCGTGCCAACAAGCTGGAGAGCTGCTACCTGCGTCCGCTGACCTGGATCGGCGACAAGAAGCTGGGCGTCTCCCCCAAGGGCAACACCATCCACCTGATGGTCGCGGCCTGGGCCTGGGGCGCCTACCTGGGCGAAGAGGGCATGAAACGCGGCATCCGCGTCAAGACCTCCAGCTATACCCGCCATCACGTCAACATCACCATGACGCAGGCCAAGGCGGTGAGCAACTACACCAACTCCATCCTGGCCAATATGGAAGCCACGGACGACGGTTACGACGAGGCCCTGCTGCTGGATTCGTCCGGTTTCGTCTCCGAAGGCGCGGGCGAGAACATCTTCGTCATCAAGAACGGCGTCATCTACACCCCCGACCTGTCGGCCGGCGCGCTCAACGGCATCACGCGCAACACGGTGTTCCACATCGCCAAGGACCTGGGCCTGGAGATCGTGCAAAAGCGCATCACGCGCGACGAGGTCTATATCGCCGACGAGGCTTTCTTCACCGGCACCGCCGCCGAAGTGACGCCGATCCGCGAGCTGGACCGTGTCGAGATCGGCAGCGGTTCGCGCGGCCCGATCACGGAGAAGATCCAGAGCGCCTTCTTCGACATCGTCAACGGCCGCAATCCCAAGTACGCCCACTGGCTGACGAAGGTTTAAGGAACAAAAGATGAGCAAGTCCACCATCGAACTGCTGGCCACGGACCTGAACGCCCAGGGGGGTGTCTACTGCCCCAGCCCCAAAGCCGACATGAAGCTCTGGAACAGCCATCCCAAGGTCTATCTTGACGTGGGCCATACCGGCGAAGCTAAGTGCCCGTATTGCGGCACGGTTTACAAGCTGAAGGCCGGTGAGCATTTCGCCGCGCACCACTGACACCAAGGGCCGCGACACCGCGGCCCTTGTCATTGCGCCGCAATGGATCGGCGACGCGGTCATGACGGAGCCTTTGATGCGCCGCCTCGCCGCGCGCGGCGAGCGGCTCACCGTCGGGGCCCTGCCCTGGGTGGCGCCGGTCTACCGGGCCATGCCCCAGGTGGCCGAGGTGATCGAATTCCCCTTTGCGCACGGTGGCCTGCAGCTCAAGGCGCGGCGTGCGCTGGCCCGGCAGCTCGAAGGCCGCTTCGGCGTGGCCTACGTGCTGCCCAATTCCCTCAAGAGCGCGCTGCTGCCTTTCCTGGCCAGCATCCCCAGGCGCGTGGGTTATCTGGGCGAGGCGCGCGTGGGCCTGCTGACGCACCGTCTGAAAAACCCGTCCAAGGGCAAACGCCCGCCCATGGTCGCCTTCTACTCGGCCCTGGCTGGCGAACCCGGCATCGAAACCGACCGCCCGCAGCTGCAGCTGGCCCCGGCCCAGATCGATGCCGTGCTGGCGGCGCAGGGATTGGCACGCGGCGGCTACTACGTCTTCGTCCCTGGCGCCGAGTACGGCTCGGCCAAACGCTGGCCGGTGGCGCGGTATGCCGAACTCGCCCGCTCGCTGGATGCGCCGGTGCTGGTGCTCGGTTCGGGCAAGGAGGCACCCCTGGGTGTCGAGATCTGCGCCCTGGCCGCAGGGGCCGACTGCCGCAACCTGGCAGGGGCCACCAGCCTGGCCGAGGCCTTCTGCCTGATCGCCGGTGCGCGCCGGGTCATCAGCAACGACACCGGGCTGATGCACGTGGCCGCAGCCCTGGACGTGCCCCAGGTGGCGATCTTCGGTTCCAGCAGCCCCGAGCACACGCCGCCGCTGAGTGCTTTAGCTCGCGTGCTCTGGCTCAAGCAGGACCCGGCCTACCAGCCCCCGCTGGACTGCGCCCCCTGTTTCGAGCGCGAGTGCCCCCTGGGCCATCTGCGCTGCCTCAACGACATCACGGCTGATCGCGTGCGCGCTGCGCTCTGACGGCGCGGCCCAGCCGAAAAAAAAGCCACCCTTGCGGGTGGCTTTGAAAAGTCCTCGAAAGGACGTCGTTGGGATCGGTAGCCTGCCCCCTCTTGTTGTCTGGCCGGGGGACTGGCAATAAGCTTGAAAACTTGACTGTGACAGCAGTACGAAGGCAAATATAGCGAGCTGGCTGCCTCAGGCATATCCCACAAATTGGGGATATGGCGCCAGAAGTGTCGCGAAATAAGACATTCAGGATGCGTTTTCACGCGGCCCGGGCTTGCGGGCCGGCGTTGAACAGGGCTTCGAAGGCCATATCGAAGGCCTCGGGCCGGGAATCGGAGATGAACAGGCCGAACTGGTCCAACTCCACGACATACATGGTGAACTGGCTCAGCAGGTTCTGCTCGACCTTCAGGCCGCGGTAGCTCTGGTGCCGCGTGACGAGGGTCGAGCGGTCAGGCTGCGGTGGACGGGTGTGGGCGGTGTTCATGGTGCGTTTCCCCTGGTCAGTCGTAACCATAGGAAACAAGGGCCGATTGCGCCAGTCCCCAGGGGGGCGCCGGCGTGCGGTTTTTCACGCCCGGGGCATTTGCCTGAGGTGCGGGCTCAGCCGGCCAGCGGCAGGCGCAGCAAGAAGCAGGCGCCGCCGCCCGGGCGCTCTTCGCAGTGCACCGTGCCGCCGTGGCGCTGGGCGATGGAGCGCACCAGGGCCAGGCCCAGGCCCACGCCACCCTCGCGCTCGGAAGCACCGGGCAGGCGGAAGAAGGGCTCGAAGATGCGCTCGCGCAGGGCTAGCGGCACGCCCGGCCCCTGGTCGCAGACCCGGATCTCGACCTGTGCCCCCTGGGTCTGCAGGGTCAGGCTCACGGCACCACCGCCGTGCCGGCGGGCGTTTTCCAGCAGGTTGCGCAGGGCGCGGCGCAATAGCCGGGACAGGCCGGTGACCAGCACCGTGGTGGTGCCGGGGGGCGCTTCCAGTTCGGCACCGGTACGGGCGCATTCCTCGGCGCACAGGCCGACCAGCTCCACCGGCTCCAGCGGGCCCAGATCGTCGGGGCTGGCGTCCAGCCGGCTGGCCAGCAGGATCTCGTCGATCAACTGGTCGAGTTCGTGGATATTGCGTGCGATTTCAGCGTGGGTGGCCGGGCTGGGCTGGACCTGCATCAGTTCCAGGCCCATGCGGATGCGCGCCAGCGGGGAACGCAGTTCGTGCGAGGCATTGGCCAGCAGGGCCTTGTGCGAGAGCAGCAGGGCCTGCACGCGGGCGGCGGCGATGTTGAAGCGTTGCGCCAGGAAGGCCACTTCGTCCTGCCCGTCCTCGGGCAGGCGGCGCGACAGATCGCCTGCGCCCCAGCGCTCCACACCCTGCTGCAGGGTTTCGAGCCGTTTGGTCAGGCGCCGCACGATGGGATAGGCACCCAGCGCCACGGCGGCGGCCACGAGGATCAGCATGGCCAGCAGGTTGTAGGGCGGACGCCACCAGGAGGGCGCAGGCTGCGGGGGCGGGCGGTTGCCGGGCCGTGGCAGCTGCACGTAGACGGTCTGCCCGTCGCGCAGGGGCACTTCGAACTCCCAGCCCTGGCCTGGCACGCGGTTGCCACGGGCCTGGGCCTGGCCCAGTATTTCGCCCTGGGCGTTGCGCAGCACGATCTCGCGGCCCGGGCGCTGGGCGCGTTCGCGCTCGGCATCCTGGCGCCAGATCCAGCCGAAGATCAGCGTCAGCAGCACGATGGTGGCCACCACGGCCAGCCAGATGCGGATGGAGAGGCGCTGGGCCAATGGTGTGGACATGTCAGTCCTGTTGGCGGGCAAAGACGTAACCCACGCCGCGCACGGTCAGGATGCGCTTGGGGGCTTTGGGGTCGGCTTCGATGGCCGCGCGGATGCGGCCCATGTGCACGTCGATCGAGCGGTCGAAGGCTTCCAGTTCGCGCCCGCGCACGGCTTCCATGATCTGGTCGCGCGTGAGCACGCGCCCGGCGCGCTCGGCCAGCGCGACCAGCAGGTCGAACTGGTACGAGGTCAGTTCGCTGGCCTGGCCGTTGACAGTGACGGTGCGCGCGTCGCGGTCGATGGCCAGCGAGCCGAAGCGCAGCTGGCTGGCCGGTGCCGGGCCGTTGCCGCCGCGGCGGCGCAGCACGGCACGGATGCGCGCCAGCAACTCGCGCGGCTCGAAGGGTTTGGCCAGGTAATCGTCGGCGCCCATTTCCAGTCCGATCACGCGGTCCATGGGGTCGCCCTTGGCGGTGAGCATCAGGATGGGGGTCTGCGCCAGGGCCGAGGGCAGGGCGCGGATGCGGCGGCAGATTTCCAGCCCGTCCATGTCGGGCAGCATCAGGTCGAGCACCAGCAACTGGGGCGCCGGATGGGTAGCCTGCAGCCGGGCCAGGCCTTCTTCGCCGCTGCCCGCGATCTCCACGCTGTAACCGGATTGCGCCAGGTACTCGCTGACCATGGCGGCCAGGCGGGCGTCGTCTTCGATCATCAGCAGGGGCTGGCTCATGTCAGCAAGTCTATCGCTCATGTCGCCATGGTGGGGGCGCGCGGTCAGCCGCGCTTGTCGCGGCTGTAAAGATAGGTAAACGCCTCAGTTGCGGGCCCGCTGGGCAGCGCGTGCCGCCAGCCCCACCAGCAGCAGCACGGGCAGGCCCAGCAAGGCGGTGGAGACGAAGAACTGGCTGTAGCCGTAGGCATCCACGTACTCGCCCGAGAAACCGGCGATGAATTTGGGCGCCAGCAGCATCATGGAACTGAACAGGGCGTACTGCGTGGCCGAGTAGCTGATGTTGGTCAGGCTGGAGAGGTAGGCGATGAAGGCCGCCGAGGCGATGCCGCTGGAAAGGTTGTCGGCCGAGATCACGAAGATCAGCGCCGTCACGTCATGCCCGCGCGAGCCCAGCCAGGCGAACAGCAGGTTGCTGGCCGCGCTGAGTACGGCGCCCAGCATCAGCACACGCATCACGCCCAGGCGCATGGCCAGTACGCCGCCCACGAAGGCGCCCACCAGGGTCATGATGACGCCGTAGATTTTGGTGACCGCCGCCACCTCGTCCTTGCTGTAGCCCATGTCCACGTAGAAGGGGTTGGCCATGATGCCCATGACCACGTCGCTGATGCGGTACACCGCGATCAGCGCCAGGATCAGGCCGGCCTGCCACTTGTAGCGGCCCAGGAAGTCGGTAAAGGGTTCCACCACGGCACCCTGCAGCCACTCGCCTGCGCTACGCGCCGGCGGCAGTTCATGCCGCCTGGGTTCGGACGAGAACAGCACGGTCAGCACACCGGGCAGCATGCTGGCGGCCATGACCAGGTAGGCTGTGGCCCAGGCGGCGTTCTGGTAACCCGTGGTCTGGATCTCGGCGCGCGCGGCCAGCCACAGCACGCCGGCGCCGGCCCAGATCATGGCCATGCGGTAGCCGGTCTGGTAGGCCGCCGCCAGCGCGGCCTGGCGCTCGGCCCCGGCCGATTCGATGCGGAAGGCGTCCAGCGCGATGTCCTGCGTGGCCGAGGCGAAGGCCACGATCAGCGCGCACCAGACCACGGCTTGCAGACCATTTTGCGGATGGCTCAGGGCCATGCCGGCCAGCCCGGCCATGATGGCTGCTTGCGAGAGCAGCAGCCAGCTGCGGCGCAGGCCCAGCCAGCGGGTCAGGCCCGGCAGGGGCAGGCGGTCCACTAGCGGCGCCCAGGCCCACTTGAAGGCATAGGCCAGGCCGACCCAGCTCAGGTGGCCGATGGTGGCGCGGTCAATGCCGGCCTCACGCAGGCGAAAACTCAGTGTGCCCAGCACCAGCAGCAGGGGCAGGCCGGCGGCGAAACCCAGGGCCAGCATGCGCAGGGTGGCGGGTTCGAGGTAAACGCGCAGCGTGTCGGCCCAGGAGGGCTTGAGTTGGCCCGGTCCGGGCGCACTTGGTGTCATGCGGGGAATAATAAGCGCAGCACGTCGTACACCTCTACATCCATGATCGACATCCGACCTTTCCTGATCCGGCGCCTGGCCACGGTGCTGGCCGGCCTGTTGTTGGCGGCAGGCAGCCATGCGGCGCCCGAACGCGAGGGGGTGGACGTGGGCAGGAACTCGGCCTTCACCAAGCTGGCCCCGGCGGAGGAGGTCGAGCGTATGGCTTTGCAGCAGTACCGCCAGCAGTTGTCCCAGGCCGCCGAAAAGCGCGCTTTGGCCCCGCCCGACCACCCGCAGCTCAAGCGCCTGCGCGCCATCGCGCAGCGCGTCATCCCGCATGCCCTTGCCTGGAACCCGCGCGCCAGGGACTGGAAGTGGGAGGTCAACCTGATCGGCTCGAAGCAGATCAACGCCTATTGCATGCCCGGCGGCAAGATCGCCTTCTACACCGGCATCCTGGACCAGCTGCAGCTCAGCGACGATGAGGTGGCCATGATCATGGGACACGAGATTGCCCATGCCTTGCGCGAGCATGCGCGTGAGCGCATGGGCAAGAGCGCGGTGACCGAGGGGGTGGCGAGGGTCGGGGGCGCCGTGCTGTCCGCCTGGCTGGGCATCGACCCGCGCCTGACCGACGGGGTGGCGCGTGGTGGCGCCAACCTGGCGGTCCTGAGCTTCAGCCGCAGCGATGAGAGCGAGGCCGACCTCGTGGGCATGGAACTGGCGGCGCGTGCCGGCTACGACCCGCGTGCCGGCGTGACGCTGTGGCAGAAGATGGGCGCCGCCAGCAAGGGGGCACCACCGCAGTGGCTGTCCACCCACCCCGCGGGCAAGACGCGTATCGCCGAGATCGAGCAGAACCTGCCCAAGGTGTTGCCGTTGTACGAGCGGGCCCGCCGCGAGGGCCAGCGCCGGTAATAAAAATCGGCAAGCCCGGGGCGACTGCTCAGTAGCGGTAGATCAGGCCCAGGGACACGCTGGGCAGGTAACGAAAGCCCAGCGCGCCATTGCTCTGGGTCCGCCAGCCGTCCAGGCCAATGGCGGAACTGCTGGCCCCGCTGCTTTCCAGGTCGCTGGACAGGGTACCCAGTGCAACACCCATGTCGGCGTAAACCCCCAGCCCCTTGCTGGCCAGGCCGTGCTGGCCGTAGCCGATGCCCAGGTAGGTCGAGGCGGTCTGGGATTTCGGACGCAACTGGTAGGTGCTGGCCCCCAGGCCGGCCCAGGCACTGCCCAGGCTGTTGGCCGACAGGCCGGCTGGCGTGTCGCCGAAGCTCAAGCCGCCAACCAGGCGGAAACCGCTGCTGGCGAAGGGAAACCAGTCCGCATAGAGGCTGGCCCGGCTGCTCTCGTAGTCGGGGCGCGGGCCTTCAGAGCCTGCCCACTTCAGGCCCGGGCTGTAGTCGCTGCGCAAGGTCCAGCCGCCGCTTGACGGCTGGGCATGCCCCAGGCTGTAGGGGCTGGTTTGCAGGGATTGAGCCGACGCGGAGCCAGCCGTCACGGTAAAGACGGCCAACGCCAGCAGTGCGGCGCGCAGCGGATTCATGAAAAGTCCTGAGTTTCAAACTGGATTTGATTATTCAGGATATCGGGCCGGCCGGTGGTTTACTCAAGTGCCGCTCATGGTCTCTGTGCGGCATTGCAACATGGAGGAAAAGACAGTAGCAGGCGCTTACGTTCCGCCCACGAAAGGATTGGTCTGGCGCTCGCGGCCGAAGGTGCTTTCCGGGCCGTGGCCGGGGATGAAGACAGTGTCGTTGCCCATGGGCCACAGTCGCTCGGTGATGCTGCTGATCAGGTCGTCGTGGTTGCCCTGGGGGAAATCGGTGCGCCCGATGGAGCCGGCAAACAGCACATCACCGACAAAGGCGCGCTGCGCCTCGGGCGAGTGGAAGACCACATGGCCGGGGGTGTGGCCCGGGCAGTGCCGTACGTTCAGGGTGCAGTGGCCGATGCTGACGGTGTCGCCATCCTGCAGCCAGCGGGTGGGGATGAAACGTTCCGACTGCGGGAAACGGAACATGCGGCTCTGCTCGGCCAGCTGGTCGATCCAGAACTGGTCGCCCGGGTGCGGGCCGATGATGGGCAGGCCCAGCTGGCGGGCCAGCTCGGCGGTGCCGCCGGCGTGGTCGATGTGGGCATGGGTCAACCAGATGGCCTTGAGCGTGAGACCCAGGCGGGCGGCGGTGGCGGTGATGCGCGGCAGGTCGCCGCCGGGGTCGATGACCGCAGCTTCCATGGTCTCGTCGCACCAGACGATGGAGCAGTTCTGTTCGAAAGCGGTCACGGGGACGGTCTGGTACTTGAGCATGGCCGGGCAGCAGGGGGGCGGATGAAGAAAACGGTATTTTGCACGGCAGCGTCACGTTATGCCGGCAAAATGCTGCCCATGAATGTGAACGTGTCTGCCGAAACCACCCGCCTGCTGCCTGACGATGACGCGCTGCGTGCCATGTTGCACAACGAGGTGCACGCGCGTCCGTCGGCCCGTATCCGCCTGCCCGCCCTGGTCGTGTACGTGGCCGTGCTCAACGAAGGCATCAGCCGCGAGCAGGAGTGCGAGCACCTGCGCCGCTTGCCCGGCCAGCAGGAGCTGACGCCCGAGCGCCTGCAGGGCAACTTCCTGCGTCTGCGCTTCGAGGGTTACACCGTCAAGTGGGAGCGGCACACCGAGTTCACGCGCTATTCCATCGTGCAGCCGCTGCCCGCGCATGCGCACCTGGGCGCCAGCGACCCCGAGCTGCTGTCCGCCCTGGTGGTGGCACCGCAGTGGTTGCGCGAGATACCGGGCCGTACCATCGCCGCCATCAAGCTGGCCATGGTGCACGGCGACCTGACGACGCCCGAGGCGACCATGGCCCAGGCGCGTGCCTGGTTCGGCGGCCATCCCCTGGTGGCCTCGGTCATGGGCAACAACGGCCACTCGCTGGCGGTCACCGATTTCCAGCTGCGCGACAGCGGCTTCGAGCGCCTGCTGGTCATCGCGCCGCCAGCCACGAGTGAAACGCGTGCCGGCCGTGTCTCGCAGCGCCTGCTGGAGCTGGAGACCTACCGCCTCATGGCCCTGCGCGGCCTGCCCGTGGCCAAGGGCCTGGGCCCCATGCTGAGCGAAGCCGAGCGGCAGCTGGCCGACATCACGGCGCAGCTGGAGAACAAGTCGGCCTCCGAGCAGGCCTTGCTGGACACGCTGGTGTCGCTGGCCGGTCGGGTCGAGCGCGCCACGGCCGAGCACGACTACCGCTTCTCGGCCACGCGTGCCTATGACACCCTGGTGGGGCAGCGCCTGACCGAGCTGCGCGAGCAGCCCGTTTCCGGCACCCAGACCCTGGGCGAGTTCCTGCAGCGCCGCCTCTCGCCGGCCATGGCCACGGTGGTGGCCACTGCGCAGCGCCTGGCCTCCTTGTCCGAGCGCGTGTCGCGCGCCAGCGCCCTGCTGCGCACGCGTGTGGACATCGCCACCGAGGTGCAGAACCAGCAACTGCTGGCCAAGCTCACACGCGGACAGGAACTGCAGTTGCGCCTGCAGTCCACCGTGGAAGGCCTGTCCATCGCGGCCATTTCCTACTATGTGGTCAGCCTGCTGCTCTACGCGGTCAAGGCCGTCAAGGCGGTGGGTGTGCCGCTCAATGCAGAGGTGGCCGTTGGCGCGCTGATCCCGCTGGTGCTCTGGGGGGTGTGGCGCACGACACGGCGTATCCACCAGAGGCTCCACGCAGGTCGCTGAAACGCCGGTCGGCCCTCGCCGGTGCCGACGGCCCCCGAAGTAAGGTTCAGGACCGCCAGTCGTAGTCGATACACAGGGGGGCGTGATCGCTGAAACGCTGTCCCTTGTAAACCTCGGCTGCCCGCGCGCCCTGCGCCAGCGTCGGCGTGGCCAGCTGGTAGTCGATACGCCAGCCCACATTCTTGGCATAGGCCTGGCCCCGGTTGCTCCACCAAGTGTAGGCCTCACCCGTGGTGTCGGGATGCAGCTGGCGGTAGACGTCGACCAGGCCGCCGTCGTTCAGCAGCCGCGTCATCCAGGCGCGCTCCTCAGGCAGGAAACCCGAGTTCTTGAGGTTGCCCTTCCAGTTCTTCAGATCCATCTCCTGGTGCGCGATGTTGACGTCGCCCACCAGGATGAATTCACGTTCCTGCTTGAGCTGCTGCAGGTGCGGATAGATTTCGTCGAGGAAGCGGAATTTGGCCAACTGCCGGTCCTCGCCCGAGGAGCCGCTGGGGAAGTAGCAGCTGATCAGCGAGAACTTGTTGTGAGGCGTGTCGAAACGCAGTTCCACGTATCGGCCCTCGGCATCGAATTCGGAGGAGCCGTAGCCGATGGCCACGTCGCTGGGCTCGTGCCGGGTGTAGAGGCCCACGCCCGAATAGCCCTTTTTCTCGGCGTAGTGGAAGTAGCCGCGCAGGCCGGCGAGTTCCTCGAAGCGCCCGGCCACGTCGCCGGCCTGGGCCTTGACCTCCTGCACGCCCATACAATCCGGACGAGTCTGGTCCAGCCAGGCCTCCAGCCCCTTGCTGGTGGCCGAGCGTATGCCGTTGAGGTTGAGGCTGACGAGTTTGAACAAGGAATTTGCCATGGCGGACGGTGTGGAGAGTGGACGGGATGGCCTGGCCCAGGATTTTGTGGCCTTTGCGGTCGAGTGCGGCGTGCTGCGTTTCGGTGAATTCAAGACCAAGGCGGGCCGGCTTTCCCCGTATTTTTTTAATGCGGGCCTGTTCGACGACGGCGCCCGGCTGGGCCGGCTGGCCGAATTCTATGCCCGCCGGGTGATGGCCTCTGGCATCGAGTTCGACATGATCTTCGGCCCGGCCTACAAGGGCATCCCGCTGGGCGCGGCGCTGGCCGTGGAGCTGGCGCGGCACGGGCGCAACGTGCCCTTTGCCTACAACCGCAAGGAAGCCAAGGACCACGGCGAAGGCGGCACCCTGGTGGGCGCACCATTGAAGGGCAGGGTGCTGATCGTCGACGACGTGATGTCCGCCGGCACCGCCGCGCGCGAGTCCATCGCCCTGATCGAAGCCGCGGGTGCCACGCCCCATGCGGTCCTGATCGCGCTGGACCGGCAGGAAATGGCGACCGAAAACGGCCAGGACGTCCCCTACAGCGCCGTGCAATACGTACGAAATCGCTTGGGATTGCAGGTGGCCGCAATTGCGAAATTGGCCGATTTGCTGCAGTATCTGGAACAGCACAGCAAGGACGGCCTGGCCGCCGATCATGCGCGTGTGTTGGCATATCGACAGCGCTACGGCGTCCAGGACACTTGAACATGAAGCGATTGGCAGAGATGGTAGGGCTGGGGTTGCTGCTGGCAGGGTGTGCCTGGCAGGCCCATGCCCAGGGTGGCGTGGAGGGCGGCATCTATACCTGCATCGATGCCAAGGGGCGCAAGCTCACCTCCGATCGCCCCATCCGCGAATGCGCTGACCGCGAACAAAGACTGCTCAACCCCAGCGGCACGGTGCGCGCCGTCATTCCCCCCACCCTGACCGGGCCGGAACGCGCCGCCCTGGAAGCCAGGCAGCGCCGGGAGGCCGAGGAACGCGCCCGCCAGGCCGAAGAGAAGCGGCGCGAACGGGCCCTGCTGGTGCGCTACCCCAGCCGCTCCGTGCACGACAAGGAGCGCTCCGAGGCTCTGGCCTCGATCAGCATCGTGCGCCAGGCGGCGATGAACCGTGTCAAGGAACTTGAGCGCCAGCGCAAGGAGCTTGACACCGAACTGGAGTTCTACGCCAAGGACCCGAGCAAGGTGCCCCCTTCGCTGCAGCGCCTGGTCGATGAGAATGCGAAGAGCATGGCGGTGCAGGAGCGTTTCATCGCCGACCAGGAAGCCGAGATGGGGCGGGTCAACGGCCGTTTCGACGAGGAACTGGCGCGACTGCAGCAACTCTGGGCCCAGATCGGCGCACCGGCCAACTGAGTCTACCGGCCGGCTTGATCCGGCCTCCAGGAAACTCAAGCCAGCTTGCTGCGCAACAGGTCGTTGACCTGCTGCGGGTTGGCCTTGCCCTTGCTGGCCTTCATGATCTGACCCACCAGCGCATTGAAGGCCTTGTCCTTGCCGGCCTTGAACTGGGCGACGTTGTCGGCGTTGGCGGCGATCACCTCGTCGATGATTTTTTCCAGCGCGCCGGAGTCGTTCATCTGCTTCAGCCCTTTGGCCTCGATGAGGGTATCGACGTCCTGGCCTTCGCCGCTCCACAACGCGTCGAAGACCTGCCGGCCAGCGTTGTTGGAAATGGTGCCGTCTGCGATGCGGGTGATCAGGGCGGCCAGCTGGGTTGCGCTGACCGGCGCCAGCTCAATGGCGAGTTCGCCGGCGTTCAGGCGACGCGAGACTTCACCCATGATCCAGTTGCTGGCCAGCTTGGCTTGCTTGCAGGCCCGGGCCGTTGTCTCGAAGTAGTTCGCCATGGCCTTGCTCTGCGTGAGCGTGGTGGCGTCGTATTCGGGCAGGCCATAGTCGCTCACGAAGCGTGCCGCCATGACGCGCGGCAGTTCCGGCAGTTCGCTGCGCACACGCTCGATCCACTCCGGCTCGATCACCAGCGGCGGCAGATCCGGGTCGGGGAAGTAGCGGTAGTCGGCCGCGTCTTCCTTGGTGCGCATGGACCGCGTCTCGCCGGTGTCGGGGTCGAACAGCACGGTGGCCTGCTGGATGCCGTGGCCATCCTCGATCTGCTCGATCTGCCAGCGCACCTCGTAGTCGATGGCCTGCTGCATGAACTTGAAGCTGTTCAGGTTCTTGATCTCGCGGCGGGTGCCCAGCGGGGCCCCGGGCTTGCGCACCGAGACATTGGCGTCGCAGCGGAAACTGCCCTCCTGCATATTGCCGTCGCAGATGCCGATCCAGGTCACGATCTTGTGCAGTTCCTTGGCGTAGGCCACGGCCTCGTCGCTGGAGCGCATGTCGGGCTCGGTCACGATCTCCAGCAGCGGCGTGCCGGCGCGGTTCAGGTCGATGCCGCTCTGGCCGATGAAGTCCTCGTGCAGGGACTTGCCCGCGTCCTCTTCCAGGTGGGCGCGCACTAGGCGCACGGTCTTCTTTTCGTCGCCGAGAAAGAAGCTCACCTCGCCACCCTGCACCACCGGGATCTCGAACTGGCTGATCTGGTAGCCCTTGGGCAGGTCGGGGTAGAAGTAGTTCTTGCGCGCAAAGATGCTGCGCGGCGCGATATGCGAGCCGATGGCCAGGCCCAGGCGGATGGCACGCTCGACCGCGCCGCGGTTCATCACCGGCAGGGTGCCGGGCAGGGCCAGGTCCACCGCGCAGGCCTGGGTGTTGGGCTCGGCACCGAAGGCTACTGAAGCGCGGCTGAAGATCTTGCTCTGGGTGGAGAGCTGGGCGTGGGTCTCGAAGCCGATCACGACTTCGTAGCCCTGGACGAGTTTGGCTGTCATCTCAAAAGCCTCCCGGGGTGCGGAGGTGGAAGTCGGTCACCTGCTGGTAGCGGTGGGCGATGTTGAGCAGCTTGCCTTCCTGCAGGTAGTTGCCGATCAGCTGCAGGCCTACCGGCATGTGGCCAGCACCGAAACCCACGGGCAGGCTCATGCCCGGCAGGCCGGCCAGCGAGCCGGGCAGGGTGTAGATGTCGGCCAGGTAGGCGGCGACCGGATCGTCGCTCTTGTCGCCGAGCTGCCAGGCCACGGTGGGCGCCACCGGGCCGGCGATCACGTCACAACTCTTGAAGGCCTGCTGGAAGTCGTCGGCGATCATGCGGCGGATCTTCTGTGCCTGCAGGTAGTAGGCGTCGTAATAGCCGTGGCTCAGCACATAGGTGCCCACCATGATGCGGCGCTTGACCTCGTCGCCGAAACCCTCGGCGCGGGTGTTCTTGTACATCTCGAGCAGGTCGGTGTACTTGCCCGTGCGATGCCCGAACTTCACACCGTCGAAGCGCGAGAGGTTGGAGCTGGCTTCGGCCGGTGCGATGATGTAGTAAACCGGGATGGCCAGTTCGGTGCGCGGCAGCGAGATCTCGACCAGCTTGGCGCCCAGCTTCTCGTATTCCTTGAGCGCGGCATCGATGGCGGCGCGCACGTCGGCGGCCAGGCCGGTGCCGAAGAATTCTTTCGGAATGCCGATGCGCAGGCCGTCGAGCTTGTCATTCAGGCTGCGGCTGAAATCCTCCGCGGGTACATCGAGCGAGGTCGAGTCGCGGTCCAGGTCCGGGCCGCACAGGGCCGACAGCAGCAGGGCGCAGTCTTCAGCCGAGCGGGCCATGGGGCCGGCCTGGTCCAGGCTGGAGGCGTAGGCGATCATGCCGTAGCGGCTGGCGCGCCCGTAGGTGGGTTTGATGCCGGTGATGCCGCAGAAGGCGGCGGGCTGGCGGATCGAGCCGCCGGTGTCGGTGCCGCTGGCGGCCGGGGCCAGGCGTGCGGCCACGGCCGCGGCGCTGCCACCCGAGGAGCCGCCGGCCACACGCTGCTTGTCCCAGGGGTTGCGCACCGGGGTCGGCGCGTCGTGGCCCACGGCCGGCACGGCCACGCTTTCGTTGGCCGAGCCCATGGCGAACTCGTCGCAGCTGAGCTTGCCCAGGGTCACGGTGCCGGCCTGCGCCAAGCGAGAGACGACCGTGGCGTCGAAGGGCGAGCGGTAGCCGGCCAGCATCTTCGAGCCGGCGGTGGAGACGAAGTCTTTCGTGACGAAGATGTCCTTGTGCGCGATCGGCACACCGGCCAGCGGGCCGGCCGTACCGGCCGCCAGTGCCGCGTCGGCCGCGCGGGCCTGGGCCAGGGTGATGTCCTCGTCCACGGCTACAAAGGCAGCGAGGTCCTGGTGGGCGCGCTGGCGCGCAAGGAAATGCTGCGCAGTCTCCACGGCGGAGACCTTTTTGTCGCGCAGCTGGCGGGCCAGCTCGGCCACGCTTTGTTGGTGCAGTTCGGAAGACATCATTCGATCACTTTGGGAACCAGGAACAGGCCGCGCTCGACGGCCGGGGCGCTTTGCTGGTTGGCCTCGCGCTGATTCGGTTCGCTGGCCACGTCCTCGCGCAGGCGCAGGGCGGCCTGTCCGGTGATGGCGCCCATGGTGGGATGGGCCAGGGGCTCGATGCCCGTGGTGTCGACGGCGCGCATCTGCTCGACGATGGCAAAAAAGCCGTTGATGCGCTCCCGCATGCGCTCGCTCTCCTCTGGGGAGAGGGCCAGGCGGGCCAGATTGGCGATGCGCGAGATGTCGTCAGGGGTCAGGGACATGGCAGCTGGGGTTGAAACCGGGTGTAATCCCGGGGCCCGGAAGGCCCTGGAACAGGGGTTATACACAGGGGATAAGGTATTATCCCGCCTTTATAGGCGTCGACTGGCTTAGTGGCTGTTTTGGCGTCTCCCCGCAAGAATTTGGAACCGCGTCCAGTGCGCACATGGGCGGTGGCGGCCCGACGGGCCGGTCACGCCCACAGAGAGGATTGAGTAATGTTTGGAGCCTTCCGTCAGTATTTTTCGACTGATCTGGCCATTGACCTGGGTACCGCCAATACCCTGATCTACGTGCGCGATCGCGGCATCGTGCTGGACGAGCCCTCGGTGGTCGCCATCCGCCACGAAGGCGGCCCGCAAGGCAAGAAGACCATCCAGGCCGTGGGCCACGAGGCCAAGGCCATGCTGGGCAAGGTGCCCGGCAACATCGAGGCGATCCGCCCGATGAAGGACGGCGTGATCGCCGACTTCACCGTTACCGAGCAGATGCTCAAGCAGTTCATCAAGATGGTGCACCCGCGCGGCGTGTTCAAGCCCAGCCCGCGCATCATCATCTGCGTGCCCTGCGGCTCGACCCAGGTCGAGCGCCGCGCCATCCGTGAGTCGGCCCTGGGCGCGGGCGCCAGCGACGTCTACCTGATCGAGGAACCCATGGCCGCGGCCATCGGCTCCGGCCTGCCCGTCAGCGAGGCCAGCGGCTCCATGGTGGTGGACATCGGCGGCGGCACCACCGAGGTCGGCGTGATCTCCCTGGGCGGCATGGTCTACAAGGGCTCGGTGCGCGTCGGCGGCGACAAGTTCGACGAGGCCATCATCAACTACATCCGCCGCAACTACGGCATGCTCATCGGCGAGCCCACGGCCGAAGCCATCAAGAAGAACATCGGCTCGGCCTTCCCCGGCAGCGAGGTGCGCGAGATGGAAGTGCGTGGCCGCAACCTGTCCGAAGGCGTGCCACGCAGCTTCACGATTTCCTCCAACGAGATCCTGGAAGCGCTGACCGACCCGCTCAACAACATCGTCTCCGCCGTGAAGAACGCGCTGGAGCAGACCCCGCCCGAACTCGGTGCCGACATCGCCGACCGCGGCATGATGCTGACCGGTGGCGGCGCGTTGCTGCGCGACCTGGATCGTCTGCTGTCCGAGGAAACCGGTCTGCCCGTGCTGGTGGCCGAGGATCCGCTGACCTGTGTGGTGCGCGGTTGCGGCATCGCCCTGGAACGCATGGACCGTCTGGGCGCCATCTTCACCAACGAGTAATCACCAGGGTCTGCTAGCGCTCATTTCGCAAGATGCGTTGCGGATCAAAAACGTCATGCGCAAGGCGCGAAACGCAGCCGGGGTCGGCCCCCGGCAAGGCTTCGCAACGCCGCGCATGGCATTTTTGGCCGCAACCCGGAGGGAACGTGCTTAAAACCGCGCCACTCGTTGTTGCACTCCTAGCCCAGGCGGCCAGCCTGGGCGTCGTCGTGCGCCTAGATTGGCGCGGTTTTAAGCGCGTTCGCACTTGCGAAATGAGCGCTAGCAGGCCCTAGGATCAGCGATGCCACTCGGTACGCTGGACAGGACTCCTCCTCCCTTCTTCCGGCAGGGCGCCTCGGCCCTGTCCAAGCTCATGCTGTTCAGCGCCCTGGCGCTGTTCCTCATGGTGGCTGACACACGCTTCAAGCTCACCGGTCCGGTGCGCGTGGGCATCGCCTCGGTGCTCTACCCCCTGCAATGGGCGCTGCTGCAGCCGGTGCAGTGGACGCGTGACGGCTTTCACCATGTGCGATCCCTGCGCACCGCGCAGGATGATGCGCAGCTGCTGCATGAACAGCTGCGTCTGCAGGCGCCGCGGGTGCAGCAGTTCGACCAGCTGGCCCAGGAGAACGAGCGCCTGCGCCAGCTGCTGGAACTGCGCGAGCGCATGCCCACACCCGGGCTGGCTGCGCAGGTCCTGTACGACGCGGCCGATCCCTATGCGCACAAGGTCATCATCGACAAGGGCCTGATCCACGGCGTGAGCGCCGGCTCGCCGGTGCTCGACGAATCCGGCGTGCTGGGCCAGGTGACCCAGGTCTATCCCTCGATGAGCGAGGTGACGCTGGTGATCGACGCCGACCAGGCCATCCCGGTGCTCAATATCCGCACCGGCGTGCGCGCCGTGGCCTTCGGCGACCCCAGCCTGCATGGCGGCGCCCTGGAGCTGCGTTACATGGGCAGCAATGCCGACGTGCAGCCCGGCGACATCCTGACCACCAGCGGCATCGACGGCGTGTTCCCGCCGGGCTTGCCGGTGGCGCGGGTCGAGAAGGTCGAGCGCCGCGTTGAACTGCCCTTTGCCCTCATCTATTGTGTGCCGCAGGCCCGGGTGGCCGGCGCGACCCAGGTGCTGGTGCTGCCCACGCTTGCCGGCCAGCAGCCGCAGCGACCGCAGGACCTGACGGTGGCCGCGCCGGGCAAGAAGGACGCCGGCACCGGCAAGAGGGGCGTGCAGCGATGATCATGCGTCCTGGTCAGCAACTGCTGCTGCCCGCCAACCCCCTGTTCATCTGGGGCAGCCTGGCCGGCGCCTTCGGGCTCAACCTGCTGTTCAACATGGCCCTCTGGGGCCGAGCGGCCTGGGCACCGGACCTGCTGGCCCTGGCCCTGGTGTTCTGGGGCGTGCACCAGCCGCAGCGCATCGGCATCGGCGCGGCTTTCGTGTTCGGCCTGCTGATGGACGTGCACCAGGGCAGCGTGCTGGGGCAGCACGCCCTGGCCTACGCGGTGCTGAATTTCCTGGCCATCGCCATCCATCGCCGGCTGCTGTGGTTCACGCTCGCCTCGCAGTCGGTGCATGTGCTGCCCATGCTGATCGCGGCCCATGCGGTGGCCCTGGCCGTGCGCCTGATGGTGGGCGGCAATTTCCCGGGCTGGTCCCTGCTGCTGGCGCCGCTGATCGAGGCCGTGCTGTGGCCGCTGGCCTCCATGCTGCTGCTCTTGCCGCAGCGCCGTGCGCCCGACCCCGACGCCAACCGGCCCTTGTAATATGGCCCCCACGCTTGCCACTGCGTGTGCTGCGCTGCCCCCCGAGGGGGCTGGTTCGCCTTGGGGCGGCCCGGCGGCGAACCGGCTGGCGATCGACCAGTAACCCTGACCCATGACCGAACTGCGCAACGTCGAAGCCGACCTGCATCGCTTCCGCGCGCGTGTGTTGGTCGTCTCTGGGTTGGTGTTCGCCTGTTTCCTCATCCTTTTCCTGCGGCTGGTCTACCTGCAGGTGATCCGCCATGCCGAACTCCAGGAGCAGGCCGAGATCAACCGCACCACCGTCGTGCCCTTGGTGCCCACGCGCGGCCTGATCCTGGACCGCAACGGCATCCCGCTGGCCACCAATTACTCCGCCTACACGCTGGAGATCACGCCGGCGCAGGTGGACAAGCTGGAGCAGACCATCAACGAGCTGGCCGAGCTGGTGGAGATCACCCCGCGCGACCGCCGGCGCTTTCGCAAGCTGATGGAGGAGACCAAGGGTGTCGAGTCCCTGCCCATCCGCACCCGCCTGTCCGACGAGGAGGTGGCGCGCTTTGCGGTGCAGCGCTACCGCTTCACGGGCGTGGACATCCGCGCGCGCCTGTTCCGCAACTACCCCTGGGGTGAACTCGGCAGCCATGTGGTGGGCTACATCGGCCGCATCAACCCGGCCGAGAAGAAGGAGCAGGAGGAGTGGGAGGACGAGGACCAGGCCAATTACCGCGGCACCGACTACATCGGCAAGCTGGGCGTGGAGCAGAGCTTCGAGAAGCATCTGCACGGCATCACCGGCTTCGAGCGCGTCGAGACCTCGGCCGGCGGTCGGGCGGTGCGCAAGCTGGCCAGCAGTTCGGCCAAACCCGGCAACAACGTGGTGCTGTCCATCGACATCAAGCTGCAGAACCTGGTGGAAGAGATGTTCGGCCAGCGGCGCGGCGCGCTGGTGGCGCTCGACCCGAACAACGGCGAGATCCTGGCCTTTGTCAGCAAGCCCACCTTCGATCCGAACATGTTCGTCGAAGGCATCGACTCCGAATCCTGGCAGGCGCTCAATGAATCGATCGAGAAGCCGCTGCTCAACCGTGCGCTGCGCGGCACCTACCCGCCGGGCTCGACCTACAAACCATTCATGGCCATGGCGGCGCTGGAAACCGGCAAGCGCACACCGAGCCAGATCACCCAGGACAACGGCTCATGGTTCTTTGGCGGCCACGTCTTTCGCAGCCACGGCGACGCCGGGCTGGGACCGGTGGACATGTACCGCAGCATCGTCAAGTCCAGCAACGTCTACTACTACTCGCTGGCCAATGACCTGGGGGTGGACCTGATCCACGACTTCATGAAACCCCTGGGGTTTGGCCAGCTCACCGGCATCGATATCCAGGGTGAGGTGCGCGGCGTGCTGCCCAGCCAGGAGTGGAAGCGCCGCTTCTACAAACGGCCCGAGCAGCAGAAGTGGTACGCGGGTGAGACCATCTCCCTGGGCATCGGCCAGGGTTACAACACCTTCACCATGCTGCAGTTGGCCTCGGCCACGGCCACGCTGGCCAACAACGGCATCAAGTACACACCCCATCTGACGCTTGGCACCCAGGCCGCCGGCAGCCAGGAGGTGGTGCCCGTGGCCAAGCTGCCGCAACAGGACCTGCGCTACAAGCCCCAGAACCTGGCCATCGTGCGCCGCGCGCTGGCGGCCGTGACCCAGGAGGGCACCTCGGCCCGCTCCTTCATCGGTGCCAAGTACCTCAGTGCGGGCAAGACCGGCACCGCGCAGGCCGTGACCATCGGCCAGAAGGAAAAGTACGACGCGAAGAAGATGGAAGAACACCAGCGCGACCACGCCCTGTACATGGCTTTCGCGCCCGTGGACGATCCCAAGATCGCCCTGGCCGTGATCGTGGAGAACTCCGGTTTCGGTGCCGAACACGCGGCCCCGATGGCGCGGCGCGTGTTCGATTACTGGCTGCTGGGCCAGTACCCGAGCGAGGAAGACCTGGCCGCCGTCAAGCAGGGGCGCGCTGCCTTTCCCCTGGGCAAGCCGCGCCTGGCCGCCGAGGTGGCCTGGCCGCCCAAGGGCAAGGCCGGCGTGCAGGTGCCCATCCAGCCCTGAGAACTTATGAATAAATCTACTGCGCTACCCGATCGCCGCGTTGGGCGGTGTTGGCTCCGGCCGCTACGCTTAACTTTCGCTGTGCGAAAGTTAGCCTGTACCGCAACTTCGTTGTCGCCATCCTCACGTACCTAAAGTACGTTCCGGTGGCTGCGCTCCGTCCGCCTTGCGCTCGGGCCGCTCGCTACGATTTCTTCACAAGTTCTGAGGCTGTTCAGACCTGGCGCAGGAAAGCGTCGTAGCCGGTCTTGAGGATCAGGGCGCTGACGACTACGATGAAAACGCCGCGCACGAAGCCGGCCCCGTGTTTGAGCGCCAGCCGCGTGCCCAGCAGGCTGCCCACGATGTTGGCCAGGGCCAGGGGCAGGGCCAGGTGCCACCAGACATGGCCCTTGAGCGTGAACAGCAGCAGCGCCGAAAGGTTGCTGCTCAGATTGAGCAGCTTGGCCCCGGCCGAGGCGTGCAGGAAGTCATACCCCAGCCAGCGCACGAAGAGGAAGACGAAGAAGCTGCCCGTGCCCGGCCCGAAGAAACCGTCGTAGAAGCCGATCAGCAGGCCCACGCTGCCGGCGGCCAGCAGTTCCTGGCGGCCGGCAAAACGCGGCGCATGGTGGCGGCCCAATTCCTTTTTCATCAGCGTGTAGATCAGCACCAGCAGCAGCACGGCCGGCAACAGCTTGCGCAGGAAATCCGGCGAGATCAGCGTGACCAGCCAGGCCCCGGCCAGCGCACCGGCAAAAGACAGGGCCATGGCCGGGAGCATGGTGCGCCAGCGCAGGTCCACGCGCCGCACGTACTGCACCGAAGCGAAGGCCGTGCCCCAGACCGAGGCGGACTTGTTGGTGCCGAAGAGGGTGGCCGCATGGGCCGTGGGGTAGGCGGCAAACAGGGCAGGCAGCAGGACCAGGCCGCCACCGCCGACGATGGCATCGACAAAACCCGCCAGCAGCGAAGCCAGCGTAACGAGGAAGAATTCCATGGAAGGGACCGGAAATAAAAAGGCACCGGGGTTAGCGGTGCCTTGGTGAACGCCATCTGCTCTGGATGGTATCAATTTTCTTGTTCGATACTTTCGCAGTCTTCCTCGGTTCCTCTCATGCGGCGCCCGGGGCGCGCTAGCGAGTGGGCGTACTGTAAGGCAGGGCCCAGGGGGCGGACATAGGGGTTTCCCCGGTCTGCCAGGAGGGGATTTCGTGTCGTGGCACGGATAGTGCTTTTTGGCTGGTCCGAGCCCTGCAGGAACCAACCATGCTTGAGAGTGAACGCATCGCCATCGCCGCCCATCTGCACGTTCAGCTGCGCCGCGTGACCGGTCGGGTGACCGATACGGAGTGGATGGCCCGCAATCTGGAATACGCCGACGAGGTGGTGCGTTTTGCCCGTGAGGCGGCCCGCGAGAAGGGGCTGGCCGATCTGTCCGAACTGGCGCAGCGCCTGGATGCCGCCATGCAGGCCTTGCGCCCTGCACCAAAACCGGCCAAGGCCGCCCCGGTCGCGGTGCCCCGGGAGGCGCCGGCACCCATGGTGGGGCTGGAGGCGCGCTACGTGGGCCGCCTGCGCTGAGCGCAGCGCCTTACTGGCCCGCGAGGATCAGCTGCGCCGCGCGTTCGGCAATCATCAGCGTCGGTGAGTTGGTGTTGCCGCTGGTGATGGTGGGCATGACACCCGCATCGACCACGCGCAGGCCGCGGATGCCGCGCACGCTCAAGTGCGGGTCCACCACGGCCATTGGGTCGTCGGCCCGGCCCATGCGGGTGGTGCCTACCGGGTGGAAGATGGTGGTGGCAATGTCGCCGGCCAGCCGCGCCAGGTCTTCGTCGCTCTGGTACTGCACACCCGGTTTCCACTCCTGCGGCTGGTACTTCGCCAGCGCCGCTTGCGCCACGATGCGGCGTGTCACGCGCAGCGAGTCGGCCGCTACCTTGCGGTCCTGCTCGGTGCTCAGGTAGTTGGGCGCGATGGCCGGGGCATCCTCGAAACGCGGGCTGCGGATCTGCACCGAACCACGGCTCGTCGGGTTCAGGTTGCAGACACTGGCCGTGAAGGCATTGAAGCTGTGCAGCGGCTCGCCGAAGGCGTCCAGCGAGAGCGGCTGCACGTGGTATTCGATGTTCGGCCAGGGCTGCGCCGGGTCGCTCCTGGTGAAGGCGCCCAGTTGCGAGGGCGCCATGCTCATGGGGCCGCTGCGCTTGAGTGCGTATTCCAGGCCGATCATGGCCTTGCCCCACAGGCTGTTGGCCATGGTGTTGAGCGTCTTCACCCCCTGCACCTTGTAGACCGAGCGGATCTGCAGGTGGTCCTGCAGGTTGGCACCGACACCGGGCAGCTCGTGCACCACGGGCACGCCGTGCTGCTGCAAGAGGGTGCCCGGGCCGACCCCCGAGAGCTGCAGGATCTGCACCGAGCCGATGCTCCCCGCGCTGAGGATCACCTCGCGCTGCGCCGTCACGCTGAGGGCGCGGCCCTCGCGCAGCAGCTCGGCGCCACTGCAGCGCAGCGCGCCGTCGGCATCGCGCGTGAAGTTCAGGCGCCGGGTCTGCGTCTGTGTCCAGACCGTCAGATTGGGGCGCTGCTGCACCGGGCGCAGGAAGGCCTTGGCCGTGTTCCAGCGCCAGCCGCTCTTCTGGTTGACTTCAAAATAACCCACACCCTCGTTGTTGCCGCGGTTGAAGTCCTCGCTGGCCGGTAGCCCCGCCTGCTGGGCCGCCTGCGAAAAGGCATCCAGCACGTCCCAGCGCAGGCGCTGCTTCTCGATGCGCCATTCACCACCGGCGCCGTGCAGGGCATCGGCGCCCTTGTGGTAATCCTCGTGCCGCTTGAACAGCGGCAGCACCTGCTCCCAGGACCAGCTCTTGTCGCCGGTGAGCTGCGCCCACTGATCGTAGTCACGCGACTGGCCACGCATGTAGATCATGCCGTTGATGCTGGAGCAGCCGCCCAGCGTCTTGCCGCGAGGGTAACGCAGCTTGCGGCCGTTGAGGCCCGGGTCCGGCTCGGTCTGGTAGAGCCAGTCGGTGCGCGGGTTGCCGATGCAGTAGAGGTAACCCACCGGAATGTGGATCCAGTGGTAGTCGTCCTTGCGGCCGGCTTCGACCAGCAGCACGCGCTTGCTGGCATCGGCGCTGAGCCGGTTAGCCAGCAGGCAACCGGCGGTGCCGGCGCCGATGATGATGTAGTCGAAGGTTGTTTCGCTCATGGTGTGCTCTGCTGGTTGGCGTTGGCGGGGCTGCCGCAAGCGGTAACTGGCCGGGCTCAGAGGCGCTGCGCTTTGCCACATCGCCCGGTCAGCCACCGCTTGCGGCAGGCGCGTGCGAACAGTGGTCAGAACATCACTTGCTCGTTGGCATGGCGAACTCGGCGCCTTTCCCGATGCTCTCAGGCCAGCGCTGCATCACCGACTTCTGCTTGGTATAGAAGCGCACGCCCTCTTCGCCATAGGC
This sequence comes from Rhodoferax sp. BAB1, assembly GCF_013334205.1. NCBI lineage: Bacteria > Pseudomonadati > Pseudomonadota > Betaproteobacteria > Burkholderiales > Comamonadaceae > Rhodoferax > Rhodoferax sp. BAB1. The sequence goes on along the minus strand of NZ_CP054424.1, from coordinate 3,245,871 downwards.
GTGCATGTCGCCGAACAGCGAACGCTTCCAGCCGCCGAAGCCGTGCCAGGCCATGGGCACGGGGATCGGCACGTTGATACCGACCATGCCGACCTGGATGCGGTGCGAGAACTCGCGCGCCACATGGCCGTCACGCGTGTAGCAGGACACGCCGTTGCCGAACTCGTGGTCGTTGATGAGTTTCACGGCGGTGCCGAAGTCCGGCACCCGCACACAGGACAGCACCGGGCCGAAGATCTCTTCCTTGTAGATCTTCATCTCGGGTGTCACGTGGTCGAACAGCGTGCCGCCCAGCCAGAAACCGTTGTCGCAGCCGCTACCGGCCGCGGAGCCCTTGAATGACCGGCCGTCCACCAGTAGCTTGGCGCCTTCCTTGGCGCCGTGCTCGATGTAGCCCGTGATGCGCTGGTGCGCGATGCCCGTCACGATGGGGCCCATCTCGGCGTCCAGTTCCATGCCGTTCTTGATCTTGAGCGCCTTGGTGCGCTCGATCAGCTTGGGCATGATCTTGTCGGCCACGTCACCCACCAGCACCGCGACGGAGATCGCCATGCAGCGCTCGCCGGCCGAACCATAGGCCGCGCCGATCAGACCGTCGATGGCCTGGTCCAGGTCGGCGTCGGGCATCACCACCATGTGGTTCTTGGCGCCGCCCAGGGCCTGCACCCGTTTGCCGTTGCGCGCGCCGGTCTCATAGATGTAGTTGGCAATCGGCGTGGAGCCCACGAAGCTGATGGCTTTCACGTCATGGTGGGCCAGCAGCGCGTCCACGGCTTCCTTGTCGCCCTGCACCACGTTGAACACGCCGTCGGGCAGGCCGGCCTTCTTGAGCAGATCGGCCATGAAGAGCGAGGGGCTGGGGTCGATCGGGCTGGGCTTGAGGATGAAGGTGTTGCCCGCGGCCAGCGCCACCGGGAACATCCACATCGGCACCATCACGGGGAAATTGAAAGGCGTGATGCCCGTCACCACGCCCAGGGGCTGGCGCATGGTCCAGTTGTCCATGCCGGTGGAGACCTGCTCGGTGAAGTCGCCCTTGAGCAGTTGCGGAATGCCGGTGGCGAATTCCAGGATTTCGATGCCGCGTGTCACTTCGCCCTGCGCGTCGGTAAACACTTTGCCGTGCTCGGCGGTGATCAGTCGGGCCAGGTCGTCGCGGTGGTGGTTCATCAGCTCCAGAAACTTGAACAGGATGCGTGCGCGACGCAGCGGCGAGGTCTGTGCCCAGGCGGGGAAGGCGGCTTGCGCGGCGGCCACGGCCTTGTCCACCTCGGCGGCACTGGCCAGGGCTGTGTGGCCGCTGACGGCGCCGGTGGCCGGGTTGAACACGTCCTGCGCGCGGCCCGAGGTGCCGGCGACGACCTTGCCGGCGATGTAGTGGTCAATATTTGCAATGCTCATGATGGAATCTCCGAAAGATGGGCAAGTGTCGTGCAAACGCGGGCATTTTTCCAATGATTTGCTTTGAAGAGTGATATAAATTCAGCAAATATGAATCCAGCGCCCGAGCCCCAGACCCTGCGCGCCTTCGTCGCCGTGGCGCGCGAGGGCAACGTCTCGCGTGCAGCCACCCGCCTGCATCTGAGCCAGCCCGCCGTGAGCCTGCAACTCAAGGCGCTGGCCGAAAGCACGGGCCTGCAGCTCTTCACCCGCACCCCGCACGGTCTGGCCCTCACGCCGGACGGCGCGGCCCTGCTGCCGCAGGCCGAAAAGGCGCTGGCGGCGCTGGCGGACTTCAGCCAGGCCGCGCAGAGCCTGCACAGCACGGTGCGCGGGCGCCTGCGCATCGGCACCATCCTCGACCCCGAGTTCACGCGCCTGGGCGCCTTCCTGTGCGAGCTGGTGGAGACCGCGCCGCAAATCGAGACCGAATTGCGCCAGGGCATGAGCGGCGAGGTGCTGGCGCAGATCGGCCGCGGTGAACTGGACGTGGGCTTCTACCTGGGTCTGCCGGGTGAGGCGGTGACCGAGAGCGGCGGGCCCTTCGAGGCGCGCGTGCTCTCGCATTTCAGCTACCGCGTGCTGGCCCCGGCCGGCTGGGGCGAGCAGGTGCTGGGCCGCGACTGGAAAGGCCTGGCCGCGCTGCCCTGGATCGCTACCCCGCCGGCCTCGGCCCACCACCGCCTGCTGGCGGGCGTGTTCGGCCCCCTGGGTGTGAGCCCGCGCCAGGTGGCGCTGGTGGACCAGGAAGCCTCGATGCTGGACCTGGTGCGCTCGGGCATCGGCTTGTCGCTGGTGCGCGATTCCATTGCCATCCGCGAAACGCAGGCGCGCGGCCTGGTAATTGCCGACCGCGTCAGCCTGGACTGCCAGTTGTGTTTCGTCAGCCTTGCTGCGCGGCGCGGCGAGCCCGTGCTGACCAGCGCCTGGACGGCGCTGGGGCAGGTGTGGCGGTGAGCGCTATTTGCCCAGATACCCCATCCACTGCCAGTAAGTCGCCCCCAGCAGCAACACAAGCGCAAAGCCGATCACCGTGAGCACCAGCCCCGTGCGCACGAAGTCGCGCACCGCAAAGGTGTCGGTGCCATAGGCCACCATGTTCTGTGGCGCGTTCACCGGCAGGATGAAACCGAAGCTCACCACGAACTGCAGCAGCATGGTCATGCCCACCAGGTTCATGGGCGCGGCATCGGGGCCACCGGCGATCTGCTGCAGCACGCTGATCATGATGGGGATCATGGCCGAGGCCAGGGCGGTGGCGCTGGCAAAACCCAGGTGCACCACGATCAGGAAGAGCGAGAGCAGGGCCAGGATCATGAAGGCCGAGGCGCCGGCCAGGCCCAGGTTGGCGACGATGATGTTGGCCAGCCAGGCGGCGGCCTTGGTCTGCAAGAGCGCCGTGCCCAGGCTGATGCCGGTGCCGAACAGCACGATGGTGCCCCACGGTATGCGCGACTGCGCCTGTTTCCAGCCCATGACACCGATGCCCGGGGTGAACATCAGCGCGATGGCGGCGATGGTGGTGGACGAGGTGTCGAAGGGGTGCAGCACCTTCTCGGTGGCCCAGAAGGCCAGCAGGGCCAGGGTGATGAACAGCAGTTTCTTCTCAGCCCAGCTCATGGGGCCCAAGGCGTGCAGCGCCAGGCGGATGGTTTCCTTGCCGCCGGCGATCTCCTTGGTCTCGGGCGGCATCATCTTGATCATCACGAAGTACAGCGCGATGGACATCAGGATGGACCAGGGGGCGGCGGCGACCAGCCAGTCGCCCCAGGTGATGGTCTGGCCGTAGGCCTTCTCGATGAAACCGATGGCCACCATGTTCTGCGCCGCCGCCGTCTTGACGCCCACGTTCCAGATCGAGGCGGACTGGGCGGTGGCGATCATCAGCATGCCGGCGAAACGCGAGCGCTGGTCGACACCGAAGGCCAGGATGATGCCCATGATGATGGGCACGAGACAGGCCACGCGCGCGGTGGTGGACGGCACCAGGAAGGACAGCACGATGCCGACCAGGATGGCGCCGATCAGCACGCGGTTGGTCCGCGCGCCGACCTTGGAGAGGATGAAGAGGGCAATGCGTTTGTCCAGCCCGGTGATGGTCATGGCCGCCGAGAGGAAACAGGCCGCTGCGACGAGAGCTAGCGCGGTGTTGGCAAAACCGCCCAGGGCCAGAGTCAGCGCGGGGCCGGTGCCGAGCACCGCTTCGGGTTTGGCCGCATTGGGCGCCATACCGAGCATGAAGGCCATCAGGGCGGTGATGAGCACGGCGCTGATGGCGTAGTCCACCGCCTCGCTCACCCAGAGGATGACGGAGAACAGCAGCAGACCCAGCATGATCTGCCCGGCCACCGGCAGCGCTGCCGGTTTGGGCAGCAGCATGACAACGATCAGGCCGGCGAGGGCTGCCAGCAGCCCGTAGACGTTGACCGATTCGCGGGCCGGGGCCCGGCTCGCTGTACCAGCTTCATTCGATGCCATGGCGGTCTCCTCCTGTGATGGAATGGTCAGCGCATGCTACGCCCGGTGCCTGGGCGTTTCTTGATATGCATCAAATGCCGGCCCCATCGGGCGCGGCGAACGGCTCAGCGCCCGGGCCAGACCGGCTTGCGCTTGTCCTTGAAGGCGGCCTGGCCTTCTTTCGCGTCTTCGGTCAGCGTGAACAGCGCGATCTGGCTTTCGGTGAAGGACATGCTTTCCTCGAAAGACATGCTCTCGATCTTTTTCATGGTGTACAGGCCACGACGGATGGCCGCCGGTGACTTGTCCAGCAGGCGCTCCAGCAGCCATTGCAGGCGGGCGTCGACATCGTCGTCCACGTAGTTCACCAGGCCGTACTCCAGCGCCTGGGCCGAGGTCAGCGGCTCGCCCGTGAGGCAGAGCTCGGCCAGCTTGCGGCGCGGGATCTGGTGCTGCAGCACGCTGAGCACCTGGGCCGGGAACACGCCCACCTTCACCTCGGGCAGGCCGAAGACCGCGTGGCGCGCGGCCACCGCCAGATCGCACATGCCCAGCAGGCCCATGCCGCCGGCCATGCAGGCGCCGTTGACGCGTGCGATCAGCGGCACGGTGCTGGCCTTGGCCGCGCGCAGCACACGCGCCACGTGGCCCTGTGGCTCGGAGTAGTCGGTGGTGAAGGCCTGGTCGGCCTGCAGGTCGGCGCCGGCGCAGAAGGCCTTGTCGCCCGCGCCCGTGATGACGATGGCGCGGACATCGCGCTGCGCCTGGGCCCCTTCGATGGCACGGGCCAGGGCGGCCAGCACGGCATGGCTCACGGCATTGCGGCGAGCCTCGCGCGCGATGGTCAGCCACAGCACGGGGCCGCGCAGCTCGATGCGCAATTCGTCGGTGGCGGGGGCGTTGCTCATGAACTCTCCTGTGGCGTGCTTGCCATGACGCCGTATTGTGACGGCGAAATCGGGCTTACCATCGGAAGCCAGCACCATCCAACCCAGACCGCCGTCCATGGCCGACACCTCACCCCGTATCAGCCGGCCGTCCCCCCCGGGGGGGCAGGCTGCCGTGCTGTTGGGGCAGTGGACGGCGGCGCGGCTGGCCGAGCCGGCCGCCTGGGCCGCGCTGCAGCAGGCCCTGCGTGAGCCGGCACCGGCCTGGGACCTGCGCCAGATCACGCGTTTTGACCACGTCGGCGCCCAGCTGCTGTGGAACAGCTGGGGCCGCCGCTGGCCGCAAGGGCTGGAGGCCCTGCCGGCGCAGCGCGCGGTGCTGGAGCACGTGGCGCGCCACACGGCGTCCCTGCCGCCGCGCGAACGACACGGGCTGGCCCATGCATGGTGGATGCTCGGGGCCCAGGTCTTGCGCGTGCTGGAGCATCTGCTGGGCATGTTGCGGCTGGTCGGTCAGCTGGCGCTGGACGTCGGCCGGTTGCTGCGCAAGCCCGCGCAAGGGCCCTGGCGCGATTTCTCCGGGCACCTGTACCACTTCGGTACCACGGCGCTGCCCATCACCGCGCTGGTGGGCTTCCTGATCGGGGTGGTGCTGGCCTACCTGATGGCGCAGCAGCTGCGCCTGTTCGGCGCCGACCCGTTCATCGTCAACATCATGGGCCTCTCCGTGATCCGCGAGCTGGGGCCCGTGCTCGCGGCGATCCTGATCGCGGGGCGCTCGGGTTCCACCATCACGGCGCAACTGGGCGTCATGCGCGTGACCGAGGAGATCGACGCCATGCGCGTCATGGGCATTGCGCGCAGCTTTCGCCTGGTGCTGCCGCGCGTGCTGGCCATGACGCTGGCCATGCCCCTGGTGTCGGTCTGGACCACGGTGGCGGCCCTGCTGGGCGGCATGCTGGCGGCGGACGTGACGCTGGATGTGTCGCCACGGTATTTCGTCACCGCGCTGCCTGATGCCGTGATGGTGTCCAACCTCGCGCTGGCCAGTTCCAAGTCGGCGGTCTTCGGGCTCATGATCGCGCTGGTAGGCTGCCATTTCGGCCTGCGCATCAAGCCCAACACCGAGAGCCTGGGGCAGGGCACGACGGCGTCGGTGGTGGTGTCGATCACCATGGTGATCCTGGTGGACGCGCTGTTCGCCGTCGTTTTCAGGAATGTGGGCATATGAGCGGTCGAGCTCTCGTCGAAATCGAGAACCTGAGCACGGTGTTTCGCGCGCCCGGCCGGCAGGCGGTGGTGCATCACCATCTCGACCTGCGGGTCGAGGAAGGCGAGGTGCTGGCCATCGTCGGGGCGTCGGGCAGCGGCAAGACGGTCTTGCTGCGCCAGATCCTGGGGCTGGAGCGGCCCAGCAGCGGCCGGGTCACCGTGCTGGGCCAGCCGGCCTCGCGCATGAGCGAGCCGGGCGCGAGCAGCCGTGTGGGCATGCTGTTCCAGCACGGCGCGCTCTTTCTGGCGTTCAGCGTGCTGGAAAACATCGCCTTCCCCCTGACGGAGCTGCGTACACTGCCGCCGGACCTGGTGCGCGATGCCGCGCTGGTCAAGCTGCAGATGGTGGGGCTGGAGCCCGTGCAGGCGCTCAAGATGCCCTCTGATCTGTCCGGCGGCATGATCAAGCGCGTGGCGCTCGCGCGCGCCCTCATCATGGACCCGCCCTTGCTGCTGCTGGACGAACCGACGGCCGGCCTGGATCCGGACAGCGCCGACGGCCTGTGCCGTCTGCTGCGTTCGCTGCACCGCGAACTGGGCCTGACGGTGGTGATGGTCACGCACGACCTGGACACGATCTTCGATCTGAGCACGCGGGTGGCGGTGCTGGCCGACCAGAAGGTGATAGTCAACGCGCCGGCGCGGGAGGTGGCCCGCTTCGATCACCCCTTCGTGCGTGAATTCTTCCAGGGCGAACGCGGGCGGCGCGCGCAAACCCTGTTGGCGGATACGGACCAGAAAGGCTAGACCTATGGAGAACAAGGCTCACGCGATCGCGGCCGGCATCTTTGTCCTCGGGGTGGCGGCGCTGCTCATTGCGCTGGCGGTCTGGCTCACCCGGGAAACAGGCCTGATGCGCCGCTACGAGATCGTCACGCGCAGCACCATCACCGGCCTGTTGCCGCAGGCCGCCGTGCGCTACCGGGGCGTCAAGGTGGGCAAGGTGGCCCGGATCGACCTCGACCCGAAGACGCCGGGCCAGGTCCTGGTGCTCATGGATATCGACCCCGACACGCCGATGACGCGTTCCACCTACGCGACCCTGGGCTACCAGGGTCTGACCGGCATCGCCTTCGTCCTGCTCGACGACAGCGGTGAGTCCCGCGAGCCGCTGCAGGCCCTTGCGGGAGAGCCGCCGCGCATACCCATGCGAGCCGGGTTCATGGAACAGTGGTCGCGCCAGGGCGAGCGCCTGCTGGGCGAACTCGAGGAAACCACCCGCCGCGTCAACCAGCTGCTGGCGCCCGAGAACCAGCAGGCCCTGCGCAGGAGCATCGACGCCCTGGGCGAGGCGGCCGCGGCCGTGCCGCCGGCCATGCGAGAGGCGGGCGCGTCATTCCGGTCCATGCGCGAGGCTGCCGGCACGGTGAGCGCCAGCGCCGAGCAGGTGCGCAAGACAGCCGACCACTATGCACGCCTGGCCCAGCGTCTGCAGCAGCCCGGCGGTACGCTGGAGCAGTTGCAACAGGGCGTGGGGGCCCTGGCGGCCACCGGCCAGACCGTGCAGCAAAGCAGCCTGCCGCGGCTCAACCGCACGCTCGAAGACACGGGCCGCGCGGTGCGTCAGGTCGGGCGCGCTGCCGCCTCGCTGGACGAACACCCTCAGGCCCTGATTTACGGCCCGGCCCTGTCCCTGCCGGGCCCGGGTGAACCTGGTTTTGTTGTGCCGCGAGGTGCGCGATGAGGAGTCTGCACGTGAACAAGCTTGTGGCCTGGCGCCGTTTTTTCCTGACCGTCCCGGTCGTCCTGCTCGCGGCCTGCGCTGCTTTGCCCGAGCGCGCCCCGGCACCGCTGCGGTATGACTTCGGTCCGTCCGCTGCCGTCCTTGCCCAGCCAGTGTCGGGCGCGCGGCCCTTGCTGGCCCTGCGCGTGCAAGCCAGCCCGGCGCTGGACAGCCCGGCCATGCTCTACCGCCTGGCTTATGCCGATGCCCAGCAGTTGCGCGCCTACAGCCAGTCGCGCTGGGCCATGGTGCCGGCTGAACTGGTGCAGCAGCGCCTGCGCGAGGGCCTGGGCCGGCAGTTTGTGCTACCCCCCGGTGATGTGGCGCCGCGTCTGCTGCTTATCGAGCTGGACGAGTTCAGCCAGCTCTTCAGCAGCCCGGAGCAGAGCGCCGGCCTGCTGCGCCTGCGCGCCACGCTGCTGCAGCGCACGGCCGGTGGCGAGCAGCTGCTGGCCCAACGCGAACTGCAGCTGCAGCAGCCGGCCGCCAGCGCCGACGCCGCGGGTGGCGTGCGCGCTTTGGGTGCGGCCACCGATGCCGCACTGACCGAATTGGTGCAGTGGCTGCAAATGCAACGGTAAGCATGCATATAACTTGGGGTTTGCCCCAAGACGGTGCAAACCCCAGTATCTTCAGTGCCCTGAATCAGGCACGCTCCTTGCGGATAGATGGATATCCATCCACAAACCAGGAGCTTCCTCATGAAACTGGACCGTCGTTCGTTTGTTTCCAAAACCGTCACTGCCGGCGCCGCTGCCGGTGCGCTGGCCTTCCCCATGGTGGCCAAGGCGCAGCAGAGTTTCAACTGGAAAATGACCAGTGCCTACCCCAAGGGCTCACCTTTTTATATGGACGGCCCGGGCAGCGCCACCGACCTGGCCAAGCGCATCAATGACATGTCGGGCGGCCGCCTGAAGATCCAGGTCTTCGGCGCTGGCGAACTGATCCCGGCTTTCGAGGGCTTCGACGCCGTGCGCGCCGGCACCGTGGAGATGAACCACGCCAACAGCTACTTCTGGACCGGCAAGACCTTTGCGGCCCAGTACTTCACGGCCGTGCCCTTCGGCCTGAACTTCCAGGGCATGAACGGCTGGCTCTACGACGGCGGCGGCATCGACCTGTGGAACGAGGTCTACGCGCCCTTCGGCATGGTGGCCATGCCCTGCGGCAACACCGGCGTGCAGATGACGGGCTGGTTCAAGAAGGAGATCAAGAGCGTTGCCGACCTCAAGGGCCTGAAGATGCGCATCCCCGGCCTGGCCGGCAAGGTCTACGCCAACCTAGGCGTGGACGTGAAGGTGCTGCCCGGCGGCGAGATCTTCCCGGCGCTGGAGCGCGGCGTGATCGACGCGGCCGAGTTCGTCGGCCCCTACCAGGACCGCCGCCTGGGCCTGCAGAAAGCGGCCAAGTACTACTACACCACAGGCTGGCACGAGGCCGCCACGGTGTCCGAGCTGTTGATCAACAAGGCCGCCTGGGACAAGCTGCCCAAGGACCTGCAGGCCATCGTGCAGAACGCCTCGGCCGCCTGCAACGTTATCAGCGAAGGCTGGTGCCAGAAGGCCAATTCCGAGGCCATGGACGATCTGGTCAAGAACCAGAAGGTCATTGCCAAGCCGCTGCCGGATTCGGTGATCAAGGCCCTGCGCACCGAGACCGAAAAGGTGCTGGCCGAGGCCGTGGCCAAGGACCCGCTGGTCAAGAAGGTGCACGATTCCTACATGGGCTTCAAGGCCAAGTACGACCGCTGGGTCGAGGTCAGCGAAGAGCAGTACCACAGCAAGGTGCGTGGTTAAGCGATAGCGTGTGTCGTCCCCTTGGCGCCGAGCCTGTCGAGGCGCCAAGGGGACAGTGTCAAGGACCTCGACCCATCCAGGCCCCGCAGGCGTGGCGTGGGTCGAGGTCTGTGTGAAAGGTATGTCATGAAAAACAAGGCGATCACCTCCGTGATGGAGAAGATTGAATCGCTGGTCGATGTCGTCGGGCGGGCCACTCTCTGGGTGGCTCTGGTCATGATCGGACTGGTCGCGGTCAATGTGCTGCTGCGCTACTCCTTCAGCTTCGGCTCGGTCTGGGCCCAGGAGCTGGAGTGGCACCTGCTGGCAGCCCTCATCCTGCTGGGCATGTGCTACGCCCTGCAACGTGGCGACAACGTGCGCGTGGACCTGTTCTACGCCAGCTACTCGGCGCGCAAGAAATTCATCGTCGACCTGATCTCGCTGCTGCTGCTGCTGGCCGTGGCGCTGATCTTCATCAAGGTGTCGATCGCCTACGTGATGCAGGCCTATTCCATCCAGGAGAGCTCGCCCGATCCGGGTGGCATCCCGCTGCGCTGGATCGTCAAGTCGCTGATCCCGATCGGTTATGGCCTGGTGGCCCTGCAGACGGTGGCGGCCTTGTTGCGCCTGTTCCACGAGCGTGCACAGTCGGTGGAGGGTGGCCATGTTTGAACCGCAGACCTATGCCATCCTGATGCTGGTGGGTTTTTTCGCCCTGCTGATGCTGGGCGTTCCGGTGGCCACCACGCTGGCGACCGTGGGTTTCATCTTCGGCTACCTGGGCTTCGGTGACAGCCTCTTCAGCCTGCTGCCGGCGCGTTTCTACGGCATCGTGGCCGGTTACCAGTGGATGGCGATCCCGCTCTTCGTCTTCATGGGCGTGATGCTGGAGAAATCCCGCCTGGCCGACGACCTGCTCGACGTCATGGGCCACATCGCCGGCGGCGTGCGCGGCGGCATGGGCGTGGGCATCATCCTGTTCGGCGTGCTCATGGGCGCGACCACCGGCATCGTCGGCGCCACCGTCATCACCCTGGGCCTGCTGACCCTGCCCACGCTGATCAAGCGTGGTTACAACAAGAGCATCGCCTGCGGCGCCATCTGCGCTTCCGGAACGCTGGGGCAGATCATCCCGCCCAGCCTGATCCTGATCCTGCTGTCCGACATCATGCAGCTCTCGGTGGGCACACTGTTCGCCGCGGCGGTCGGGCCGGGCATGCTGCTCTCGGCCGTGTACATCATCTTCCTGCTGGTGCTGGGCTGGCTCAAGCCCGACCTGATGCCGCCGATTCCGCAGGACGAGCGCGATGGCGTCACGCGCCGCCAGCTCTGGATCCGCTTCTGGAAAGTCGTGGTGCCGCCCATCATGCTGGTGGTGGCGGTGCTGGGCTCCATCGTCGGCGGCATCGCCGCGCCGACCGAGGCCGCCTCCATGGGTGCTGTGGGTGCGGTGCTGATCACCGTCCTTTCGAAGCGTTTCACCTGGAAGGTCCTGAAAGACGTGGCGCTGGAGACCAGCAAGATCACCGCCATCATGATGCTCATCCTCATGACGGCCCAGGTGTTTGCGCTGGCCTTCCGCGGCCTGCATGGCGAGGACCTGATCACGCGCATGTTCGAGGTGCTGCCCGGCGGCGTGAACAGCGACATCTGGTTCATGATGCTGCTGATCTTCGTGCTGGGTTTCTTCATCGAGTGGATCGAGATCAGCTACATCGCCGTGCCCCTGTTCCTGCCGGTACTGCTGGCTCAGGGGGTAGACCCGGTCTGGCTGGCCATGCTGATCACGGTGAACCTGCAGTCCTCCTTCCTGACGCCGCCTTTCGGCTGGGCCCTGTTCTATCTCAAGGGCGTGGCGCCGCCGGAGGTGACGATCAAGGACATCTACAAAGGTGTGATCCCCTTCATCACCATGCAGTTCCTGGCGCTGCTGCTGCTGTTCTTCTACCCGCAGATCGCGCTGTGGCTGCCCAAGGCCATCGGCTGGTAGCATGATGTGACCGTTTGGAAAGGCGCCTGTGGGCGCCTTTCCCTTTCCTGAGGAATTTCGTATGGCCCAATCCGTCTATGGCCGCCGCGGTATCGCGGTGGCGCCCCACTCCCTGGCCGCCGAGTCGGCCGTTGCCGTGCTGCGCGAAGGCGGCAACGCCCTGGAGGCCATGGTGGCCGCCGCAGCCACCATTGCCGTGGTCTACCCGCACATGAACTCCATCGGCGGCGACAGCTTCTGGGTCATCAACGGCCCGGGCAACCGCCCCGGCGGCATCGACGCCAGCGGTCGCAGTGCGCTGGCGGCCAGCCGCGACTGGTACGCCCAGCGCGGCATCAGCGGCAGCATTCCCTTTCGCGGCGGCACCGCCGCGCTGACCGTGGCCGGCACCATTTCGGGCTGGGGCGCAGCGCACCAGCTGTCGGCGCAATCGCTCGGTGGCCGCCTGCCTCTGAGCCGCCTGCTGGACGACGCGATCTTCCTGGCGCGCCAGGGTATCCCCGTCACGCGCAGCCAGGCCAGCACCACGCAGGCCAAGCTGGCCGAACTGAAAGACCGCCCGGGTTTTGCCGAGACCTTCCTGACCCAGGGCCAGGTGCCGCAGGTGGGGGCACTGTTCAAGCAGTCACGCCTGGCCGACACGCTGGCGCTGATCGCGCGCAAGGGCACGGACGAGTATTACCGCGGCGCGCTGGCGAAACAGATGGCGGCCGAGCTGGCCGCTGTGGGCAGCCCGCTCACGCTGGCCGACTTGCAGGCGCACCAGGCCAGACTGATCGACCCGCTGACCGTGCCGGTCGGCGGCGCGCAGCTGCACAATATGGTGCCGCCTTCGCAGGGCCTGGTGTCGCTGCTGATCCTGGCGCTGATGGAGCGTTTCCCGGGCTGGAAGCAGGCCGGCCCCGAGAGCGCGGCTTTCATCCATGCGCAGGTGGAAGCGACCAAGCTCGCTTTCCGTGTGCGCGACCGATACCTCACCGACCCCGACTTCATGGCCCTGCCGCCGGCCGAGCTTCTGACACCGGCGCGTATCGATGCGCTGGCGAAGGAATTCAAGTCCGACGTGGCCCTGCCCTGGGGCAAGAAGACCGATCCGGGCGACACCATCTGGATGGGCGTGATCGACCAGAATGGTCTCGCTGTCTCTTTCATCCAGAGCATCTACCATGAGTTCGGTTCCGGCGTGGTGCTGCCCAGCAGTGGCGTGAACTGGCAGAACCGCGGTTGCAGCTTCTCGCTGGACCCGAAGCACGTGAACACGCTGGAGCCGCGCAAGAAACCCTTCCACACGCTGAACCCGGCCATGGCCCAGCTGGCCAACGGCGGCAGCATGGTCTACGGCACCATGGGGGGCGACGGCCAGCCGCAGACGCAGGCCACCATCTTCAACCGCGTGATGCGTTTCGGCGACCACCCGCAACAGGCCATCGAGCGGCCGCGCTGGCTGCTGGGCCGCACCTGGGGCCAGTCCAGCGACTCGCTCAAGCTGGAGAGCCGTTTTGACCCGGCCGTGCTGACGCAGTTGCGCGCGCTGGGCCACGAAGTGGAGACCATCGGCGCCTGGGACGAGGGCGTGGGCCACGCCGGTATGCTGGTGCGCCACCCCAACGGCGTGCTGGAAGGCGGTTTCGATCCGCGTTCCAACGGTGCGGTGGCAGCGTTCTAGAAACGCTTCAACGTCCGAGGGCCGGGAACAGTTTCATCAGGCCATCGGACATCACCTCCACGGCCAGGGCCGCGAGGATCAGGCCCATCAGGCGGGTCATCACGTTGATGCCGGTCTTGCCCAGCACACGTGCGATCGGCTCGGCCAGCGCGAAGCAGAGGGCCGTGGCCAGCGCCACGACCACGCCGTAGCCCACCAGGGTGCCGAGCTGCAGCAGGTCTTTCGCCTTGTCGGCGTAGATCACCACGGTGGACATGGTGGCCGGGCCGGTGAGCAGCGGGATGGTCAGCGGCACCACGGCGATGCTGGCGCGCGCGGCCGAGCGTTCGGCCGCGCTCTGCATCTCTTCCGCGTTGGACTTGGCTTCGGCCGGTTGTGCATTGAGCATGGCCAGGGCCGAGGTCAGCAGCAGCATGCCGCCGCCCACCTGGAAGCTCGCCAGCGAGATGCCAAAGAAGGCCAGGATCTGCAGGCCCAGCAGGGCGCTGATGGCAATCACCGCGAAGGCGCTGAGCGAGGAGATCCAGATGGTGCGCAGGCGCTGCTCGCGCGTGAAACCCTGGGTGTAGTGGATGAAAAAGGGCACGATGGCCAGCGGGTTGACGATGGCCAGCAGGGTGACGAGGGGTTTGAAGTCCATGACGGGCTCAGGTGGTGGTGGCTGGCGTGCGGCGGCGGAACATGCCCCAGCCTTCCATGTGCAGCACCTTGTCGCCGCGCTGGTTGTGCATCTCCCACAGCGTGCGCACCAGGCCCACGTCGGGCCGGCTGCCCATGGGGCGGCTGTCCAGGATGGTGTGGCGCAGGCTCAGCGTGTCGCCGGGAAACACCGGTTTGGTCCACTTCAGGCTTTCCAGCCCGGGCGAGCCCAGGCCGGCCGCTTCGGACAGGAAGTTGTCGACCATCAGGCGCATGGCCATGGCGCAGGTGTGCCAGCCGCTGGCGCACAGGCTGCCGAAGACCGAGGCCTGGGCGGCGGCCTCGTCCAGGTGGAAGGGCTGCGGGTCGAACTGGCGCGCGAAGTCCATGATCTGTTCGCGCGTGGGGCTGACGCTGCCGAGCTCGCGCGTGCTGCCCACGGCCATGTCTTCCCAGTAGTACCTGAAGGTTTTCGTGCTCATCAGCGCCCTCCCGTCACGTCCAGGATGGAGCCGGTCGAGTAGCCAGCCTCATCCGACAGCAGCCAGACGATGGCGTTGGCGATTTCCTGCGCCGTGCCGGGGCGCTGCATCGGGATCTGTGGCGCCAGGCGTTGCGCGCGCCCGGGCTGGCCGCCGCTGGCGTGGATCTCGGTGTCGACGATGCCGGGCCGTACCGCATTGACGCGGATGCCTTCGGTGGCGACCTCGCGCGCCAGCCCCAGGGTGAACACGTCTACCGCACCCTTGGCGGCCGCGTAGTCCACGTACTGCCCGGCCGCGCCATGCACCGAGGCCACGCTGCCGACGTTGACGATGGCGCCGCCCGTGCCGCCATGGCGTGTGCTCATGCGGCGCACGGCTTCGCGTGCGCACAGCATGGTGCCGAAGACGTTGATCGCGAACATGCGCTGCCAGCGTGCCAGGCTCTGTTCGTCCACACGCTGGGTGGTGTCCACCACGCCGGCGTTGTTGGCCAGGGCCGTGAGGCGGCCGAGCTTGGCGTCGACCTGCTGGAACATGGATAGCACCTGGGCCTCGTCGGCTACATCGGCGCGCACCGCCATGGCCGTGCCGCCACCGGCGCGGATCTGCCGCACCACCTCGTCGGCTGCCAGCGAGTTGCTCGTGTAGTTGACGGCGACCGCGTAACCGCGCTGCGCGGCCAGCAGCGCCGTGGCGGCGCCGATGCCGCGGCCGCCCCCGGTGACCAGTAGAACCTTGTCCAAATCCCAGCTCCTGCAGGTGTGATGACGACAAGATACCATTGCCGCAGAAACAGCCGGAACATGCAAGAGGAGACACGATGAGCCGTACAGTGGACTACTATTTCGCGCCGCAAAGCCCCTGGACCTATCTGGGCCATGCGCGTTTTGCCGCCATGGCCAAGGCCGCCGGCGCCACCATCCGTGTGTTGCCGGTGGATCTGGGCGGCAAGGTGTTTCCCATTTCCGGCGGCCTGCCCTTGCCGAAGCGCGCGCCGCAGCGCCAGGCCTACCGCCTGGTGGAGCTGAAGCGCTACAGCGAATTCCTGAAGATCCCGCTGCATCCCCAACCCAAGTACTTCCCGGTCGGTGGCGACGATGCCGCCTGCCTGATCATCGCGGTGGATCAGCACGATGGCCCTGACGCCGCGATGAAGATCGCCGGCGCCATCATGGCAGCGGTCTGGGCGCAGGAGCGCAATATCGGCGACGATCAGGTGCTGGCCGCGCTGCTGGCTGAATGTGGTCTCGATGCCAAACGGCGGGCACAGGCCGACAGCCAGGAAGTGCGCGAACGTTACGAGGCCTATACGCAGCAGGCCATCGCTGCCGGTGTCTTCGGCGCACCGAGTTACGTCATCGACGGCGAGATTTTCTGGGGCCAGGACCGGCTCGATTTCGTGGCCCGCAAGCTGGGCGTATCCCCTTAAAAAGCAAACCAGGAGAACAGCGCATGGGACAGTTCATCGATCTGAAGGCCGCCGACGGTTTCACGTTCCCGGCCTACGTGGCACAACCGGCGACCAAACCGCGCGGCGGCGTGGTGGTGTTGCAGGAAATCTTCGGCGTCAACGCGCATATCCGCGCCGTGGCCGACGGTTATGCGGCCGCGGGTTATCTGGCGGTGGCACCGGCCACCTTCCACCGCGTCAAGCCCGGCGTCGAACTGGGCTATGCCCCTGACGACATGAGTGCCGGCATGGCGCTCAAGGCCACCGTGGAGGCACTGCCGGCGCCCGGCGTGCTGCAGGACATCCAGGCCGCCATCACCCATGCGGCCCAGGCCGGCAAGGTGGGCGTGGTCGGCTACTGCTGGGGTGGCCTGCTGACCTGGCGCACGGCCTGCCTGCTCAAGGGGGTGAGTGCGGCCGTGCCTTATTACGGTGGCGGTGTCACCACCGAGGCCGAGATCGCGCGCACGCCGAAGTGCCCGGTGCTGGCGCACTTCGGCGAGAAGGACCACTGGATTCCGCTGGAGGGCGTGGCGGCTTTCCAGAAGGCCCACCCGGAAACCGAGGTGCATGTCTATGCGGCCAACCACGGCTTCAACTGCGACCACCGCGGAGCCTGGGATGCCACGGCCGCGGCGCTGGCGCGCGAGCGCACCCTGGCCTTCTTTGCCAAACACCTGGGCTGACATCATGTGGCGCCCGCTGCTGGTGTTGTGTGGGCTGGCCTTGGCCGGCCCGGCCCATGCGGCCGACTACAGCGGCCCGCTGTTCGACGCCCACCTGCACTACAACGAAGAGGCCTATCAGGGCCCGCACCCGCTGGACGATGTGCTGGCCCGCATGCAGCGCAACGGTGTGCGCGCTGTCATCGCCAACAGCCGGCCCAATGACGGCACCAGGACCCTGGCCTCGGCCGGTGTGCAGACGCGCGCGGCCGGCGTGACGGTGGTGCCCTTCATCCGCCTCTACCGCAACCGGGCCGACTACGACAACTGGTTCCGCGACGAGAGCATCTACACCATGGTGCAGACCGAGTTCGCGCGTGGCACGGCGGCCGGGCCCTACCGCGGCATCGGTGAGTTCCATCTCTACGACAGCGCCAATGCCAACGGCCCGGTGGCGAAAAAGCTCATGCAGTTCGCCGCAGAGAAGCAGCTGGCCGTGCTGGCCCATGTGGATGACGTGGCCATCGACCTGCTGATGGCGCATGCGCCCGGCGCGCGGCTGATCTGGGCGCACACCGGCATCGGCGGCTCACCGGCGGCGCGTGTGGCGGCGCTGATGGAGAAGTACCCACTGCTCATGGGTGAGCTGTCCTACCGGCCGGGGCTGACATGCGACGAAAGCCGCCTGTGTCCTGAATGGCGTGCGCTGCTGCTGAAATACCCGGACCGCTTCCTGATCGGCTCCGACACCTGGGTCAACCAGCGCTGGATGTATTACGACGAACTGATGCGCGGCTACCGTCGCTGGCTGGGTGACCTGCCGCCCGAGGTGGCACGCCGCATCGCCTGGGACAACGGAGCGAGCCTGTTCCAGTTGAGCAGACCTTGAGATGAGTTCGACCTTCCAGCTGCCCCTGTTTCCCCTGCAGACCGTGCTGTTTCCCGGCAGTGTGCTGCCGCTGCGCATCTTCGAGGTGCGTTACCTGGACCTGATCCAGCGTTGCCAGAAGGAGGGCGCTCCCTTCGGCGTGGTCTGCCTCAGCAGCGGCAGTGAGGTGCGGCAGCCGCCACGCCCGGGCGAGGCGGGTGAGCCGGCCTTCGGGCCCGAAGTGTTCCACCTCGTGGGCACGATGGCACACATCACCTCCTTCGAGCGGCCGCAGCCGGGGCTGATGCTGGTGCGCTGCCGCGGTGGCCGACGCTTTCGCCTGCTGCGCAGCGAGCAGCTGAAACACGGCCTGTGGACCGGCGAGGCCGAATACCTGGAGGAGGACACGCCGGTGCCGGTGCCGGAGGACCTTGTCCATGTCCGCGTCGGCCTGCAGCGTCTGCTGCAACACATGCAGGCGCAGGCCAAACCCGGTGACGAGTTGCCGATCCAGCCCCCGCTGCAGTGGGACGACTGCGGTTGGCTGGCCAACCGCTGGTGCGACATCCTGCCGGTGAGCCCGCAGCTCAAGCAGCAGTTCCTGGCGGTGGACAGCCCCCTGGTGCGCCTGGAGCTGGTGGCCGATCTGCTGGTGCACCTGAAGATCGGTTCCGGTCCCGACGCCGGGACAGCGCCAGGACCGAACTGAGCTAACGCCCGCTGCGCTCAAGGTAGCGCTTGCGCCAGAACAGCAGGGCCAGGGCGACAGCGGTCAGCCCCATGGAGCCCATGGCCCACCAGAAGCCGCCGTCGCTGTGGATCAGCGGGATGGCATCGAAATTCATGCCGAAGATGCCGGCGATCAGGTTCAGCGGCAGGAAGATGGCGGTCAGCACCGTGAGCGTGCGCATGATGTCGTTGGTGCGGTTGCTCTGGGCGCTGAAGTGCATCTGGACCACGGTTTCGATGCTGTGCTCGAGGCGACGCACGTGGTGCACGACCCGTTCGATATGTTCCAGCAGGTCGCGGCTGCGCACCTGCAGTTGGTCGCGTTCCCGTTGGGCCATGGGTGTGCCGGCTTCGGGCCAGTCTTCGATCACCTCGATCCAGTCGATCACGGCCTGGCGCTGGTCCTCGCAAAGCTCGTCGAGCTGGCGCAGGGACAGGCGCGCATCCAGCAGCGAGGTCCAGTTGGAAAAGCGGGTGCGCGGGTTGAGCAGTTCGGCCTGCCAGTGGTCGAGCTGGCGCGTCAGTTCACGTCGCAGTTCCAGAAAACCGTCCACCATCAGGTTGACGATGCGCAAGGTCAGGTCGGCCGGTGAGGTCGGCAGGCGGCTGTTGGCGGTGCGCAGGTCGTGGGCACTGCTTTTCAGCCGGCTCGCATAGGCATCGCGTACGGCGCAGTCCGATGGATGGACCGACAGCAGCACATTCTCGAAGATGGCAAAGCCGACGGGGCTGGTGTCGATATGCCGCAGGATCGGCGGCCCACCGCGATGGTGGGCGGGCTGCATGGTCGTCGCCTCCCCATTCTGGGACTGGCTGGCCAGGCGACGGAAGACCAGCAGGTCGTACTGCGAGGTGTAGTCGAAGTGCGATGGCAGTTGCGTGTTGACCAGATCCGAGACGTGCAGATCCAGCAGCTGGATGCCGCACAGGGCCTGCAGGCAGGACTGGATCTCGGTCAGTCGCCCCTCCAGTTCCTGGCGGGTGCAGCCGATCCATATGAACCCCTGGTCGGGAGCCTGCGCTGGCAGCGCGTCGCTTTCGCTGATTGCGGTGGCCGTGATGCTGAAGACGCGCATGCCGCGGGGGCCTATTTCTGCAGCAGCCGCGCTGCCGCAATGGCGAAGTAGGTCAGCACGCCATCGGCACCGGCGCGCTTGAAGCCCAGCAGACTTTCCATCATGACGGCGTCGTGATCGAGCCAGCCGTTCTGCGCGGCGGCCTTGAGCATGGCGTACTCCCCCGAGACCTGGTAGGCGAAGGTGGGCACGCGGAACTCGTCCTTCACGCGGCGCACCACGTCCAGGTAGGGCATGCCGGGCTTGACCATCACCATGTCGGCGCCTTCGGCGATGTCCAGGGCCACCTCGCGCAGGGCTTCGTCGGTGTTGCCCGGATCCATCTGGTAGACCTTCTTGTCACTTTTGCCCAGATTGGCCGCCGAGCCCACTGCGTCCCGGAAAGGACCGTAGAAGGCGCTGGCGTACTTGGCGCTGTAGGCCATGATGCGCGTGTGCACCAGGCGGTTGGCTTCCAGGATGCTGCGGATGGCGCCGATGCGCCCGTCCATCATGTCGCTGGGTGCCACGATGTCCACGCCGGCCTGGGCCTGGGTCAGGGCCTGCCGCTCCAGGATCTCCACCGTCTCGTCGTTCAGGATGTAGCCGCTGGCGTCAAGCACGCCGTCCTGGCCGTGGCTGGTGTAGGGATCCAGCGCCACATCGGTCATGATGCCCAGCTCGGGAAAGCGCTCCTTCAGGCCGCGCACCACGCGCGGCACCAGGCCCTCGGGGTTATGGGCTTCCTTGCCGTCCAGGCTTTTGAGCCGGCTGTCGATCACCGGGAACAGGGCCATGGCCGGGATGCCCAGCTTGACGCATTCCTCGGCCACGGGCAGCAGCAGGTCCAGGCTCAGACGCTCGACACCAGGCATGGAGGCCACGGTCTCACGCCGGTTCTGCCCGTCGAGGACGAATACAGGATAAATCAGGTCGTTGACGCTGAGTGCGTGCTCGCGTACCAGCTTGCGGGTGAACTCGTCGCGGCGCAGCCGGCGGGGCCGGCCCATGGGGTAGGGGGCATAAGGTGTCATGGGGAAAATTGTGCCCGATTCCGTTGTGGCCGGGATGGGTATGCAAAAGTGCCAAAAATGTCCGTTCCCGCTGGATTCCGTGGTCCCGGCTTGCATTCCGGATACGTTTTTGTTAGATTCGGCTCTGGGTGGTTCGCCACCCCCCGCTTTTCCTCCCTGAGCGGGGCCTTGATGTGTGACAGCAAAAAAGGCTTGCAACCCCGGCTTATGGCCGGGGTTTTTTTTGTTTCGGCCGTTGCGCTTAACTTGCCCCTGCGGGCCAAGTTAGCCTTCGACGCAAGCCGCTGTGCGGCTTGTGCCCCCGTCACTAAGTCTCGGTCTAAACTCAGCGCATGCTCTGGGTCAAATCACTTCACATCGTTTTCGTCGCCAGCTGGTTTGCCGGTCTGTTTTACCTGCCGCGCATTTTCGTGAACCTGGCCATGGTGCCGGCCGATTCGGTGGCCGAGCGGGAGCGCCTGCTGCTGATGGCGGGCAAGCTGATGCGGTTCACCACGATCCTGGCCGTACCGGCTCTGGCCTTCGGCTTCTGGCTCTGGCTGGGTTACGGCATTGGGCGCGGCCCGGGCAATGGCTGGCTGCATGCCAAGCTGGCCGTGGTCGTGCTGGTGCTGGGTTACCACCATGCCTGCAGCGTTTTGCTCAAGAGATTCCAGCGCCGTGACAACCGGCGCAGCCATGTCTGGTACCGCTGGTTCAACGAAGCACCCGTGCTGCTCTTGCTGGTGGCCGTCGTGCTGGTGGTGGTCAAGCCTTTCTGAGCCCACGGGGCGCCATGCCGCACAAGACATCCGCCTGGCCCCTGAGTCTGGTCTATGTGGGGCTGGTGGTCTATGCCAGCTTGTATCCCTTTGCCGACTGGCGTGACCAGGGGCCCTTGCCCTGGGGGTTTCTCGTTGCGCCGTGGCCGCACTACTGGACGGCCTTCGATCTGCTGTCCAATGTGCTGGGGTATGCCCCTCTGGGTTTCTTGCTGGCCCTGGGTGCGCTGCGCACCGGCCAGGGCAGCCGTGCCGTACTGCTGGCCACCGTGGCAGGAGGCGCCCTGTCCCTGCTGATGGAGACCCTGCAGGGTTATCTGTCGTCGCGGGTTCCCTCCAACATCGACTTTCTGCTCAACCTGGGCGGTGCCTGGCTGGGGGCAGTGACGTCCACCCTGCTGGAAAAGCTGGGGGCCATCGACCGCTGGATCCGTTTTCGCGGCCGCTGGTTCGTGCCCGAGTCGCGCGGCGCCCTGGTGCTGCTGGCGCTGTGGCCCTTTGCCCTGCTGTTCCCTGCGGCGGTGCCGCTGGGTCTGGGCCAGGTGTTCGAGCGTGTGGAAGCGGGGCTGGCTGAACTGCTGCTGGACACGCCCTTTCTGGAGTGGTTGCCGCTGCGGGCCGTGGAATTGCAGCCCCTGGTGCCCGGCGCGGAAATGGCCTGCGTGTTGCTGGGGGCCCTGATTCCCTGCCTGCTGGGTTTCAGTGTCATACCGTCCCTGGGCCGGCGCGCAGGTTTTGTGCTGGCGGTTCTGCTGGCGGCCATGGGCGCCACGCTGCTGTCGGCCACGCTGAGTTATGGGCCGGTGCACGCCTGGGCCTGGTTCAGCCAGCCGGTCCAGGCCGGCCTGGTGCTGGCGGTCGCGCTGGCCCTGCTGCTCTTGCGCGTGCCGGCGCGTGTGTGCGCCGCCTTGCTGCTGCTGGTGCTGGGCTTGTACCTGGTCCTGATCAACCAGGCGCCGGCCAGTCCCTACTTTGCCCATAACCTGCAGATCTGGGAGCAGGGGCGTTTCATCCGTTTCCATGGTCTGGCCCAGTGGCTGGGTTGGCTCTGGCCCTACGCCGTACTGCTGTATGTGCTGGTCCGCGTCTGGGGCCTGAGCAGCCTGGACAGGGCTGCACCTAAAATCCGGGAATGAGCACCGACACCGTACCCTCTTATTACGAACGCCACGTCTTTTTCTGTCTCAACCAGCGCCCTGCCGGCGAGTCCTGCTGTGCCAACCACCAGGCAGAGGCGGCCTTCGAGCGCTGCAAGTCCCTGGTCAAGGCGGCGGGACTGGCCGGCCCGGGGAAAGTGCGCGTGAACCGCGCCGGTTGTCTGGACCGTTGCGCAGGCGGACCGGTGGCCGTGGTCTACCCTGAGGCGGTCTGGTATTCCTATGTGGACGTGAGCGACATCGACGAGATCGTCGAATCGCACCTCAAGAAGGGCCAGGTGGTCGAGCGCCTGCTGACGCCCCCCCATCTGGGGCGCTGACGTGAATGCCCAGACCGAGAGATTGACGCTGGTCGGCCCGGTGGGCCGCATCGAAGCCCTGCGCGACGCCCCGGCGGATGATGCGCCCCCGAAGGGGGTCGCCGTCATCGCCCACCCTCATCCGCTGTTCGGCGGCACCATGGACAACAAGGTGGTGCAGACGCTGGCGCGCGCTTTTGTGCAATGCGGCTGGCAGGCCGTGCGCTTCAATTTTCGCGGGGTCGGCGCCAGCGAGGGGGTGCATGACGAGGGCCGGGGCGAGGCGCAGGACTTTCTGGCGCTGGTGCAGCAGTGTGCTCCCTCGGGTCCGCTGGCACTGGCTGGTTTTTCCTTCGGCTCCTTCGTCATGAGCCAGACCTTGTCAGCACTCTGGCCGGCGCGCCAGATCGACAAGCTGGTGCTGGTCGGCGCCGCCGCCAGTCGTTTCCAGGTGGCCCAGGTGCCCCCGGACCTGCACGAGCGTACCCTGGTGATCCACGGCGAGCACGACGACACCGTGCCGCTGGCGGCCGTGATGGACTGGGCTCGTCCCCAGGTGTTGCCGGTAACGGTGGTGCCTGGCGGCAGCCATTTCTTTCACGGGCAACTGCCCCTGCTCAAGAGCCTGGTGGTACGCCACCTTACTTCCAGTACCTGATGAAAAAGCTGTTTTGCTGGCTGGCTGCGCTGGTGGGCCTGACGATGAGTGCCGTCTCGGCCCAGACGGCTCCCCAGCCCCCCGAAATCGCGGCACGCTCCTACCTGCTGCTGGACCTGAGCAGTGACCAAGTCCTGGCCGCACGCGAGGCGGACAGCCCGGTCCAGCCCGCTTCCCTGAGCAAGCTGATGACGGCGTACCTGGTCTTCGATGCCCTGCGCCTGGAGCGGCTGGGGCTGAAGCAGAGCCTGTCGGTCAGCGAGCGCGCCTGGCGTCAACCCGGCTCGCGCATGTTCATCGACACCCGGATGAGGGTGCCGGTGGAGGACCTGCTCAAGGGCTTGCTGGTGCAATCCGGCAACGATGCCGCCATGGTGCTGGCCGAAGGCGTGGCGGGCAGCGAAGAGCGGTTTGTCCAGCTCATGAACGAACAGGCCCGGGCTCTGGGCATGCAGTCGACCCGTTTTGTCAACCCGACGGGCCTGCCCCAGCCGGGACAGCAGAGCACGGCGCGCGATCTGGCGGTCCTGGCTTCGCGTTTGCTGCGCGACTTCCCGGAGCGGGCCCACCTGCATGCCATCCGCAAGTACCACTACGAGGGGACACCGCCAGCGAATGACAGCAACCGCAACCTGCTGCTGTTTCGCGATCCCTCGGTGGACGGACTCAAGACCGGTCATACCGAGACGGCCGGTTATTGCCTCATAGCGACGGCACAACGCGAGTTTCCCCGTCTGGGGCCGGCTGGCGCGCCCGGCGCCCGGCGCCTGCTGGCCGTGGTGCTCGGAGCCGACAGTGAAAACGCCCGCGCCAGCGAGGCGCAGAAGCTGCTGAACTGGGGTTATGCCGCTTTCGAGGCGGTCAAATTGTTCGAGGCCAACCAGCCGGTTCTGACCCCGGCGGTCTGGAAAGGACAGTCCGCCCAGGTTCGCCTGGGACGCCCGCAGGCCGTGGTGGTGACGGTGCCGGCCGGACAGGCCGGTCGCCTGCAGACCGAGGCCGTGCGCCCCGATCCCCTGATCGCCCCGCTCAAAAAAGGGCAGATCAGCGGCACTTTGAAAGTAAAAATAGGTGAGCACACGCTTTCAAATATCCCATTGATTGCGCTGGAATCAGTGGAGGAGGCGGGCCTGATCGGTCGCGCCTGGGATGCCTTCAGGCTCTGGATCCAGTAAGCCGAATGTCCCCTGCCCGGGCCTCGGTCACGGGCGGCATGGCGAGAGAGTCGTTGCGGGGCTGGGGCTGACCTGATACACTCGAAGGCTTTTCGGAATTTCCGAAGGGTTTCACGTTTTCGTTTTTATCAAACGTTGAGGGACGTTTTTAAATGCCAACCATTAACCAGCTAGTGCGTCAAGGCCGTGAGGTCGAGACCATCAAGTCGAAGAGCCCTGCCATGCAGAACTCTCCGCAGCGCCGAGGCGTGTGCACCCGTGTGTACACCACGACGCCCAAGAAGCCGAATTCCGCTTTGCGTAAGGTCGCCAAGGTGCGCTTGACCAACGGCTTCGAAGTCATTTCCTACATCGGCGGTGAAGGCCACAACCTGCAGGAACACAGCGTGGTGCTGGTTCGTGGCGGTCGTGTCAAGGACCTGCCGGGTGTGCGTTACCACATCGTGCGTGGCTCGCTCGACCTGCAAGGCGTGAAAGACCGCAAGCAGTCGCGTTCCAAGTACGGCGCCAAGCGCCCCAAGAAGGCTTGATTCTCGAGTCCTGATTTTCCGGTGTTCGAGTCGTCTGGCCGACGGTTTGAACGGAGTGACCCGAAGCTCGGAATTGTCCGGGTGGGTCGAGTAAGTGAGAGTCCTGTATGGCTCTCGCGGTGTCTGAAAAGATGCCAACTGAAGCAATTGAGGTGAAATATGCCACGTCGTCGCGAAGTCCCTAAACGTGAAATCCTGCCGGATCCGAAATTCGGCAATGTCGAGCTCTCCAAGTTCATGAACGTGATCATGGAAGGCGGCAAGAAGGCGGTTGCCGAGCGCATCATTTACGGTGCCCTCGAAACCATTGGACAGAAAACCGGCAAGGATGCGCTGGAGCTGTTCACGATCGCCATCAACAATGTCAAGCCGATGGTCGAGGTGAAGTCCCGCCGTGTCGGCGGCGCCAACTACCAGGTCCCCGTCGAAGTGCGTCCGGTCCGTCGTCTGGCCCTGTCCATGCGCTGGATCAAGGAGGCCGCCCGCAAGCGTGGCGAGAAGTCCATGGCCCTGCGCCTGGCCAACGAGATCATCGAGGCCACCGAAGGCCGTGGCGGTGCAATGAAGCGCCGCGATGAAGTGCACCGCATGGCCGAAGCCAACAAGGCCTTCAGCCACTTCCGCTTCTAAGCGTCATCAGTTTTCCCTGGTGTGCAGGCCCGCCAAAAGCGGGCCTGACCCGTTAACGAAAGATCATCATGGCACGCAAAACGCCCATTGAGCGCTATCGCAATATCGGTATTTCCGCTCACATCGACGCCGGCAAGACCACCACGACCGAGCGCATTCTCTTTTATACCGGCGTGAACCACAAGATTGGTGAAGTGCACGATGGTGCCGCCACCATGGACTGGATGGAGCAGGAGCAGGAGCGTGGCATCACGATCACGTCCGCCGCCACCACCTGCTTCTGGAAGGGCATGGAAATGTCCTACCCGGAGCACCGCTTCAACATCATCGACACCCCCGGCCACGTGGACTTCACCATCGAGGTGGAGCGTTCCATGCGCGTGCTGGACGGCGCTTGCATGGTCTATTGCGCCGTGGGTGGCGTGCAGCCGCAGTCGGAAACGGTCTGGCGCCAGGCCAACAAGTACAAGGTGCCGCGTCTGGCCTTTGTGAACAAGATGGACCGTACCGGTGCCAACTTCTTCAAGGTCTATGACCAGATGCGCCTGCGTCTGAAGGCCAATCCCGTGCCGATCGTGATCCCGATCGGTGCCGAGGAAAACTTCACTGGCGTGGTCGATCTGATCAAGATGAAGGCCATCATCTGGGATGAAGCTTCCCAGGGCATGAAGTTCGAATACAAGGAGATTCCCGCCGATCTGGTGGAGTCTGCCAAGAAGTGGCGCGAAGGCATGGTCGAGGCCGCCGCTGAAGCCAGCGAAGAGCTGATGAACAAGTACCTGGAAGAGGGCGATCTGAGCGAAGCCGAGATCAAGCTGGGCATCCGCACCCGCACGATCGGTGCCGAGATCCAGCCCATGCTGTGTGGTACCGCCTTCAAGAACAAGGGTGTGCAGCGCATGCTGGACGCCGTGATCGACTTCCTGCCCTCGCCGGTGGACATTCCCCCGGTCGGCGGCATGGACGAGAACGAGAAGGAAACGTCCCGCAAGGCCGACGACAGCGAGAAATTCTCCGCGCTGGCGTTCAAGCTGATGACCGACCCCTTCGTCGGCCAGCTGACCTTCGTGCGCGTCTACTCCGGCGTGCTCACCAAGGGCGACACCGTCTACAACCCGATCAAGGGCAAGAAAGAGCGTATCGGCCGTATCGTGCAGATGCATGCCAACAACCGCGAGGAAGTTGAAGAAATCCGCGCCGGCGACATCGCTGCCTGCGTGGGCCTCAAGGACGTGACCACCGGCGAAACCCTGTGCGATCCGGCGGCCATCCTGACCCTGGAGCGCATGGTGTTCCCCGAGCCCGTGATTGCGCAGGCTGTCGAGCCCAAGACCAAGGCCGACCAGGAAAAGATGGGCATCGCCCTGCAGCGACTGGCTGCAGAAGATCCTTCCTTCCGCGTCAAGACCGACGAAGAGTCCGGCCAGACCATCATCGCCGGCATGGGCGAGTTGCACCTCGAAATCATCGTGGACCGCATGAAGCGCGAGTTCGGTGTGGAAGCCAACGTGGGCAAGCCGCAGGTGGCCTATCGCGAAACCATCCGCAAGAAGGTCACCGAAGTCGAAGGCAAGTTCGTGCGACAGTCCGGCGGCAAGGGCCAGTACGGTCACGTGGTGTTCACGGTCGAGCCGAACGAGGCAGGCAAGGGCTTTGAGTTCGTCGACGCCATCAAGGGCGGCGTGGTTCCGCGTGAATTTATCCCGGCCGTCGAGAAGGGCGTGATCGAAGCCATCAACTCCGGCGTGCTGGCCGGTTTCCCGGTGGTGGACGTCAAGGTCACCCTGACCTTCGGTTCCTACCATGACGTGGACTCGAACGAAAACGCCTTCAAGATGGCCGCCATCTTCGGCTTCAAGGAAGGCTGCCGCAAGGCCAACCCCGTCATCCTCGAGCCCATGATGGCCGTGGAAGTCGAGACGCCTGAGGACTACGCCGGTACCGTGATGGGCGACCTGTCCTCGCGTCGCGGCATGGTGCAGGGCATGGAAGACATGGTCGGTGGCGGTAAGGCCATCAAGGCCGAGGTGCCCCTGTCCGAAATGTTCGGCTACTCGACCACGCTCCGTTCCGCAACGCAAGGCCGCGCCACGTACACGATGGAGTTCAAGCACTACAGCGAAGCTCCGCGCAACGTGTCCGAGGCCATCGTGGCGGCACGCGCCAAGTAAGGATCCGCATCCCTGCGCGAGCGGGGATGCTTTTTTTGTTGTCTGCGATCCGGTGCCGCCCTGTTCCCGTGCGGGGCGAACCAGCAACCGGATGCAGACGTAAAACCAATACACGGGAATGCTCTTTGGAGATTTGAAAAATGGCAAAAGAGAAATTTGAGCGGACCAAGCCGCACGTCAACGTGGGCACCATCGGTCACGTGGACCACGGCAAGACCACGCTGACGGCGGCCATCACCACCGTGCTGGCCTCCAAGTTCGGTGGCCAGGCCAAGGCCTACGACCAGATCGATGCGGCTCCTGAAGAGAAGGCCCGCGGCATTACGATCAATACCGCCCACGTCGAGTACGAGACCAAGAACCGTCACTACGCCCACGTGGACTGCCCCGGCCACGCCGACTACGTCAAGAACATGATCACCGGTGCCGCCCAGATGGACGGCGCCATCCTGGTGGTTTCTGCCGCTGACGGCCCCATGCCCCAGACCCGCGAGCACATCCTGCTGGCTCGTCAGGTCGGCGTGCCCTACATCATCGTCTTCCTGAACAAGTGCGACATGGTCGACGACGCCGAGCTGCTGGAGCTGGTCGAGATGGAAGTGCGTGAACTCCTCTCCAAGTACGACTTCCCCGGCGACGACACCCCCATCGTCAAGGGCTCGGCCAAGCTGGCCCTGGAAGGCGACAAGGGCGAGCTGGGCGAAGGCGCCATCATGAAGCTGGCCGACGCCCTGGACAGCTACATCCCCACCCCTGAGCGTGCCGTGGACGGCGCCTTCCTGATGCCCGTGGAAGACGTGTTCTCCATCTCCGGTCGTGGCACCGTGGTGACCGGCCGTATCGAGCGCGGTATCGTCAAGGTCGGCGAAGAAATCGAAATCGTCGGCATCAAGGTCACCCAGAAGACCACCTGCACCGGCGTGGAAATGTTCCGCAAGCTGCTGGACCAGGGCCAGGCTGGCGACAACGTCGGTATCCTGCTGCGCGGCACCAAGCGTGAAGAAGTCGAGCGCGGCCAGGTGCTGTGCAAGCCCGGCTCCATCAAGCCCCACACCCACTTCACCGGTGAGGTGTACGTGCTGAGCAAGGACGAAGGCGGCCGCCACACCCCCTTCTTCAACAACTACCGCCCGCAGTTCTACTTCCGTACCACGGACGTGACCGGTGCCATCGAGCTGCCCGAGGGCAAGGAAATGGTCATGCCGGGTGACAACGTGTCGATCACCGTCAAGCTGATCGCCCCCATCGCCATGGAAGAAGGCCTGCGCTTCGCCATCCGCGAAGGCGGCAAGACCGTGGGCGCCGGTGTGGTGGCCAAGATCCTGGCGTAATTCGCTAGCAACAAGGAATTACCATGGCTACCAAACAGAAAATCCGCATCCGCCTCAAGGCGTTTGACTACAAGCTGATCGACCAGTCGGCTGCCGAGATCGTGGACACGGCCAAGCGAACCGGCGCCATCGTCAAGGGCCCCGTGCCCCTGCCGACGCGCATGAAGCGTTTCGACATCCTGCGTTCACCGCACGTCAACAAGACCAGCCGTGACCAGTTCGAAATCCGCACCCACCAGCGTCTGATGGACATCGTGGACCCGACCGACAAGACGGTCGACGCCCTGATGAAGCTCGACCTGCCGGCTGGCGTGGACGTCGAAATCAAGCTGCAGTAAGGCGAGTTCGGGGTTCCAGGTCGAAAGGCCGGGGCCCCAAAACCGACGGAAATAGCCGGGTTTGCCAGAAATGGCAAACCCGGCTATACTGTCAGGCTCTGTCGAATTTCGACCGAGTTTTATTAACCCTCTTTCACATTCCAACGTCCACGACCAATTGAAGTCGTGGCGGTGAAAGCAAAGGAGAAAAAATGAGTCTGAGCAATCGATTGGGGTTGCTGGGGCGCAAGGTGGGCATGATGCGTCTGTTCACTGATGACGGCGATGCAGTGCCTGTCACGGTGGTGGATGTGTCCAACAACCGAGTGACCCAGATCAAAACCCAGGACAACGACGGCTATGTCGCCCTCCAGGTGACCTTTGGCTCGCGCAAAGCTTCGCGCGTGACCAAGCCGGAAGCTGGCCACCTTGCCAAGGCAGGGGTTGAGGCTGGTGAAATCATCCAGGAATTCCGTGTCGAAGCCGACACCGCCGCCAAGTACCAGGCCGGCGCCGCTGTGCCCGTGAGCGACGTGTTCGCCGTGGGCCAGAAGGTCGACGTGCAGGGCACTTCGATCGGCAAGGGCTTTGCCGGCACGATCAAGCGTCACAACTTCAGCTCGCAGCGTGCCTCGCACGGTAACAGCCGCTCGCACAACGTTCCGGGCTCCATCTCGATGGCGCAGGATCCGGGCCGCGTGTTTCCGGGCAAGCGCATGACGGGCCACATGGGCGACCAGACCAAGACGATCCAGAACCTGGACGTCATCCGCATCGACGAAGCCCGTCAGCTGCTGCTGATCAAGGGCGCGATCCCCGGTTCCGCCGGCGGTTTCGTGACCGTCAGCCCGGCCGTCAAGGTCAAAGCCAAGAACGCGAAGGGAGCGAACTGATGCAGATCGAACTCCTGAACGACCAGGGCCAGGCCGCCTCCAAGATGGAAGCCCCTGATACCGTGTTCGGTCGTGAATACAACGAAGCGCTGGTGCACCAGATCGTGGTGGCCTTCCAGGCCAACGCCCGCCAGGGCACCCGTGCCCAGAAGGACCGCGAACAGGTCAAGCACTCGACCAAGAAGCCGTTCAAGCAGAAGGGCACCGGCCGCGCTCGCGCCGGTATGACTTCCTCCCCGCTGTGGCGTGGCGGTGGTCGCATCTTCCCGAACATGCCTGACGAGAACTTCACCCAGAAGATCAACAAGAAGATGTACCGCGCCGGTATGGCTTCGATCTTCTCGCAGCTGGCCCGCGAAGGCCGCCTGGCCGTGGTCGAGTCCCTCAAGGTGGATTCGCCCAAGACCAAGCAGCTGGCTGACAAGTTCAAGGCCATGAAGCTGGACTCCGTGCTGGTGATTGCCGACCAGGTCGACGAGAACCTGTACCTGGCCTCGCGCAACCTGACCAACGTCCTGGTGGTCGAGCCGCGTTACGCCGATCCGCTGTCGCTGGTGCACTACCGCAAGGTGCTGGTCACCAAGGCCGCCATGGACCAACTCAAGGAGATGTTCGCATGAGCACCGCCAAGTTTGAAGAAGGTCGTCTGATGCAGGTGCTCGTGGCCCCCATCGTGTCCGAGAAGGCCACCATGGTTGCCGAGAAGAGCAATGCAGTGACGTTCAAGGTGCTGCAGGACGCGACCAAGCCTGAAATCAAGGCCGCCGTTGAACTGATGTTCAAGGTCGAGGTCAAGGGCGTGTCTGTGGTCAATACCAAAGGCAAGACCAAGCGCTATGGCAAGTCCGTCGGCCGCCGCGACAACGTTCGCAAGGCCTATGTGACGCTGAAGCCGGGTCAAGAGCTGAACCTCTCTGGGGAGGCTGCGTAATCATGGCTGTCATCAAAATGAAACCGACTTCGCCGGGCCGTCGTGGCGTGGTGAAGATCTCGCGTGACCACCTGTACAAGGGTGAGGCCTACGCTCCCCTGCTCGAACCCCAGTTCCAGCAGGCCGGCCGCAACAACAACGGCCATATCACCACCCGTCACAAGGGCGGTGGTCACAAGCACCACTACCGTGTGGTCGACTTCAAGCGCAACAAGGACGGCATCCCCGCCAAGGTCGAGCGCATCGAGTACGACCCGAACCGTTCGGCCCACATCGCTCTGGTGTGTTATGCCGACGGCGAGCGTCGCTACATCATTGCGCCGCGTGGTCTGGAAGTGGGCGCAACCATCGTGAACGGTGCCGAGGCGCCGATCCGTGTGGGCAACACCCTGCCGATCCGCAACATCCCGGTGGGCTCGATCATTCACTGCATCGAGCTGCAGGCTGGCAAGGGTGCCCAGGTGGTTCGTTCCGCCGGCGCTTCTGCCACGCTGCTGGCGCGTGAAGGAACCTACGCCCAGGTGCGCATGCGCTCGGGTGAAGTTCGCAAGATCCACATCGAGTGCCGCGCGACGATTGGCCAGGTGGCCAACGAAGAACACAGCCTGCGCCAGCTCGGCAAGGCCGGTGTCAAGCGCTGGATGGGTATTCGCCCGACCGTTCGCGGTGTGGTGATGAACCCGGTTGACCACCCGCACGGTGGCGGCGAGGGCAAGACCGGCGAAGGCCGTCATCCAGTCGACCCGTGGGGCAATCTGACCAAGGGTTACCGTACCCGCAACAACAAGCGCACGCAGGTCATGATCGTGTCGCGTCGCAAGAAGTAAGGGGAACGCACAATGACACGCTCTCTGAAAAAAGGTCCCTTTGTGGATCATCACCTGGTGGCCAAGGTCGACAAGGCCGTTGCCACCAAGGACAAGAAGCCGATCAAGACCTGGTCGCGTCGCTCCATGATCCTGCCCGAGTTCATCGGTCTGACGATCGCCGTGCACAACGGCAAGCAGCACGTACCTGTCTACATCACTGACCAAATGGTGGGCCACAAGCTGGGTGAGTTCGCACTGACCCGCACCTTCAAGGGCCACCCTGCGGACAAAAAAGTCCAGAAGAAATAAGGGAATTGAACATGGAAACACGTGCAACCCTTCGTGGTGTCCGCCTGTCGGTGGACAAGGGCCGTCTGGTCGCGGATCTGATCCGTGGCAAGAAGGTCGACCAAGCCCTGAACATCCTGCAGTTCACGCAGAAAAAAGCTGCCGTGATCATCAAGAAGGTTCTGGAGTCCGCCATTGCCAACGCCGAGCACAACGACGGCGCCGATATCGACGAACTGAAGGTCAAGACCATCTACGTCGAGCAAGGCACCACGCTCAAGCGTTTTACCGCCCGTGCCAAGGGCCGCGGCAACCGTATCAGCAAGCCCACGTGCCATGTGTACGTGACGGTCGGCAACTAAAGAGGTCAGAAGGATATGGGACAAAAAATCAACCCGACCGGCTTCCGCCTCGCCGTCAGCCGTAACTGGGCTTCGCGTTGGTACGCGAGCAACCGTGACTTCGCCGGCATGCTGGCCGAAGACATCAAGGTGCGCGAGTACCTGAAGGCCAAGCTGAAGAACGCCTCCGTTTCGCGCGTGCTGATCGAGCGCCCCGCCAAGAACGCCCGCATCACGATTTTCTCGGCTCGTCCGGGTGTCGTGATCGGCAAGAAGGGCGAGGACATCGAGAACCTCAAGCGTGACCTGGGCAAGCAGCTGGGCGTGCCGGTGGCCGTCAACATCGAAGAAGTGCGCAAGCCCGAAATCGATGCCAAGCTGATCGCCGACAGCATCACCCAGCAGCTCGAGAAGCGGATCATGTTCCGCCGCGCCATGAAGCGCGCCATGCAGAACGCCATGCGTCTGGGTGCCCTGGGCATCAAGATCATGTCGGCTGGCCGCCTGAACGGCATCGAGATCGCCCGGACCGAGTGGTACCGCGAAGGCCGTGTGCCGCTGCACACCCTGCGCGCCGACATCGACTACGGCACCTCGGAAGCCAAGACCACCTACGGCGTCATCGGCGTCAAGGTCTGGGTCTACAAGGGTGACACCCTGGGCCGTAACGATCTGCCCGCAGCCACCGAGCCGCGTGCCGAAGAAGAGCGTCGTCCGCGTGGTCCGCGTCGCGAAGGCCGTCCTGCTGGTGACCGTCCCGCGGCTCCCCGCGGTGCCCGTCGCCCGGCCGGCTCTGCCGCCGCGCCCGCTGACGGCAGCGACAAACCCGCAGAGGCCACTGGTGCCGATGCCCCGAAAACCGCCGTTAAGCGCGTCCGCAAAGTCGCCGCGCCAGCTGCAGCAGCTGACGGCGCCAAAGGAGAATAAACATGCTGCAACCTGCACGTAGAAAATACCGCAAGGAGCAAAAAGGCCGCAACACCGGTATTGCCACCCGTGGCAGTTCGGTGGCCTTTGGCGACTTCGGCCTGAAATGTACCGACCGCGGCCGTCTGACGGCTCGCCAGATCGAGGCGGCACGTCGTGCCATCTCCCGTCACGTCAAGCGTGGCGGCCGCATCTGGATCCGCGTGTTCCCCGACAAGCCGATCTCCCAGAAGCCCGCTGAAGTGCGTATGGGTAACGGCAAGGGCAACCCGGAGTACTACGTGGCTGAAATCCAGCCCGGCAAGATCGTGTTCGAGATCGTCGGTGTGCCCGAAGAGCTGGCCCGTGAAGCGTTCAAGCTGGCTGCCGCCAAGCTGCCGTTGCGCACCACCTTTGTGGCCCGCATGATCGGCCAGTAATCAGGAGAATGAAGAAATGAAAGCTGCTGAACTGCGCCAGAAAGACGTTGCCGGCCTGCAAGCCGAGGTCAAGGAGCTGCAAAAGGCTCACTTCGGCCTGCGCATGCAAAAAGCCACGCAACAACTGAACAACACGGCCACGCTGGGCAACACCCGCCGTGACATCGCCCGTGCCAAGACCATCCTTGCTGAAAAGCAAGCCGCCAAATAAGGAGCACTGAATGACGGAAGCTAAAAAATCCCTCAAGCGCACCTTGGTTGGCAAGGTGGTCAGCGACAAACGCACCAAGACCGTGACCGTGCTGGTCGAGCGCCGTGTGATGCACGAGCTCTACGGCAAGATCGTGGCCAAGTCGAGCAAGTACCACGCCCATGACGAAAAGGGCGAGTACAAGCTGGGCGACGTGATCGAAATCACCGAAAGCAAGCCGATTTCCAAGACCAAGAACTGGGTTGCCACCCGTCTGGTCGAAAAGGCTGCAGCGGTCTAAGTTCATTGCAGCGCACGCTGCAGGACACACAAAAACGGCTCACAATGCGTGAGCCGTTTTTTTTGGCCAACCCCAACTGCTAATTCGAGGAGCACAACATGATCAAAGTCGGTGATAACCTGCCGGGCGCCACGCTGATGGAATATTCCGAAGTGGAAGGCAATGGCTGCAGCATCGGTCCCAACCCGGTGGATGTGAGCAAGGCCGTGGCGGGCAAGACGATCGCCATCTTTGGCTTGCCCGGCGCCTATACCCCGACCTGCTCCGCCAAGCACGTGCCTGGTTATGTCGAGAAGTACAACGAGCTCAAGGCGGCCGGTGTCGACGAGATCTGGTGCGTCAGCGTGAATGATGCCTTTGTCATGGGGGCCTGGGCGCGTGACCAGAAGAGCAATGGCAAAGTGCGCATGCTGGGCGACGGCAGCGCCGATTTCGCCAAGGCCACCGGCCTCACGCTGGACCTGACGGCCCGTGGCATGGGCCTGCGCAGCAACCGTTACTCCATGCTGGTCAAGGATGGCAAGGTGAAGACCCTGAACATCGAGGCCCCGGGCAAATTCGAGGTCAGCGACGCCGCGACCCTGCTGGCCCAGGCCAAGGGCTGATCCGCGGCCAACACCTCGCAGGCCGGCACCGCCTGTGAAAAAAGCCACTGCAGACCTGCAGTGGCTTTTTAATTGGGGACCTCAGCGCATCGTTCCCTGCAGGGTCGCCTTCAGGTAGTGGGCACCAGCTATCGGATTGTGATAATAGGGCGGAACTTCAACAAAGCCGAGTTCATCGTACAGGGTCCGGGCGGCTTCCATGTCGTCCAGGGTGTCGAGGAGGACGTGGTCGTAGCCATGCAGGCGGGCCGCATCCAGCACGGCTTCGGCCAGTTGCCGTCCCAGGCCAAGCCCACGGAATGCCTTGCGGACAAACAGGCGTTTCATCTCGCAGGCGTTGGGATAATCAATGCTGTCCAGGGGGCGCAAGGCGCAGCAACCCGCGACTTGACCGTCCACCCGGGCCAGCAGCAGGGCACCGCGCGGCATGTCATAGTCGCCCGGCAAGGTGGCGAGTTCCTGCTCAAAACCCTGGAAGCACAGATCGATGTTGAGGCTGGTGGCGTACTCGCGGAAAATCTCGCGCACGGTGTCGAACTCGGCGGGCAGTTGTGGCGTCAGGATCTCGACGATGGGTGAGGTCACGGCAAGGATGATCGGCAAATGAACAGCAAGTTTAGCGTGGGGCACAAGCAGGCGCTGTGGGCAGGCGCACGGCCGTTGTGGCAGTTGTTGGCCCTGGGGCTGGCGGCCAGTCTGCTGGCCGCTTGCCAGACGGTGCAGACCACCTCGGCGGGCCAGGTCGGCGTCACGCGCAACCAGTACATGGGGGTGAGCGCCGCGCAAGTGGATGCCGCTTCTGCCCAGTCCTATCGCAAGATGCTGGAGGAGGCCGGACGCAAGAAGCAACTCAACCTGGATGCCGTCATGCTGGCGCGGGTGCAGGGCATTGCCACGCGTCTGATCGCGCAGACATCGCACTTCCGCCCCGATGCCCCGGGCTGGCGCTGGGAGACCAATGTCTTTCACACCGACCAGGTCAATGCCTTCTGCATGGCGGGCGGCAAGATCGGCATCTACAGCGGCCTGATCCAGAAGCTGAAGATCACCGACGACGAACTGGCCGCCGTGATGGGGCATGAAATCGCGCATGCCCTGCGCGAGCATGTGCGTGAACAGGTGTCCTTGCAGCAGGCGGCGCGGTTGCCAGGCGTGGTGCTGGCTGTCGTGACCGGCAACCAGGCCCTGGCGGACCTGGGGGACATGATCACGGACGTCAGCCTGACCCTGCCGCGCAGCCGCGGGGCGGAAAAGGAGGCCGATGTGATCGGGGTCGAACTGGCGGCGCGGGCGGGTTATGACCCGCGTGCCGCCATCAGCCTGTGGCAGAAGATGAACCAGCTGGGCGGGGGGCGACCGCCCGAATTTCTCAGCACCCACCCGGCACCGGAATCACGCCAGCAGGACCTGGCCCGCATCAGCGAAGTCGTGATGCCCTTGTACGAGCAGAGCCGCAGGCGCTGAGGCGCATTCAGGTGGCCGCCAGCCAGAGCAGCAGCGCGACGGCACCCGCGCTTACCAGCAGCAAGGCGAGGGCCAGCCAGCGGCTGCGGGCATCGTCACGCGAGGAGATGGCTGGCAGGGGTACTTCCTTGTCGCCCCAGATCATGGGGCGCACCAGGTTCTTCCGTTTGCGCCAGAGGTAATAAAGGATGACCAGGATGTGGGTGATCACAAGCACGATCAGCACCAGCTTGCCGACCTTGCCGTGATACCAGCTTGCCAGGCTTACGATCTCACCCGAAGCCAGCCGGGCCAGCGGCCCACTGGCGGCAATCTCATCGTCGCTGAACAGGCCTGTACCAACCTGCGCCAACAGGAAAAAAAGCAGTGCAAAGACGGACAGGGCCCCGGTCGGGCTGTGGCCGAGTTCATGGTTGGGTTCAGCGTGGCCACGGAGGTAGCGCCACAGGCTGGCGGGCGAGTAGAGGAAGGCTGAAAAGCGCGACCAGTGGCCACCGACCAAGCCCCAGAAAAGGCGGAAGATCAGCAGTGTCAGCACGCCGTAACCGAAACGGAAGTGCCACTCCATGTAACCCAGCTGGGCCGTGGTGACCAGGCCGATGACACAGAGTGCCAGCAGCCAGTGGAAGAGGCGGGTCGGAAGGTCCCAGATTCTGACAAGATGTGGCATGAGGAGTCCTGGTCAGGAAAGATGAACAGCAGGGCGTGCTGCTCGGTATTTTCCCTGAGATGAGGCAGATCGTGCGAACTTTGGCGCAGATCATCGCTCCCAAGAGCGGGAACCTTCCCGTTTACCAGCAAAGGAAGAACATGAAAGAAGTCAGCATCCTGATCGCCGCGGCGGCGCTCATCGGTTTCAGTGGCGCGGCCTCGGCCCAGTTTGCCAAGCCCGAAGACGCCATCAAATACCGCAAGAATGCCTTGTTCGTGATGCAGCAGCACTATGCGCGCGTGGGTGCCATGGCCAGCGGCCGGGCGCCGTTTGACGCCAAGGTGGCGGCCGAGAATGCAGCTATCGCCGAAACCATGTCACGCCTGCCCTGGGCTGCTTTTGGCGAGGGAACGGACAAGGGGGACACCAAGGCCCTGCCGGAAATCTGGAAGGAGCAGGCCAAGTTCAAGGCCGCCGCAGAGAAGATGCAGGGCGAGATGGGCAAGCTGGCCGCCGCAGCCCGTACAGGCAATCTGGACAGCATCAAGACCGCCTTCCAGTCCACCTCGGGCAGTTGCAAGGCCTGCCACGACGATTTCAGGGGTAAATAAACCCAGCCAGTACGCGGGACACCGTTCACAGGGGCAGCGCGTGCTGCCCCTGCTTCATTGCGGTGGCAGGGATGCGAAAACCTCAGGTCTGGGCCAGCAGGTCTTCGATCAGGCGGTGCAGTTCGGCGAAATCGGGCTCGCCCACATAACGCTTGACGATCTGCCCGCGCTTGTCGACCAGGTAGGTGGTTGGGGTCAGCCGTACATCGCCCCAGGCCGAGGCCACCGCACCGGTGTTGTCGATGGCCACCTTGAAGGGCAGCTTGCGCGTCTGGCTGAAGTTCACGACATAACTCGGCGGGTCGTAGCTCATGGCCACGGCCACGGTGTCGTAGCCGAGCTCACGGTACTTGTCATAGGTGGCCACGAGCTTGGGCATCTCGGCCACGCAGCTGGTGCAACTGGTCGCCCAGAAATTCACCAGCACCACCTTGCCGCGAAAATCGGCGGTCTTCTGCTGGGACCCGTCCAGCAGCACAAAGGCGGAGTCCGGCGCCGGTCCGAAACCCGGGGTGCGCAGGAGCAGCCAGCCAGCGACGGCGATGGCCACAACTGCGGCAAGATAGAGGGAACGTTTCATCGGGATGGGAAAAGACATGGATCGACGCAAGTTTAGTCAACTTGGACTTGGACCGCTGCTGCTGGCCGGAGTTCCCGGCCTGCTGGCGCTGAGGGCCCAGGCGCTCACCCTGGCCGAACTCACCCAGGGGGAGGCCGTGCAAGCGCTGAAGACGGCGCTGGAGCGCGGCTCCAGGCTGGCCATCAGCCAGTTGAGCCAGCCCAACGGCTTCCTGGGCAATGACAAGGTCAGGATTCCCCTGCCAAAGCAGTTGCAGGAAAACGAGAAGATGCTGCGCAAGCTGGGCCAGGGCCGGCGGCTGGACGAGCTGGTAAGCACCATGAACCGGGCCGCAGA
Organism: Rhodoferax sp. BAB1; assembly: GCF_013334205.1. Taxonomy (NCBI): domain Bacteria; kingdom Pseudomonadati; phylum Pseudomonadota; class Betaproteobacteria; order Burkholderiales; family Comamonadaceae; genus Rhodoferax; species Rhodoferax sp. BAB1. The sequence continues at coordinate 3,207,357 of NZ_CP054424.1, read as the reverse complement.
AGCGGCGGTTCCCCAGGCGCAGGAGCTCATGCTGGCGGCGGTACGCGGCATGAGCGTGGAGGACGGCAAGAAGATCCTGCGGGGCGGCGATACCTCGGTCACTACCTTCTTTGCCGAGAAGACGCGCCTGCCGCTGGGCGCGAAGTTCCTGCCCGTGGTGACGCAGAGCACCGAGCGCGTCGGGTTGGCTGGCCAGTACAACCGTGTTGCGGGCAAGGCCGCCGACTTCGGCTTGCTGCGTCGCGAGGACGCGAGCATCGAACAATACGTGACGGGCAAGGCACTCGACGGGCTTTATTTCATGATCGGCGAAGAAGAGCGCAAGATCAGGCGCGATCCGGTCGGGACAGGCAGTGCGATCCTCGGCAAGGTGTTTGGCGCACTCAAGTAGTGCGTCCTGAGCGAGCACCAGTCAGCGGCGGGGATAATCCGCGCATGCCGCGCCGTTTACTGCTTACCAGCCTTGTTCTCCTGCTGCTTGCCTGCAGCCCTGCCCTCAACTGGCGCGAAGTCCGCCTGGCCGGCGGCGAACTGAAGGCCTTGCTGCCCTGCAAGCCGGATCAGGCCGATAGGCGCCAGAGCATCGCAGGGCGGGAACTGGAGCTGCGCATGCTGGGCTGCGAAGCCGGCGGCGCCCTGTACGCCCTGTCCGTGGTCGAACTCGGCGATGCAGCCCATGCGCTGGCTGTGCAGGTGCAATGGCAGGCCAGCCTGCTGGGCACCCTGCAGGCCAGCACCTCGGCCAGCAGCCCCTGGGCGCTCAGGGGCGCTGGCCTGTCCCTGGAGCCTGTGCAGCTGAGCGCCCAGGGTTTACGACCCGATGGCCGGCCGATCGTGGCACGGGCGGTGTGGTTCGCGCGGGGCACGCGCCTGTACCACGCCGTGGTCTATGCCGATCGCATCAGCACCGAGATGAGCGAACCCTTCTTCAGCGGCCTGGAGTTGCCATGAACACCCTGAGCCGCCGCGGGGCCATGCTGGTGTTTCTGGCCTTTGCCTTTGCCTATTTCTTCTCGGCCCTGATCCGCGCCATCACCGCCACGCTCTCGCCGCAGCTGACCCAGGAGTTCTCGCTGCATGCGCGCGATCTGGGCCTGCTGGCCGGGGGTTACTTCCTGGGTTTTGCCGCCATGCAGTTGCCCTTGGGACGCTGGCTGGACCGGCAGGGGCCGAAGACGGTGATCCTCGGTTTCCTGGCGGTTGCCGTCGGCGGCTGCGTGGCGTTTTCACTGGCCAACAGTTTCGGGGGCCTGCTGCTGGCGCGCGTGCTCTGCGGCGTCGGGCTGGCGGCCTGCCTGATGGCACCGCTGACCGGTTTCCGCCGCTGGCTGGATCCGGCCAGCCAGCTGCGCGCCAATTCCTGGATGCTGATGACCGGCTCCATGGGCATGGTGGCTTCCACGTTGCCGGTGCAGTGGCTGTTGCCGGCCTACGGCTGGCGTCCCCTGTTCTGGGGGCTGGCGGCCATGCTGCTGCTGTCCATGGTCGTCATCGCCTGGCAGGTGCCGCGCTGGCAGCACAGCGTGGCACCGGCGGCAACAGGCACAGGCGCAGGGAGCTACGCCGAAGTCTGGCGTCATCCCTACTTCCGCCGCATGACACCCGTGGGTTTTTTCAATTACGGCGGCATGGTCGCCATCCAGACCCTGTGGGCCGTGCCCTGGATGATCCGGGTGGGGGGTTACACACCGGTGCAGGCGGCCACCGGCCTGTTCTGGATCAACGTCACCATGCTGGCCGCCTTCTGGTCCTGGGGCCTGCTGATTCCGCGCCTGACCCGCCGCGGCGTGCATACCAACCAGCTGATCGCCTGGGGCACCCCCCTGAGCCTGCTGGTGCTGGCGGTCATCGTGTTCAGCGGCGAAGCCGCCGCGGCCCATGCCGGTCTGCTGTGGGCCCTGTTCTGTCTGACCTCCACCTTTCTCTCGCTGGCGCAGCCGGCCGTGGGCATGGCGTTTGCCACCGAACTGGCCGGGCGGGCCCTGTCGGCCTACAACCTTGTCATCTTCGCAGGTGTGTTCGTAGTGCAGTGGGGCATCGGCCTGCTGATCGATGCGTTTGTCGCACAGGGCTGGGCGCAGGCACAGGCCTTCCAGGGGGCGCTCGGTGTGTTCCTCTTGCTGAACCTGCTGTCCTACATCTATTTCCTGGCAGCGAAAAAGACATAATCAGGTCAGCATGAGCACCGGCATCGTCATCATCGCCCACGCGCCGCTGGCCAGTGCGCTGCGCCAGTGCGTGGCCCATGTGTTTGCCGACCGGGTGGGAGGCGTGGTGGCCGTGGACGTGTTGCCGGACGCTGCCGTCGACCAGAGCGTTGCGCTGGCGCGGCAGGCTGCGGCCTCCCTGGGGCCGGCACCGCTGCTGCTGCTGACCGATGTGCTGGGGGCCACGCCCTGCAATGTGGCCCGCCAGTTGCAGGAGGGGCGCGAGGCGCGGCTGCTCGCCGGTGTCAACCTGCCCATGCTGCTGCGGGCGGTGACCTACCAGCACGAGCCATTGGACGATCTGATGGCGCGGGCTTTGCAAGGCGGGATCCAGGGTGTGCTGCAGGTCACGGGCGGCACAAGCGTTTGAACAAGGTTAAGACGGGGAACCAAGGAATGATCAAGGCCAGTGCCACCATCAGCAACAAGCTCGGGCTGCATGCCCGTGCCTCGGCCAAGCTCACCAAGCTGGCGGGCAGTTTCCCCTGCGAGATTTTTCTGGCGCGCGGCGAACGTCGCGTGAACGCCAAGAGCATCATGGGCGTGATGATGCTGGCCGCCGGCCTGGGGAGTGCCATCGAGATCGAGGCCCAGGGCGACAAGGCCCAGGAAGCGATCGATGCGCTGCTGGCGCTGATCAACGACAAGTTTGGCGAGGGCGAGTGACATGACCCCCACGGTTGCCCACTGCGTGTGGCTCCCTGCCCCTCGAGGGGGCCGTGTTTCGCCTTGGGGCGGCCCGGCGGCGAAACCGGCTAGGAATTCACCATGACCTTTTCCATCCACGGCCTGGCAGTCGCGCGCGGCATCGCCATCGGGCGCGCCGTGCTGGTGGCCAGCAGCCGCGTGGATGTGGCGCACTACTTCATCGAGCCCGCCCAGGTGGAACGCGAAATCGAGCGCGTGAAGCGCGGGCGCGACGCGGTGGTCGACGAGCTCCACCGCCTGCAGCAGACCATCTCGCAACTGGGCCCCAAGGATGCGCCCCATGAACTCAAGGCCCTGCTCGACGTGCACCTCATGCTGCTGCAGGACGAGGAGATGGTGGGCGGCGTCAAGCACTGGATCCGCGACCGGCTCTACAACGCCGAGTGGGCGCTGACCACCCAGCTGGAGATGGTGGCGCGGCAGTTCGACGAGATGGAGGACGAGTACCTGCGCGAGCGCAAGGCCGATCTGGAGCAGATCACCGAGAAGGTGCTGCGCGCCATGCTGGGCCAGACCACCTCCGGCCTGCCCGCCGGCAAGGACACCGCCCGCAAGACGTCCTCGGCCGAGTTGCAGCTGGAGGACACCGACACGCCGCTGGTGCTGATCGCGCACGAGATCTCGCCTTCGGACATGCTGCAGTTCAAGCAGGGCGTGTTTGCGGGTTTCGTCACCGACGTCGGCGGCAAGACTTCGCACACCGCCATCGTGGCGCGCAGCATGGACATCCCGGCCGTGGTGGGCGCGCGCACGGCCAGCCAGCTGGTGCGCCAGGACGACTGGGTCATCATCGACGGCGATGCCGGCGTGGTGATCGTCGACCCCTCGCCCATCATCCTGGCCGAGTACCAGTACAAGCAACGCCAGCTGGACCTGGAGCGTAGCCGCCTGGGGCGCCTGCTGGACACGCCCGCGGTCACGCTGGACGGCGAGAAAGTCGAGCTGCTGGCCAATATCGAGATGCCGGAAGACGCGCATGCGGCCATGAAGGCCGGTGCCGTGGGCGTCGGCCTGTTCCGCAGCGAATTCCTCTTCATGGGTCGCCAGGGCCACCTGCCCGACGAGGAAGAACAGTACCGGGCCTATTGCCGTGCCGTCGAAGGCATGGGGGGCTTGCCGGTCACCATCCGCACCGTGGACATAGGCGCCGACAAGCCCATGGACAGCAACGTGATCGAAGGCAATCACCTCAACCCGGCCCTGGGCCTGCGCGCCATCCGCTGGAGCCTGGCCGACCCGTCCATGTTCCTGACGCAGTTGCGCGCCATCCTGCGCGCCGCGGCGCATGGTCCGGTGAAGATGCTGATCCCCATGCTGGCGCACCTGAGCGAGATCCGCCAGACCCTGGCCCTGGTCGAACAGGCGCGCGCCGAGCTGCAGCGCGAGGGTCGTCCTTACGGTCCGGTGCTGCTGGGCGCCATGATCGAGATTCCGGCGGCGGCCCTGATGCTCAAGACCTTCCTCAGGCATTTCGACTACCTGTCGGTGGGCACCAACGATCTGATCCAGTACACCTTGGCGATCGACCGCGCCGACGAGTCGGTGGCGCATCTCTACGATCCCCTGCATCCCGCCGTCCTGCGCCTGCTGGCCGACACGATTGCCGAATGCCGGACCCAGGGCAAGGAAGTCAGCGTCTGCGGCGAGATGGCCGGTGATGTGGCCATGACCCGCCTGCTGCTGGGCCTGGGGCTGCGCAGCTTCTCCATGCACCCGGCCCAGATCCTGGCGGTCAAGCAGGAGGTGCTGCGCGCCGACACCGGCCGCCTGCAGCCCTGGGCACAAGGCGTGCTGGCTGCCGACGAGCCCTCCATCGCGATCAACGCCTGAACGCGGCTTTGCGCTGCATCAAGGCCGGGGTGCCGGTGCCGGTTGATACTTGCCCGGGTATCAACCCTTCCGCAGTCTGTCCATGAGCACCTTTGACCACCCAGGCCTGATCCAGGACATCAATGAAAGCTTGGCCCCCTTCCGCAAGGCGCAGACCGAGGCCATGGCCGGGTTTGGCCAACTGGCGCGCGCGTCCATGGCCGAAGGGGCGCTCAGCACCAAGCACAAGGAACTGATGGCGCTGGCCATCGGGGTCACGCAACGCTGCTCGGGCTGTATCGGTTTTCACGTCAAGGCCCTGCGCCGGCTCGATTGCACACGGGCCGAACTCGAAGAGACGCTGGCGGTGTGTGTCTACATGGGCGGCGGCCCGGCCCTGATGTATGCGGCCGAGGCCCTCAAGGCCTGGGACGCCATGGCGCCGGCCTGAGTTGCGGGGAGCCGGCGCTCAGCGCGCCAGGCTGGCGGCGTGGGCCTGCTGGTCGGCGTGGTAGCTCGAGCGCACCATGGCGCCGACGGCGGCGTGCGTGAAACCCATCTTGTAGGCCTCTTCCTCGAACATCCTGAAGGTGTCGGGGTGCACGTAGCGCTTGACCGGCAGGTGGGAGGAGGACGGGGCCAGGTACTGGCCGATGGTCAGCATCTCGATGTCGTGGGCGCGCATGTCACGCATCACGTCCAGAATTTCCTCGTCGGTCTCGCCCAGGCCCACCATCAGGCCGCTCTTGGTTGGCACCTCGGGGAACAGGGCCTTGAACTTCTTCAGCAGGTTCAGCGAGAACTGGTAGTCGCTGCCCGGGCGGGCCTGTTTGTACAGGCGCGGCACGGTTTCCATATTGTGGTTCATCACGTCGGGCGGCGCGGCCTTGAGGATGTCCAGTGCGCGGTCGTCGCGGCCGCGGAAGTCGGGCACCAGCACCTCGATCTGCGTGTCGGGTGAGAGTTCGCGTGTCTTGCGGATGCAGTCGACGAAGTGGCCGGCGCCACCGTCACGCAGGTCGTCACGGTCCACGCTGGTGATGACCACGTACTTGAGCTTGAGCGCGGCGATGGTCTTGGCCAGGTTCTCCGGCTCGTTCACGTCCAGCGGATCGGGGCGGCCATGGCCCACGTCGCAGAAAGGGCAGCGGCGCGTGCACTTGTCGCCCATGATCATGAAGGTGGCGGTGCCCTTGCCGAAGCATTCGCCGATATTGGGGCAGCTGGCTTCCTCGCAGACCGTCACCAGCTTGTTGGCGCGCAGGATGTCCTTGATCTCGTAGAAACGTGTGCTCGGCGAGCCGGCCTTGACGCGGATCCAGTCGGGTTTCTTGAGCACCTCGCCGGCCTCCACCTTGACCGGGATGCGCGAGAGCTTGGCGGCGGCCTTCTGTTTGGCGGCCGGGTCGTAGGTCTCGACGCTTTGTGCGTCGCGCACGGTGGTGGGGGTGCTCATGGCGGGGGCCTTCAGGGCTGGAGGTGGTTCTGGAGCTTGTGGCTCAACACGTGGGCGGCGTCCGTCCAGTCGACGGATACCCCGATTGTAGAAAGGTCCACGGAGGGCAGCCCGGCGTAGCCGCAGGGGTTGATCCGCAAGTAGGGTTCCAGGTCCATGGCCACGTTCAGCGCCAGGCCGTGGTAGGTGCAGTTGCGGCTGACCTTGATGCCCAGGGCGGCGATCTTGCCCAGGCCCGTGAAATCGGGCGTGCCGGTGGTGGCGCCCTTTTGCGGGCGCTGCGGCAGCGGTGCGTGGCCGCGCGGATCGTCCAGGCGGACATAGATGCCGGGGGCGCCCGCCACACGGTGGCCCGTCACGCCGTAATGCGCCAGGGTGCGGATCACGGCCTCTTCGAGCCGGTAGACGTATTCCTTGACGAAATAACCGGCCCGCTTGAGATCGATGAGCGGGTAGGCCACGACCTGGCCCGGCCCATGGTAGGTCACCTGGCCACCGCGGTTGCTGGCGACCACCGGGATGTCGCCCGGCACCAGCACATGGTCGGCCTGGCCGGCCAGGCCTTGCGTGAACACCGGCGGGTGTTCGCAGACCCAGAGCGCGTCGGGCGTGTCGGCCGTGCGCGTGGCCGTGTAGTCCTGCATGGCCGCATAGGTCGGTCCATAGTCCACCCGGCCGAGCAGACGCAGGTCCATCAGAGCACGACCTTCACCATGGGGTGGGTCGAGAGGGTGCGGTAGAGCTCGTCGAGCTGCTCGCGGCTGGTGGCCGTGATGGTGATGGTCACGCCCAGGTAGTTGCCACCCTTGCTTTCGCGCAACTCGACGGTGGCAGCGTCGAAGCCAGGGTCGAACTGGCGGGCGACCGTGGTCACGGCGTGCACGAAACCCTCGACCTTGGCGCCCATCACCTTGATGGGGAAGCGGCAGGGGTACTCGATCAGGCTGTCGGTGCGCGAGGGGCTGGGGGGCGGGGTACTCACTGGGGAACCTCCGTGCTGTGCACTGCGGTGCGAGCGCCTGCTGGCGGCCGGGCGGCGCTCATGCGGGTCGGCGCAGGCGGGCCTGCAGTTTGGCGGCCTGGTAGCCGGCGTAAAGTTGGGCGTAGACGGGGCCGGGGTGGCCGTCCCCCACGGGCTGGCCATCGATGCGGGTCACGGGCAGCACCTCCTTGGTGGCTGAGCTCAGCAGGACTTCGTCGGCTGCCTGCACTTCCTGGCGGGAGATGCCGCGCAGCTCGAAGGGAATGCCGTGCGTCTTGCAGATTTCTTCCAGCAGGCCGTAGCGTATGCCTTCGAGCACGAGATTGTCGCGCGGCGGGCCGAGCAGCACACCGTCCTTCACGATCCAGACATTGCTGGACGCGCCTTCACTGAGTTGGCCCGCGCGGAACATGATGGTCTCGGTGGCCCCGGCGTCCACGCTGATCTGGCGCGCCAGCACCGCACCCAGCAGGCTGGTGCTCTTGATGTGCGCCTTCTCCCAGCGGAAGTCCTCGGCCGTCACGCAGCTCACGCCGTTCTGGCGCAGGCCCTCGGCGGGGAGCTTCATGGTGTTGGTCATGACAAACACCGTGGGCGTGAGGCCGGGCAGCATGGCATGGTCGCGCATGGCCACCCCGCGTGTGACCTGGATGTAGACCATCTGCTCGGTCTTTTCCGGGTCTTCGCCCGTGCCGCGGGTGAAGTCGGCGACCAGTCGCTCGGCAATGGCGCGCCATTGGCTGCGTGTGTGCGGGTTGGGTATGCGCAGTTCGGCCAGGCTGCGCTCCAGCCGGGCCATGTGCTGCTCGAAGCGGAACAGGCAGCGGCCATAAACGGGGACCACTTCATAGATGCCGTCGCCGAAGATGAAACCGCGGTCCATGACGCTGACCTTGGCGTCGGGCAACAGCGTGTACTCACCGTTCAGGTAACAGGGCAGGGGGGGCAGCATCGTGGCAGTCCTCGCGAAATCGGGAAAGGGGGTTCAGGCCAGGAAGCTGACAGCGGCGATCGCCAGCCAGCCGAGCACGAAGTTGACGGTGACCAGTTTGGATAGGCCGCCGGCTTTGCGGCCTGCGGTCGGCCAGTCGCTGGCGGCGATGGCGCGCTGAATAGGTCGGTAAAAGGCGAAATAGATATGACCAAAAATAAGAAACATCAGGGTGCCGATGCCCGTCATCAGGTGCCAGCCGATCGGCGCCGCCTGTCCCCCGGCGTGGCCCAGCATATAGGCGCCGCTGAGCAGCAGCACCCCGATCGAGACCCAGACCGCGGCGAAAAAGCGGCGCAGCACCGCCGCCAGCAGGGGCAGGCGCTGGGCGGGCGTCTGCAGCGTACCCAGGCTGGGGCGCAGCGCCAGCAGCACGAAGGCCATGCCACCCAGCCAGACGATGGCGGCGGCCAGGTGGAAGAACTTGAGCAAGGTGTACATGGCGGTTTTCCTGGTGCGGGGCGCTGTCGACGCCATTTTTTCGGGGTGGGACGGCTTTGTCCTGCGATGCTGGTCGGATATGGGCGGGAAGCCCGGACTTTCTAACTATAATCAGCGGCTTTGCAGAAGTTTACGGCAGCAGGCGGGGTGCTGAAAATGTCCAACAACACGCCCCCACAGGGAAAGCCGGCTTTTGCAGATGAGGCAGATGCGTCGCCTGAGGATGATTTCAAGCCGCTGAGCGCCGATGAGGCGCGGCGCTGGCGTGAGACGCAGCAGCCCCTTTCGCCCTGGCGGATTGTGGCGTGGCAGGCGATGGCGGGGATGGGGGCGACCCTGGTGGCTTGGCTGTTCGGTCGGGAACTGGCGCTGTCGGTGGCTTACGGAGCGCTGGCAGTGGTGCTGCCGGCGGCCGTGCTGGCCCGGGCACTGTCGCGTCAGACGGGTACGGCAGGGGCTGCACTCGCAGGTTTTTTTGTGTGGGAACTGGTCAAGATCGCCCTGACGGTGGTGATCCTGCTGGCAGCGCCGAAGCTGGTTCCGCACTTGAGCTGGCTGGCGCTGCTGGCCGGTTTTGTGGTGACGATGAAGGTGTACTGGGTGGCCGCGTGGTTGCGCCCGGTGCGTCCCAAGTCGCCGGAATAGATTTTTGAATTGACGAACTGGTGATTTATGTCTGCTGAAAACACTGGAGCACAGGCCCCGACGGCCGGCGAATACATCGTCCACCACCTGCAGCACCTGCAGAAGGATTTCTCCTTCAACAGCGTGAAGCAGACCAGCATTGTGGATTTCGGTGTCTTCAACCTGGACTCGGTCTTCTTCTCGGTCGTGCTGGGCGTGCTGGGCTGCTTCATCCTGTGGATGGCCGCGCGCAAGGCCACGGCCGGCGTGCCGGGGCGTTTCCAGGCCGCTGTCGAAATTCTGGTCGAGATGGTCGAGAACCAGGCCAAGGGCGTGATCCACAACGCCAAGAGCCGCAAGCTGATCTCCCCGCTGGCCCTGACCGTGTTCCTCTGGATCTTCCTGATGAACTTCATGGACATGCTGCCGGTCGATGCGATCCCCAGCCTCTGGCACAACGCCGGTCCGGCCATGGGCTTCAAGGACTACATGCGCGTGGTGCCGACCGCCGACCTCTCCACCACGCTGGGCCTCTCGTGCTCGGTGCTGCTGATCTGCCTGTTCTACAACATCAAGATCAAGGGCCTGGGCGGCTGGGCGCACGAGCTGATTGCCGCCCCCTTTGGCGACCATTGGGCCCTGTACCCGATCAACTTCCTGATGCAGATGATCGAGTACCTGGCCAAGACCGTGTCCCATGGCATGCGACTGTTCGGCAACATGTTTGCCGGTGAACTGGTGTTCATGCTGATCGCCCTGATGGGTGGCGTTTGGGCCTGGCAGTTCAATCCCCTGGAAGGCGGGTTCTGGCTGGGGTTCGGTCATGTGGTGGCGGGGACGGTGTGGACGCTGTTCCACATTCTGATCATCACCCTGCAAGCCTTCATTTTCATGATGCTGACGCTGATTTACACCGGCCAGGCGCACGACGCACACTGATCCTTTTATCTGTTTGTTTTTTCTTTTCACTTAACTTTTAGGAGCTTCTCATGGAAAACATTCTCGGCCTCGTCGCTCTGGCTTGCGGCATCATCGTTGGTCTCGGCGCTATCGGCGCTTCGATCGGTATCGCCCTGATGGGTGGCAAGTTCCTGGAGTCTTCGGCTCGTCAGCCCGAGCTGATGAACGAACTGCAGACCAAGATGTTCATTCTGGCTGGTCTGATCGACGCCGCCTTCCTGATCGGTGTGGCCATCGCCCTGCTGTTCGCTTTTGCCAACCCCTTCGTTCTGCGCTGATTTCCCGGCCCTTTCACGACCGAAAGGATTAAGCCGTGAACATTAATGCAACCCTGTTCCTGCAGGCTGTTGTCTTCGCGATCCTGGTCTGGTTCACGATGAAGTTCGTGTGGCCGCCGATCGCCAAGGCGCTCGACGAGCGGGCCCAGAAGATCGCCGACGGCCTGGCTGCCGCCGACAAGGCCAAGACCGAACTCGCCGCCGCCAACAAGCGCGTCGAGGCCGAACTGGCCACGTCGCGCAACGAGACGGCCAGCCGTCTGGCGGACGCGGAGCGTCGTGCCCAGGCCTTGATCGAAGAGGCCAAGGGCCGCGCCACCGAAGAAGGCAACAAGATCATCGCCGCGGCCAAGGCCGAAGCCGAGCAGCAGACCGTCAAGGCGCGGGAGGCCCTGCGCGAGCAGGTCGCTGCGCTGGCCGTCAAGGGCGCCGAGCAGATTCTCCGCAAGGAAGTCAATGCCGGTGTCCATGCTGATCTGCTCAATCGCCTGAAGACCGAGCTGTAAGGTGAACCATGGCTGAACTTGCCACCATTGCCCGCCCTTATGCCGAAGCACTGTTCCAGTCGACCAAGTCGGACCTGAACGGCGCCCAGGCCTGGGTGGAAGAGCTTGCTGCAATCGCCGGTGATGCCGGCCTGCAGCAGTTTGCCGGCAATCCGCGTGTGACGACGAACCAGGTGTTCGACCTGATCGCCGGCCTTGCCAAGACCGCGCTGCCCGATCAGGCCAGGAACTTCCTGCGCACCGTCATTGAAAACGGTCGCCTGAACGCCTTGCCCGAGATGGCCGAGCAGTTCCGTGCCCTCAAGAACGCACAAGGTGGTTCGTCAGACGCGGTGGTCTACAGTGCGTTCCCGATCGATGGCGCAGCCTTGGCCAATGTGGCGGCAACGCTCGAAAAGCGTTTTGACCGCAAACTCAACGTGAAGGTCGAGCTCGATGCCGACCTGATCGGTGGCATCCGTGTGGTGGTGGGTGACGAGGTGCTCGACACTTCTGTCAAGGCCCGTCTGGAACAAATGAAAGTGGCTCTCACGGCCTGAGGCTTTTTGCTTCGCTGTCAGCCCAACCCAAGGAAAGAAGGAAAGAGTCATGCAACTCAATCCCGCAGAGATTTCTGAACTCATCAAGAGCCGGATCCAAGGCCTGTCCGCCAGCGCCGACATCCGTAACCAGGGCACCGTGGTCTCCGTGACCGACGGTATCGTCCGCATCCACGGCCTGTCCGATGTGATGCAGGGCGAAATGCTCGAGTTCCCGGCCGGCAAGGATGGCCAGCCCACCTACGGCCTGGCCCTGAACCTCGAGCGCGACTCCGTCGGCTCCGTGATTCTGGGCGAGTACGAGCACATCTCCGAAGGCGACACCGTCAAGTGCACGGGCCGCATTCTGGAAGTGCCGGTCGGCCCCGAGCTGATCGGCCGTGTGGTGAACGCCCTCGGCCAGCCCATCGACGGCAAGGGCCCGATCAACGCCAAGATGACCGACGTGATCGAAAAGGTCGCTCCGGGCGTGATCGCGCGTCAATCCGTGGACCAGCCCATGCAGTCTGGCCTGAAGTCGATCGACGCCATGGTGCCGGTCGGCCGCGGCCAGCGCGAGCTGATCATCGGCGACCGCCAGACCGGCAAGACCGCCGTGGCCATCGACGCCATCATCAACCAGAAGGGTCAGAACATGACCTGCGTTTATGTCGCGATCGGCCAGAAGGCCTCCAGCGTCAAGAACGTGGTGCGTGCCCTGGAGCAGGCCGGCGCGATGGAATACACCATCGTCGTGGCCGCCACCGCCTCTGAATCCGCTGCCATGCAGTACGTGTCGGCCTACTCCGGCTGCACCATGGGCGAATACTTCCGCGACCGCGGCCAGGACGCCCTGATCGTTTATGACGACCTGTCCAAGCAGGCCGTGGCCTACCGCCAGGTCTCGCTGCTGCTGCGCCGTCCCCCGGGCCGCGAAGCCTACCCCGGCGACGTGTTCTATCTGCACAGCCGTCTGCTGGAGCGTGCCGCCCGCGTGAACGCCGACTACGTCGAAGCCTTCACCAAGGGTGCCGTCAAGGGCAAGACCGGTTCGCTGACGGCCCTGCCGATCATCGAGACGCAGGCCGGCGACGTGTCCGCCTTCGTGCCGACCAACGTGATCTCGATCACCGACGGCCAGATCTTCCTGGAAACCAGCCTGTTCAACGCCGGTATCCGCCCCGCCATCAACGCCGGTATCTCGGTGTCGCGCGTCGGTGGTGCTGCCCAGACCAAGCTGATCAAGAACCTGTCCGGCGGTATCCGTACCGACCTGGCCCAGTACCGTGAGCTGGCTGCCTTCGCGCAGTTCGCCTCCGACCTGGACGCCTCGACCAAGAAGCAGCTGGACCGCGGTGCCCGCGTGACCGAACTGCTCAAGCAGGCCCAGTACAGCCCGCAGTCCATCAGCCTGATGGCCGCCTCGCTGTTCTCCGTGAACAAGGGTTTCATGGACGACATCGAAGTCAAGAAGGTGCTGCCCTTCGAGCACGGCCTGCACGCCTACCTCAAGGACAAGCACGCCGCGCTGCTGGCCAAGCTGGAAGCTGCCAAGGCCATGGACAAGGATGCCGAAGCCGAACTGACCGCCGCCATCGGCGCGTTCAAGAAGACTTTCGCCTGATATTTCCGACCTGAAGATTCCCAAGGAGCCCTCATGGCAGCAGGTAAGGAAATACGCGGCAAGATCAAATCGGTGGAGAACACCAAGAAGATCACCAAGGCCATGGAAATGGTGGCCGCATCCAAGATGCGCAAGGCGCAGCAGCGGATGCAGGCCGCCCGTCCCTACAGCGAGAAGGTGCGCAACATCGCCGCCAACCTCGGTCGTGCCAATCCCGAGTACGTGCACGCCTTCATGCAGACGAACGAAGCCAAGAGCGCCGGCATGATCGTGGTGACCACGGACAAGGGCCTGTGCGGCGGCCTCAACACCAACGTGCTGCGCGGCGTGACCAACAAGCTGCGCGAGCTGCAGGCTGCGGGCGTGAGCACGCAGGCCGTGGCCATCGGCAACAAGGGTCTGGGCTTCCTCAACCGCATCGGTGCGAAGGTGGTCTCGCAGTCCATCCAGCTCGGCGACACGCCGCATCTGGACAAGCTGATCGGCCCCGTCAAAGTGCTGCTGGACGCCTACACGCGTGGTGAAGTGAACGCGGTGTACCTGTGCTACACCAAGTTCATCAACACCATGCGCCAGGAGCCCGTGGTCGAGCAACTGCTGCCCCTGTCGGCCGCCAAGATGCTGGACGAGGCGCAAGCCAGCGGCCCGCAGCACGACTGGGACTACATCTACGAACCCGACGCGCAGTCCGTCATCGACGAGCTGCTGGTGCGTTACGTGGAAGCACTGGTCTACCAGGCCGTGGCCGAAAACATGGCCTCGGAACAGTCCGCCCGCATGGTGGCCATGAAGGCCGCCACCGACAACGCGGGGAGCGTGATCGCCGAACTCAAGCTGGTCTACAACAAGACCCGCCAGGCCGGCATCACCAAAGAGCTGTCGGAAATCGTGGCAGGCGCCGCGGCGGTCTGACGTTCGACAGGTAACAGATTCAAATTATTGGAGCGAAAAATGGCTCAAGCAAACACGCAAGTGCAAGGCAAGATTGTTCAGTGTATCGGCGCCGTGGTGGACGTGGAGTTCCCGCGCGACCAGATGCCCAAGGTCTATGACGCCCTGAAGATGGACGGTTCGGCCCTGACGCTCGAGGTGCAACAGCAGCTCGGCGACGGCGTGGTCCGTACCATCGCCCTGGGTTCTTCCGACGGCCTGCGCCGCGGCCTGATGGTCAGCAACACCGGCAAGGCCATCACCGTGCCCGTGGGCAAGGCGACCCTGGGCCGCATCATGGACGTGCTGGGCAATCCCATCGACGAACGCGGTCCCGTGGCCCAGACCCAGACTGCTTCCATCCACCGCAAGGCCCCGGCGTATGACGAGCTGTCGCCTTCCACCGAACTGCTGGAAACCGGCATCAAGGTGATCGACCTGGTGTGCCCGTTTGCCAAGGGCGGCAAGGTCGGCCTGTTCGGTGGCGCCGGCGTGGGCAAGACCGTGAACATGATGGAACTCATCAACAACATCGCCAAGGCGCACTCGGGTCTGTCCGTGTTTGCCGGCGTGGGTGAGCGTACCCGTGAGGGCAACGACTTCTATCACGAGATGTCGGACGCCGGTGTGGTCAACCAGGAAAGCCTGGGCGACTCCAAGGTGGCCATGGTCTACGGCCAGATGAACGAGCCCCCGGGCAACCGTCTGCGCGTGGCCCTGACCGGTCTGACGATGGCCGAAGCCTTCCGTGACGAAGGCAAGGACGTGCTGTTCTTCGTGGACAACATCTACCGTTACACCCTGGCCGGTACCGAAGTGTCTGCCCTGCTGGGTCGTATGCCTTCCGCCGTGGGCTACCAGCCGACGCTGGCCGAGGAAATGGGCCGTCTGCAAGAGCGTATTACCTCCACCAAGACCGGCTCGATCACCTCGATCCAGGCCGTCTACGTGCCGGCCGACGACCTGACCGACCCGTCCCCCGCCACCACCTTCGCCCACCTGGATTCCACCGTGGTGCTGTCGCGTGACATCGCCTCGCTGGGTATCTACCCCGCCGTGGACCCGCTGGACTCCACCAGCCGCCAGCTCGACCCGCAAGTCGTGGGCGAAGAGCACTATGCAACGGCCCGCGCCGTGCAGGGCACGCTGCAGCGCTACAAGGAACTGCGCGACATCATCGCGATCCTGGGCATGGACGAACTGGCACCGGAAGACAAGCTCACCGTGGCCCGCGCGCGCAAGATCCAGCGTTTCCTGTCGCAGCCCTTCCACGTGGCCGAGGTGTTCACCGGCGCCCCGGGCAAGTACGTGCCGCTGTCGGAAACCATCCGCGGTTTCAAGATGATCGTGGCTGGCGAATGCGACCACCTGCCCGAGCAGGCCTTCTACATGGTCGGCACCATTGACGAAGCCTTCGAAAAAGCCAAGAAGGTCTAAGCCAGCGGGCCAACCGGAGTCACCATGAACACCATCCACGTCGATGTGGTCAGTGCCGAAGAGTCCATCTTCTCGGGCGAGGCGCGATTCGTCGCGCTGCCCGGCGAAGCGGGCGAGCTCGGCATCTACCCGCGTCACACCCCGCTGATCACGCGCATCCGCCCCGGCTCGGTGCGCATCGAGATGGCTGACGGCAAGGAAGAGTTCGTCTTCGTCGCCGGCGGTATCCTGGAAGTCCAGCCCGACTGCGTGACCGTCCTGTCCGACACCGCCGTGCGCGGCAAGGACCTGGACGAGGAGAAGGCCAACGAAGCCAAGCTGGCCGCCGAAGAAGCACTCAAGAACGCCAAGAGCGATTTGGACCTGGCCAAGGCCCAGTCCGAGCTGGCTGTCATGGCCGCTCAGATCGCAGCGCTACGCAAGTACCGCCAGAAGAAATAAGCGCGCTTCAGCCGCGGCCCCTGCGACCGCACTGTCAACAAGGCCCTGTCGTGTGAACGCAGGGCCTTTGTTCCTTCAGGGCTGGGGGTCGCCCAGGATGGGCCGCGGTCCCAGGCCCAGGACCCGGGCCGTCAGGCTGGAGGGAAAACTGTCGACCAGGCTGTTGTAGCGCTGGGTGGCCAGCTCGTAGCGCTTGCGGGCCACGGTGATACGGTTCTCCAGGCCATCGAACTGACCGCTCAGGGGCTGCAGGCCCGGTGCGCGGCGTGCCGCCTGCAGGACAGGTGCCAGCGCAGCGCCCAGTGCCGCTTGAGCAGCGGTATGACGCTGCAGCAGTGCAGCGTCCTCAGGCAGGGCGGGCGTCGCTGGCAAGGCAATCGCCTGGACGCGGGCCTCAGCCAGCCGGACCAGCTGGGCGGGATCGATCCCGGGCAGGGGCCGGGACGCCGTGAGCAGGTTGGTGAGCAGGGCGGTGCGTTGCTGGTACAGCGGTGTCAAGGCCGCCCAGGCGGCCTGGCGCTCGGCATCGAGCTGCTGGAAGTCGCGGTAGCCGCAGCCGGACAGCAGAACAAGCAAGAGCAAGACAAGTGAGCGGGACCGCATGGTGAACTCCGGGACGAAGGCGTGGCAAGAATACACCGCTGACAGCCATGGCGTGTGCGGTGGAGGAAAATCGGGCCAACCGACCTCTCTGGCATGAACTACACCTCACCCTTCTGGCTGCCCGGCGGCCACCTGCAGACCATCTGGGCGGCGCTGTATGCCCGCCGTGGGCATGGGCCGCGGCCGCAGTTCAGGCGCGAGCGCTGGGATACACCGGACGGCGACTTCATCGACGTCGACTGGCTGCAGGACGCGCCGGGACAGACCCTGCTGGTGCTTTTCCACGGACTGGAGGGATCCTCGGAAAGCCAGTACGCACAGGCCTTTGCCGGCTTCGCCCGGCAGCAGGGCCTGGCCTATGCCGTGCCGCATTTCCGTGGTTGCAGCGGTGAACTCAATCGCGCGCCGCGCGCCTACCACTCGGGTGACTGGCAGGAGATCGACTGGATCCTGCGCCAGCTGCGCAGCCGGCACCCTGGCCCCATCGTGGCCCTGGGCATCTCGCTGGGCGGCAATGCGCTGCTGCGCTGGGCCGCAGAGCTGGGCGACGCCGCCGCCTCGGTGGTCTCGGCCGTGGCCAGTGTCTGTTCGCCGCTGGACCTGGCCGCGGGCGGGCACGCCATCGGACGCGGCTTCAACCGGCAGGTCTACACCCGCATGTTCCTGCGCAGCATGAAACCCAAGGCCCTGGCCAAGTGGCACCAGCACCCGGGCCTGTTCGACCGGGAGGCCTTGCTGCGTACGCGCGACCTCTATGAATTTGACAACCTGTTCACCGCGCCGCTGCACGGCTTCAAGAGCACCGACGACTACTGGGCACGCGCCTCGGCCAAACCCCATCTGCACCGCATCCGCATCCCGGCGCTGGCGCTCAATGCGCGCAACGATCCCTTTGTGCCGGCGGGCAGCCTGCCGCGTCCAGGCGAGGTGGGCCAGTGGGTGACCCTGTGGCAGCCCGCGCAGGGGGGGCATGTGGGTTTCCCCGCCGGGCGCTGGCCGGGCCATGTGTGCTCCATGCCCGAGGCGGTGGGCACCTGGCTGCTGCAGGCGGCCGGCCTCAAGGAGCAGGCGCATGGATGACATCGTCCGCCAGGCCATGGCCAAGTGGCCCAATGTGCCCGACTGCTACGGCTGGCTTGGGCTGGATGCGCGCGGCAACTGGTACATGCG
This sequence comes from Rhodoferax sp. BAB1, assembly GCF_013334205.1. Classification (NCBI taxonomy): domain Bacteria; kingdom Pseudomonadati; phylum Pseudomonadota; class Betaproteobacteria; order Burkholderiales; family Comamonadaceae; genus Rhodoferax; species Rhodoferax sp. BAB1. The sequence goes on along the minus strand of NZ_CP054424.1, from coordinate 3,189,672 downwards.
TGACGACCGATCGCAGGCGGCGGGCGCCTTCGACAGCGGCCGGCCTGGGGCCAAGGGCTCGCTGCTCAGGCACGAGAAGCTGATCGACTTCATCCAGCGCAACTACGCGGCCGACGCCCAGGGGCGCTGGTTTTTCCAGAACGGGCCGCAGCGTGTCTACGTGGAGCTGGAAGCCACGCCCTGGATCTGGCGCATGGAAGCGGACGGAACGGTACGCGCGCACAGCGGTGAGCCGGTGAGCGTGCAGCGCTGCGTGGTGGATGAAATCGGCCATGTGTACCTGCAGACCGAGCGTGGCCTGGGACTGGTGCACACGCAGGACGTGGCCCGCGTCGCGGAGGCGGTCGAATCCGGCCGCTGGTTACCCGAAGAAGAGCCGCAGGCCAGCCTGCCGCAGCGTTACGCTTATGTGCGCAGTCCACAGCGCGACAGGCCGGCACCGGGCAAGAGCCCATAATTCCCTCGCCCTCCGTCACGTGCGCGTGCGCGGGGCAGACGAGGAGACAGCATGCAAGCGGCCCACAACACACGGCATTTCGCGCACTGGCCCCCGGGCCTGCCCCGGCAGCTGACCCTGCCGCAGACCAGCCTCTGGTACAACGTCGAAGTCTCGGCGACGCGTTATCCGGACAAGCCTTACCTCATCTATTACGACAGCCCGCTGAGTTACGAGCAGTTCCGCGACGAATGCGAGCGCATCGCCGGCTGGCTTCAGCAGGTGGGCGGCGTGAAGGCCGGTGACCGGGTCCTGCTCTACATGCAGAACAGCCCGCAGTGGGTGCTGGCCTATTACGCCATCCTGCGCGCCAACGCGGTGGTGGTGCCCGTCAACCCCATGAACCGCACGGAAGAGCTGCGGCATTACGTCGGCGACAGTGGCGCCAGCGTGGCCCTGGTGGCGCAGGACCTGTACCCCCAGATGGCGCCGCTGCAGGGCGAAGTCGCCGGTGCCGGGTTGCAGCAGGTGCTGGTGGCAGCCTACAGCGACTACCTGCACAAACCCACGGACCTGGCCGTCCCGCCCTTTGTCGCCGCAGCGCGCGAGCCCATCAGCGCGCCGGGTGTGACGCTGTGGGCCGATATGCTGCAGCAGAAGCTGCGCCCCGGCCCGCACACCGCCGGCCCGGACGACCTGTGCGTGATGCCCTACACCTCGGGCACCACGGGCCAGCCCAAGGGCTGCATGCACACGCACCGCAGCACCATGAGCACGCTGGTGGGTGGTGTGCAGTGGTTCGGCCGCACGCAAGACGCGGTCTACCTGGCCGTGCTGCCCTTTTTCCATGTGACGGGCATGTCGGGCAGCATGAACGGGCCGCTTTTTGCCGGCGCCACCATCGTCATCCTCTCGCGCTGGGACCGCGACGTGGCGGCGAAATGCATCCAGCGCCACCGCATCGGCATCTGGCAGGCCATCTCCACCATGGTGGTGGATTTCCTCTCCAACCCGCGCCTGGGTGACTACGACCTCTCCAGCCTCCAGGGCGTGCGCGGCGGCGGCGCGGCCATGCCCGAGGCCATCGCCAAGAAGCTCAAGGACCTGACGGGCCTGGATTACGTGGAAGGTTATGGCATGTCGGAGACGCTGGCTGCCACGCACATCAACCCGCCGCATCGGCCCAAACCCCAATGCCTGGGCATCCCGGTCTACGACGTCGATGCCCGCGTGCTGGACCCGGTGTCGCAGCAGGAAGTGGCGGCTGGTGAGACCGGCGAGATCGTGCTGCATGCGCCGCAGGTCATGCAGGGCTACTGGCGTCAGCCCCAGGCCACCGCCCAGGCCTTCATCGAGATCGATGGCCGGCGCTTTCTGCGCACCGGTGACCTGGCCTATGTGGACCAGGATGGTTATTTTTTCATGGTCGACCGGCTCAAGCGCATGATCAATGCCTCGGGCTACAAGGTCTGGCCGGCCGAGGTCGAGGCGCTGATGTACAAACACCCGGCCATCCTCGAGGCCTGCGTGATCGGTGCCCATGATGCCAGGCGCGGCGAGACCGTGAAGGCGCTGGTGGTGCTCAAGGAAGAGGCGCGCGGTCAGGTCAGCGAGCACGACATCATCCACTGGTCGCACGAGCACATGGCGGCCTACAAGAGCCCGCGCATCGTGGAGTTCGTGGCCGCCTTGCCCAAATCGGGTACCGGCAAGATCCTGTGGCGCGAGCTGCAGGAGCGGGAGTTGGCGCGCCCATGACTGCGTCTCTGGAACAGGCCCTGGCCGCCCCTTTCGGCACCATCGCCGGCCTCATCCACCAGCACGCACTGCAGGCGCCCGCACGGCGCGCCCTGGTGCAGGAGGGCCAGGCCCTCAGCTACGCCGAACTCGATGCCCGGATGGACCGCGTAGCCGCGGCGCTTCAGCGCGATGGCGTGTTGCCCGGCGAGGTGATCGCCATCTGCGCCGGCACCTCCATCGCTTATGCGGTGACCTACCTCGGCGCCCTGCGTGCCGGTGTGGTGGTGGCGCCGCTGGCACCGGGCGCCACCGCCGAGAGCCTGGCCGGCATGTTGAACGACGCGGGCGCGCGACTGCTCTTCACGGACCGCAGCGTGGCCGAAACGCTGGGCAGCCATGCCGCCAGCGTGCCGCGCATCGCACTCGATGAATCTGCGGCGGGCAGCCCCTGGACTTCATGGCTGGGCCCGGACCCGGCCCGTCCGCAGGCGGTACAGGTCGATGCCCCGTGGCCGTT